>JASFQI010000166.1:0-10297 GCA_050115555.1 Desulfobacteraceae bacterium
AACCCGGAAGGCGAACGTCGAAGGATACGACGATCCGTTGACCGATTCCAGGGTTCGATGAATCTGCATTCCCCATGACCCCCACTCGTCCATGCCCCGGCCTTTTCATACAGGAGGAGGGGGTTGCGTCAAAATGCGCGTCAATCCATTGAACATCGACAGGCAATGGGAGTGGGCATTTTGACGTCGACTCTACAATCGCGTCCCTTTTTTTCTCAAATCTCTGCATATGGTGATCCTTATAAATTTGGTATGAATTGTGCAATTCGTACGGCCGTAATCAGCAGGCACACCCGTTTGCAAAACAAAATGCGAAAAAGGAGGGAAAGGGATGAAAAAGGTATTCTGTTTACTCGTTGCAGGAATGTGGGTTCTGGCGGCCTTCTCTGCCGTCGGGGCGGCGGAAAAGGCCCCTCAGAAGATCGTGGATTTGGCCGATTCCACGCTGGTCAAGATCGGCACTGACCCGGTCATTGTCGACGCGGTCAAGTCCAGGAACGCCGAGGGAGCGACAATGGATCAAATCAAGGAGATGGATGCCCAATGGCGGGACCATGCCGGGGTTGCCGACTACATGCAGGCCCTCATGGACTCCGCGTGTGGCAAGCACCTGAAGGGGATCCAGGACAGTGCTTCCTACTATGCCGAGATTTTCGTGATGGACAACCAGGGCGCCAACGTTGCCATGACGAACAAGACCTCGGACTACTGGCAGGGGGACGAGGCCAAGTTCCAGAAGTCTTACAACGGCGGCAACGGCGAGGTGTTTGTGGATGAGGTGGAGTTTGACGAGAGTGCTCAAGCCTATCTGGTGCAGATCTCCGTTCCGGTGATGGATGGTGGTAAGGCGATCGGGGCCATTACGTTCGGGATCGATGTGGAAGCGGTGGAGTAAATGGTCAATGGGGGAACGTCCACCCTCCGGCCGAGAAAAGGAGTTCAATGCCATGAAGTGGTTCAAGAACCTGAAAGTAGGACCCAAGCTGGTCTTCGGTTTCACAGTGATGATCCTTATTGCGGCATGTCTGGGATTCGTCGGTTACCGGAGTGCCACCGTGATCAACCACGGGCTCCAGGATATCTTTTCCCTGAGATTGCCCAGCATCGACTATTTGATCGAGGCGGATCGAGACCTTCAGCAGGCGCTTGTGGCAGAGCGGTCCATGATTTTCGCCAATACCGAGTCGGATGTGTTCAAGGGGCTGGTCAAAGAATATGAAGAGAACCTGGAGCAATCGGATGCCCGCTGGAACAAGTACAAGGCCCTGGCATCCACGCCCGAGGAAGCGGCGATCATTCCCCAGTACGAAGAGGCGAGAACGGTATGGGAGGAAGTCTCACGGCGCGTTGTGGACGGGCGTTCAGAAGACACTCGTCAGGGCCGGCGCCTGGCTCTGGACCTCACCCTGGGCGAAGCTCAAGAAAAATTTGAGGTCATGCGAGACTTCCTGGATCAGTTGACGGGGATCAATCTGGCGATTGCAGAAAATTCAGAGCAGGAGGCCGCCGATGTGTATCACGGCACCCTGGTCCAGTTGCTGGGGATCGTGGGAGCCAGCCTGCTCCTGGGGATGCTTTTGATGTGGGCCATCGGGAGAGGGGTTACGAGACCCCTTCGAAACGTCATTCAAGGGTTGAACGAGGCTTCGGATCAGGTGGCTTCAGGATCGAGTCAGGTGGCCACCTCGAGTCAGTTGCTTGCGGAAGGCTCGTCGGAACAGGCGGCATCCATTGAAGAGACCTCTTCCTCGCTGGAAGAGATGTCCTCCATGACCAAGCAGAACGCTGAAAACGCCAACCAGGCCAATGGCATGATGCAAAAGGCCTCGGAGATTGTGGAAAAGGTGAACCGGCACATGGGCGAGATGGCCGGAGCCATCGATGAAATCACCCGTTCCAGTGAAGAGACGGGAAAGATTATCAAGACGATCGACGAGATTGCCTTCCAGACGAATCTCCTCGCACTCAATGCGGCGGTGGAGGCGGCCAGGGCCGGAGAGGCCGGTGCCGGATTCGCCGTGGTGGCGGATGAGGTTCGAAACCTGGCCATGCGGGCTGCTGAGGCGGCGAAGAACACGGCCCAGTTGATCGAGGACACCATCAAAGCGGTTCAGAACGGCAATGAATTGACCAAGCTCACCCAGGGTGCTTTCAATGAGAACATGGAAATTGCCGGGAAGGTGGGGGAACTGGTCGACGAGATCGCAGCCGCTTCCAATGAACAGGCCCAGGGCATCGACCAGGTGAACACGGCAGTCGCCGAAATGGACAAGGTGGTTCAGCAGGTGGCTGCCAATGCGGAGGAGTCCGCTTCCACATCCGAGGAAATGAGTGCCCAGGCGGACCAGATGAAGCATTTTGTCGATGACCTGAAATCCCTGGTCGGGGGAGAGAACGGCGCCCGGGGAAAAAGGGCTCGCACTCGCAGGGGAAAGGATTCCAAGGGAGACTTGCTTCCAGTTCAGGGAATGAATCGGGGGCAGAAAAAGCAAGCCGGGACCAAGGCGATCGAGGTGGTCCCCGAGCAGGTGATCCCGATGGAAGACCGCGATTTCCAGGATTTTTAGGGGGGAGGCACATAGGGGAGTGGCTCTACGGAGCCACTCCCCCGATCCCGCAAGGGGTCCCGAAAGGAGGCGGCGCACAGGAAAGAAAGGGAAGCCGATTCATGGACAGAGGCTTTTTCAGTGCGCCTGCCTCCTTCTTTCTCGTTACACGGCCTCGATGGTGGAGGGTGGCTTGGTCCCGATGTTGTAGGTCACGCTGACCACGCCCGGGACCTCGCCAAGGATGCCCGAGGCAATGTCGTCCAGGGCGTCGAAGGGCAACCGCGTGGGGGTGGCGGTTCGGGCGTCCACACTGTCCCAGCAACGCACCTCGATCTGAAGCCCGAAGTCACGCTTTCCGTCCCGCATGCCGGTGACGCGATCCTCGTGAAGGATCGCCATGTACTGGAAGGCATCCGTTTTCCGGAGCAGGCGTTCCACCACAACCGTGGCCTTTCGCACCGTTTCAATGCGCTCCGGCGTGGCCTCGCCGATCACACGGGCGGCCAGGGCCGGTCCGGGGAAGGGGATGCGTTCGAAGAGCTCGCTCGGAAGACCCAGGGCCTTGCCGATCCTTCGCACGCCGTCCTTTCGGAGCTGGATGAGGGGCTCGACAATGCCGTATCCGAAGGCCTTTTGAGGGTCGATCCCAAGCTGCGCAAACACGTTGTGCTGACGCTTGATTCCCGCCACGGTCTCATCCACGTCCGTCAGGATCGTTCCCTGAAGAAGGACTCTGGCTCCGCTTTCCTTCACAATGCGGCCAAAGACTTCCTTGTAGAATGTCTGCGTGACCGCCTCCCGTTTTTCCTCCGGATCGGTAATCCCTGAAAGGGCGCCAAAGAAGGCATCCCGCGCATCCACGATGGCCACCGGCACCCCAAGTTCCTGAAAAAATCCCGCAACCTGCTCGGGCTCCCCCTCCCGCATGAGGCCGTTGTCAATGAATACGGTCCGTAGCCGCTCGCCCAGGGCGCGGTGGCCCAGCATGGTCACCGTGGAGGAGTCCACCCCACCGGAAAGGGCGTTGATGGCCGTTCCGTACCCTACGGCCTCCTGAATGGAGCCGACCTGCGCTTCGATAAAGCCTTCCACGTCGAGTTCACGGGCGGTGATTTCCTGAATCATGGGCAACGACCTCCTGTGCAAAGGGCTCTGCGGATGCGGCTGCGCAACGCTCGTGTGGACCGCGAAAAAGGATGCGCGAGCCTGGGATGCGGTTTCCCTGAAGGGGGATATCGAGGGCCTTTCTCGGCCCGTATTGCTGGGCTCGCATGATAGCCGAACCGGGGATAAGGAGTCAACGTTCCCCTCCATGCTCCGTTCAGGGCGGGGTTTGAAAATAGCCGCCAATTCACTCCCGGGCTTCCCATTGCAGCTTCATGTGATATATATCCGAATGCGGGGCTTACATTACGCTCCTTACGACCATTGCACTGAGAAGGGGAGTCCATGAAGATCGCCATACCCGTGGATGGTCCAAACCTGGACGCCCAGGTCGAGAACCGGCTCGGTACGGCCTCCTACCTGCTGGTAGTGGACACAGAGACCGGGACTTTTGAGGCGGTCCAGACGCCCGCAGGGACGAGTGGGCCTGGGGCAGGTATTCAGATCGTGTCCATGGCGGTGGGCATGGGGGCGGAAGTGGTGCTTTGCGGGTACATCGCGCCCTACATTGCAGAAACCCTGGAGAAGAGCGGAGTTCGAATCCTCACGGCGGTGCGTGGACGTGCCCGGGACGTGGTCGATGGATTCCAGCGGGGGGATTTCGATCGGGCCGAAGAGACCGAAGCGCTCCGCCGCAAGGATTCGCCCATGAGCCCGGCGCTCTGGCGCGGGGCGCTGGAAAGGGCCGTCCGGCAGTTCGTGGGGATGCTCCCCCTTCTGGTCGGGGTCATTCTGCTGGTGGGCCTCTTCCAGGCCTTTTTCCCCAGACAGGCTCTGACCGCTGTATTTTCAAAGGACCCGTTCTGGGACACCCTGTGGGGGGCTTGTGCAGGAAGCCTCCTGACCGGCAATCCCGTGAACAGCTACGTGATCGGCCAGACCCTGCTGGACATGGGGGTGGGGTGGTGCGGGATCACTTCCCTGATGCTTTCCTGGGTCGGCGTGGGCCTGGTCCAGCTGCCCGCCGAGATTGGGGCCCTGGGTGCACGCTTTGCCGTGGGACGGAACGTGGCGACCTTTGTCATCATCCTTCTGGCCGTGCCTCTGATCGTGGGATTATGCGGGGGGATGTGGTGAGGAAAACGCAACATGAACGCGGTATGAACCGCTCCAGGCGTCCCCGTCGGGCCTGGTTGTTTCCCCTGGCGGTTCTTGCGGCCTACGGCGTCCTCTGGGGATCGTCTCCGGACCGAATCGGCCGTGCGTTTCTGGCATCGGCGCACGTGCTGCGACAGGTGAGCTTACCCCTCCTGCTGGCGTTTGTCATGATGCTCCTGCTGAACCGCTTCGTCACGCCGGCCCATGCGACCCGGTTCCTGGGCCGCAGGGCCGGGGTACTCGGCTTGCTTCTCTCCTCCGCAGCCGGCGTGGTTTCCATGGGGCCTGTATACGCCTGGTACCCGTTTCTTGCCTCTCTCAGGGAAAAGGGCGCATCCGATTTCCACCTGGCCAATTTTCTGGGCCAACGCGCGGTCAAGCCGGTCCTGCTTCCGCTGATGATCGCCTATTTCGGGTGGCGGTTTTCCCTGGTGTTCACTGTGATGAGCGGGCTGAGCGCAGTCCTGGCCGCAGCCGTTGTCGGGGCGATGAGCCGTGAGGATACATCGTTTTCCTCGCGATCTCGGCCGTGAACGTGTGGAGAAAACGCACACACTGGTGTATCCTGGAGATTTCGACTGAAGAGGGGTTGAAGGGCGGCATTTTCCATGTCCCCGAAATGAAAATGCTTCGCTCGCGCATTCCTCAAGCTTGATGCAGGGAGATTCAATTCGTTGGATTCAGCTGTGAGAAAAAAGGGGGTCAGGCCGCCCGTACCTCCGCTTTGCGAAGAACCCCCCGCAGGGTGTGGCGGTCCCGGGCCGAGAGCACGACCTTGCGCATGCGAAGGGATCGCGGCGTGACCTCCAGGAGCTCGTCGTCCCGAAGGAAGCTGATGGCCTGCTCCAGGGTCAGGGGGGTGATGGGGGAGAGGAGAATGTTGTCGTCCTTTCCAGCGGCCCGCATGTTGGTCAGTTTTTTCTCTTTGCAGGCATTCACGTCGATGTCCGGCCCCCGGTTGTGCTCGCCCACGATCATGCCTTCGTAAACCGGGTCACCGGGCACCAAAAAGAGACGACCGCGCGGCTCCAGGTTGGCCAGGGCATACGCCACGGCCTTCCCCGCACGATCCGCCACGATGGACCCGGTAAAGCGGCTGGGGCAGGGGCCTCGATACTCTTCGTACCCGTCGAAAAGGGAGTGCATGATGCCGGTCCCCCGGGTGTCCGTGAGGAACTCGTCCCGGTAACCGATCAGGGTACGGGCGGGCACGGAGAACTCCAGGCGCACCCGTCCGGAATGCGGATTCTTCAGGTGCGTCATGACGGCCTTTCGAAGGGAGAGTTTTTCCGTGACTGCGCCCAGGAACCGTTCCTCGCAGTCCACCAGAAGCCGTTCCATGGGCTCCAGCCGCTTTCCTCCCTCCTGCCGGAAGATCACCTCGGGGCGGCCTACGCAAAACTCATAGCCTTCCCGGCGCATGGTCTCGATGAGAATGGAGAGTTGGAACTCTCCCCGGCCCTTGACCAGCATTCGTTCCCGGTCGCTGGTCTCTTCCACCTGCACGGCCACGTTTTGGAGGGTCTCCTTGAGGAGGCGCTCACGGATGCGGCTGGACTGGACGTACTTCCCCTCCGTGCCGCCCAGGGGCGAATCGTTGATCGTGAAGGTCATGGCCACCGTGGGCAGGTCCACACGGATGCGTGGAAGAGGCTCCGGGGAGGACCGGTGGCAAATGGTGTCCCCGATTTTCACATCCTCGATACCCGCGAGCACCACGATATCCCCGGCCTGGACCTCCTCCACCTGCCGAAGGGCCATGCCCTCGTGGACCTGAAGCTGAGACACCTTCAGGGGCAAGGGTGTGCCCTGCTCGGGGATGCACACCAGGGAATCCCGGGAGCGGGCCGAGCCGTTGAAGATTTTCCCAACGGCCAGACGGCCCAGGTAATCGGAGTACCCGAGGTCCGAGACGAGCATCTGGAACGAGGCGTCCGGGTCATGAGACGGGCCGGGCACGGCCTCGAGAATGGTGTCCATGAGGACATGGAGGTTGTCTGCGGTTTCGTGAAGGCTACGAGCGGCAATCCCGTCTCTCCCCACCGCGTAGAGCACGGGGAAATCGAGCTGATCCTCGGATGCGTCCAGATCGATGAGCAGGTCGTAGATCTCGTCCAGGACCTCCTCGGGGCGGGCGTCCTGCCGGTCGATCTTGTTGATGACCCCTATGATGGGGAGCCCCGCATCCAGGGCTTTTTTCAGGACGAACCGGGTTTGGGGAAGCGGTCCTTCCGAGGCGTCCACCAGGAGGAGGGCGCCGTCGGCCATGGAAAGGGCGCGCTCCACCTCGCCCCCGAAATCCGCGTGTCCCGGTGTGTCGATGATGTTGATTCGCACGCCTTTCCACATCACCGAACAATTCTTGGCCGCAATGGTGATGCCCCGCTCCCGTTCCAGGTCCAGGGTATCCATGAGGCGGTCCTCCACGGTCTGGTTGGCCCGGAAGAGACCGCTTTGCCGGAACATGGCATCCACCAGCGTGGTTTTGCCGTGATCCACATGGGCGATAATGGCGACGTTTCGGATCTGAGGGTTGACGCATGCACACGACATGAATGATGAACTCCCTTGGGTACGTCCTCTTCAAAGGACCGCGATAAAAAGAATTGAACAGTCTATTCCTTTGGGATGGAATGGCAAGTTTTTTCGAAGGGAAAATTTCCTGGCCCCTGGATGGAGGAACCGCAATGCATGGGGGCGCACCGCCGGTCCACGTAAAAGGGCGGAACCTTGTCCCGCCCTTTTACTGTATGGATGGTGCATCAGGAACGGCTGTCAGGCGAACAGCACCTCATCGCCGGCGCCCACGTACAGGTCGCTGACCGAGGTGTGATTCCCCGTACCCTTGATGACCGGGTATCCGAGCTCGATCATCTTCTCTACCGCTTGCAGACCTGTACAGTGGTTGCAGGCCACCTTCTCGAAGTTGTAGTTGGCCATGCCCGTGATCAGGTGCGCCCGCTCCGGCTGGATGGGACCGAACGGGGCGATGTGGAGCCCGCCGTAGACGCCGAACATCTTGTCTCCGCCTAGAATTTTCTCCTGCGCAAAGTCGGCAAACGTCAGAATGCCCTGGTGGCAGCACCCGGTGACGCAGACCATTCCCTTGTCCTTCACGTTGAAGTACAGGGATTGCTCGCCACGAACCCGAATGACGATGGGCAGGTCAAAGGTGACCGCGGCGCACCCGTCGTAAAGCTTGTTGATGTGCCCGGGCTCGCACTTCACCAGCTCTCCCTTGTGGGGGATGCCGTTTCGCGCGCTCGGCCTGATGAACTCCGCACCCTTGAGGAAATGCATGCCCTCGGAGTAGAAGGTGCTGGGAATGATGATCTTGATCTCCGGGTTGTACTGGAGCGTGGCCTCCAGTCCCCAGTAGTGATCCAGGTGCTCGTGGCTGATGACCAGGCACTCGATCTCGCCACTCTCGAGCATCTTGTCTACGCCTTCCCGCTTGTAGCACTTGTCCATGTATTGGGTGTTCCAGCCGGTGTCCAGAAGGAACTTGTGATGACGCCCGTCCAGGGCTTCCATGTCGATCAGGGTGCAGCTGCCGGCCGCGTTCTCGGGGTCCCAGGGGATTTCCCACTGGTTGGTCTTTCCTCCACCGGCCGCTTTCATTTGGCCGACCAGCAGCTTGGTATCGTACCACCCTAGTTCAGAGATGCACTTGATGCGCACGCTTTTGCATTGGCCGATGTCGCACTTTCCACCCGCAAGGGCCTCGAGGGGTTTATGAAAAACGGCGCTGCCCAGCCCCAGAACCGCACCACCAACAGCCACAGTTTTTACGAACTCCCTTCTGCTCATCTCTTTCATCGCATTCTCCCGTGTTTCAGATCGACCGTGTGTAGATTTCAGCGTTTGAGGAATCCGAAGACCAATGATATGTATCCTATTTTCCTTTAATCACCTCCTTTCTTTGCCTCTTTATATACGCTTCGGAACCTGTGGTGTCCTGCGGTTCCAAATGCATGCATCCGAGGCATTCTCAAATTTGACGGTCTCGCAAAAACCCGCTCGACCGCCCGTTGGCCACACTTAACTCACTGGAATCGTTAGGGGCATATCTCCAGGTCACGGACTTTCTACGACTCCATCCATGTTCGATACTCGACTTATTCGCTCTCGCTCGAAATCGACTGCTTCCCCTTTTCAGTCCTCGCATTCCATTTTGGACCATACGCAGGATGAAAACCGGGGCATGCACGTCCAGATCCCTGAGAGGAAGAGCCGAACACTGTCGGCAAAGACCTTCACGCGACGATCCGGTGATAATACGGGCTTTCCGGAGTGTCCTCGAAACCGTGAGATCTTGAACGAGTTGTAATTATTTGTTTTTAGTAGCTTTTCTTGGCAAATCGTATGGAACGGCCTATCAGGGGCCGAAGCATCTCGAATGGGAACCGGTCACCCGTCGTTTTCAGGAGGAATAGGAGCGCAAGCAGAACCATGACAACTGCAGGCCGGGTGACGGTGAGATGGGAACGGTGGGAAGAATACAGACCGATGAGGGGAGATGTCAATTTAAAAATAAAAACAATACCTTAACAGTATGATAAGAGAAGGGGGACCCCGTTGGGGACACCGGGGCATCGGGATGGGCGGGCAGAAAAATCCCTTTCACCCGTGCCGCGGGGGCGGCCTGGGGAAGGGACCGGTTGACGGTTGGAGCCTGCAAACCTACTTCGCCGCTTTTCGCATCTGTTCGGCCTTGGCCTGGATCGCGCCCAGCTCCTCCACCATGGCGGCCCAGCCGTACCAGTAAGCATAGTCCGGGTTCACGTGGAAGAAGGCCTGGTACGTGCGCATGCGGTGCTTCAGGTACATCTTCAGGAGGAGCTGGTCGATGTAGGAGAGCCTGGAGAGGTCCCCGCCTCCGGTGCGCATGAAAAAAAGGAGGTTGGGGTAGTTGTAGGGATAGGCCTCGGGTTTCTGAATGACTCCGTCCCGGTAAAGGCCCGCGACGATCTCGATGGCCTCGGCCATGATCCGGTCGGCCTTTTGTATGCTGGCGTCCCCCATCTCCAACTGGTGCCGGGCGTAGGACTCTGCATGGCATTCGGCACACGTGCGGATCATCTTTTCCCGCTCGGCTTCCCAGGCCTCCTGGGTCAGGCGGGCCAGGTCGAGGGCCTTGACCACATCCAGGAGTGCGGTGGGCTCACCGGTCTCCGGGTGCAGGACGCCCAGGGCCCTGAGGAGCGTGATGCGGTCCTGCTTCCATTGGGCGTCCTCGGGAAAGGGCAGGCGCACGCCCAGGAACCCCCAGGCCGTGTGGTTGTCGTGGCTGCCGTCCGGCATGTGGCAGTGCTGGCAGGACGGGGCGTTGGCTCCCTCGGGGAGGTCCCCCACCTCGCGGGCCTGATAACGGGTGCCGTGCTTGGAGCTGCTCCACATCTCCCACTGGGGGTGGTCGAACCCCATGTGGCACTGGCGGCAGGCCCGGGGGTTCAGGGACTCCTTTTTTGAGAAGGCGTGCCGGG
>JASFQI010000167.1:0-10273 GCA_050115555.1 Desulfobacteraceae bacterium
TTCTCGCTAAGACGCTAAGACGCCAAGAAAACCGAAAGATAATGATTACAAAAACCAATTCTTTTCTTAGCGGCTTTGCGGCTTTGCGAGAAACTACTCTTCGAGACCGTTTACAATACGCGTGATCCCGTCCTTCATGAGGGCGCATCCGAAATTCAAAAGAAATCCCAACTTTAATCCGGTGAGTCGCAAGTACGTCAAGAGTTGCTTTTTGTGGGCGTTGTTCACTGCCTCAACAGATTTCAACTCCAGGATGACTTTGTCCTCGACAATCAGATCCGCGCGAAACCCCTCATCGAGTCGCACACCGCGAAATGCAATCGGCACGGCAACCTGCCGTTCGACGGCCAGGCCCTGCTCCGTGAGTACATGTCCTAGAACGTGTTCGTAAACGCTTTCCAGAAGTCCGGAGCCAAGCTCCTTGTGAATCATCAACGATGCATCGACGACGATCCTTCCGATCGCATTTTCATCCATCTTATATATTTTATGATCTTATTTTAATTTTTTCTTTGCGTCTTAGCGTCTTTGCGAGAGAAAACCGTATTTTATTCTTCAAGCTGCTCCACAAAGGCCTCGATGTTCGTCTTGGCCTGCTCCTCGGAGTAGCACCGGAGGTCGCAGAGGTCCCCGTTGATGGTCAGCGTGGGGATGCCCAGCTTTCGCGCCAGGCGCTCGGGCATGCCGTAGCGGTTGTTCGAGTTGTTCGGACACGTCTTGGCATCGTGGAACACGATGCCGTCGAACTTGAACTTCTCGAAGCATTCCCGAATGTACTGCTCCTTGTACGTCTCGTCCCGCACGATGAAAAGCTCCGTGTAGGCCCGTGCCATGCTCTCGAAGGGCTCGGCCGGATCGAGTTGATCGAAGATCCAGGAGTTGCAGTAGGTGGAAGCCACCACACACGTATGAAGGCTCGCGAACTGCTCGGAGAGCGGACGGAGCTTTCCCCAGATGGGCATGCCTTCCCAGTAGAGGCGATGCTTCTCGCCCTCCACAGCGGCCACGCCATCCTTGACCCGTTGCTCGAGCTCGGGGAGGAGGTGCTTCTCGTAGTAGTCCACCCCCTCCTGCGTGCCCCGGGCCACCACAGCGGGCCCCATGTGGATCGTGGCGTCGAAAAACGTCCAGGGCGACGGTATAGCCGCAGACGACTCCAGGCACGCCCGCCACAGCACCGATGTCTGCCTGGAGAACTCCACGGCCTCCTTGAACCGGTCCATGTCGAAACGCTCGCCCGTCACCTCCTCCAATGGAGGGACCAGTTCCTCGATCTGCTTGGCAATGTCCTGAATCTGGTACTCCCGAATGTCCTTGATGTCCCGGTGTGTGTGCACACCAACCAGGGGCACATCGAACTCGCGCGCATACCATGCGAACCAGTCCTGCACATCCCGGCACTGGTTCGTGTTGAACACGAGCACATCCGGCCGAGGGACCGATTCGATCTTGTACGCCATGGTGAGCGGTGTCTTTTTCTGGAGGTAGGATCCCACGTCGCACGTAAGATAGGAGCAGATATCAGGCGAGTAACCGATCGCGTTCGCGTACGGGATCAAGTCGGTGGCCATACGCGTCGCTCCCAGCATGGCCCCGTGGTTCTCCGGGTAGTACACCAGGAACCCCATTCCCCTCAAAAGCTCGGCCGGTCCCACGCTCGTACACCAGGCGATCTTTGGAGAGCCTTTCTTTACGGCCTCGTCCATCTCGTAGAAGTGGTCGGCCATGACCTTCTTGCAGACCGAGGCCGCGGCAATGGATTTCCTGGGAACTTCCTTGGTTTCGGGCATAGACCCTCCCTACGGTCGAATAGGATTGAAGGATTAAAGGGACCAGGGGTAAAGGGAAGTCCTAATCCTTAATTCTTAATCCTTACCCCTTCTTTTGTCTTCACTCATTCCATGGCACCGGCCACGGCCTCGGTGATGTCCATGACCTTGATCTTTCCCCGCTCCTGCTTGGGGATCCTCTTGGCGCCCTTGCGCAGGTTGTCCTTGCACGCGGCACATCCCGAGATGATGACCTCGGCGCCCACGGCCAGGGCATCCCGCACCCGAACGGCTGCAATGTCCGCGGCCATGTCCGGATCGTTGGCCTGCAGCCCGCCGCCCCCGCCGCAGCACCGCGCCATAAGGCGATTTCGGGCCATCTCCACGAAATCGACGCCCGGGATTTGCTTGATGATCTCGCGCGGTTCCTCGAAAATCTTGAACGTCCGCCCGAGATCGCACGGGTCGTGGTACGTGACCTTCTTGGCGAACTCGCCCTTGAGCTTGAGCCGACCTTCCTGCAGGAGCTTCAGCAGGTAGTGCACCGAGTGGTAGATCTCCATGCCCAGTTCCCCGATCTCGGGGTAGAGCTTCCTGAAGGTCTTGTAGCATCCCGCGCAGGGGGTCACGAGCTCCCTGGCCCCAGTCGCCCGGAGCTTCTCGATGGTCTGGCGGACGTGGTCCTCGAACTCATCCGACCCGGCCAGGTACAGGGGAAAGCCGCAGCACTGCTCGTTCATGGCCAGGGTGGTGTAGTCCACGCCTGCCGCATCCAGGGGTTTAATCAGGCTCGGGACCATCTTCATATCCAGATAGCTCGGCACGCACCCCATGAAAAGCAGGGTCTCGGCCTTGTCCTTGAGCTCGCCGGCCTGGGCCTTCTCCTTGAGCTCCTTGGGATAGATCTCGATCCTCCCCTCGGCCGCCTCGGCATACACGTTGCCGGTCTTGAGGATGTTGTCCCTCACGCCCAGCACGGACTCCGGGGCCAACCCCGCCTTATAGATCTTCTTGCGCGCGCCTTCTACGATCTCGTCCACCCGGATCTGGGCCGGGCAGAAGTAGGTACAGGCCTGGCACGTGGTGCAGGTGTAAAAGGCCTCGGCCAGGTCCTTGTCCATGTCTACCGTGCCGTTCAACATGTAAAAGGCCAGGGCGTTTCTGCCGCGGGCGTTCCGGGATTCCCGCTGGGACACCTCAAAGGTGGGGCACCCGAGTCGGCAGAACCCGCAGTGGATGCAGGCCAGGATCTCGTTGTCTGCCTCCTCGCCAAAGGAGTCCGCCCCTTCGGGGTTGTCGAGAAGGGGCTGGAACGCGAAGTAGTCGTAAATGTCAGCCGCCTTTTCCTGCTTCTCCAGGTTCATCTTGCCGGGGTTCAGGATGTTGTCCGGGTCCAGGGCCTGCTTGATCTTGCGCATGACCTCCATGCCCGCCCCGAGCTGCCGCTCGATGTGGGCGGCCCGGGTGATGCCGGTCCCGTGCTCGGCGCTCACGGTACCCTTGGCGGCCAGGGCCGCGTCCACGAGCTCCTCCACGGCCGGCTTCAGGTGATCCCAGTCCTCACGGCTTCGCACATCGCCCACAAACGTGGTGTGCACGTTGCCGTCCCCTACGTGGCCGAACGTGGCAATGGTCACATTGTACTTGTCCGAGATCGCCTGGGCCCTGCGAATGGTCTCCGGGATCTTCGTACTGGGCACGCCCAGGTCCTCGGCGATGGGTATGAGCCGGTTGAAGGGCTTGATGCGGGAGAGCGTGGGAACGAGCCTGCCGCGGGCTACCATCATCTCGGTCCGCCGGGCCGGATCGTCCGTCCACTCGAACTCCTGCACGCCGTATTTCTTGCAGATCTCCTCGATCCGATTCATATCCCGGGTGACGACCTCCTTGGCACCGTCCGCCTCCATGATGAGCAGGGCCTCGATCTTGCTCACATCCTTGCCCAGGGCGTCCTCCACCACCTTGAGGCTGTACTTGTCCATGATCTCGCACCCGGCGAGCTTGATGCCCGATGTGATCACCTCGGTGACCGCGTCCCCTGCCCCGCTCAGCTCCCCGAAAATGGCCAGGGCCATGGCATCGTACTCGGGTTTGGGCTCGAGCTTGATGATGACCTCGGTGACGACGCCGAGGGTCCCCTCGGCCGCCGTGAAAAGATGCGTCAGATCGTAGCCGAGGCTGGTCTTGGGCGCGGTGGTGCCGGTCTCCATGATGGTGCCATCCGCCAGCACGACCTTGAGCCCCTTGATGTAGTCCCGCGTGGTCCCGTACTTGACGGCCCGATGCCCGCTGGCGTTCGTGGACACCATGCCGCCGATCGTGGCAATGGCCTCGCTCCCCGGGTTCGGGGGGAACATGAGCCCGTCCTTGGCCAGCATGGCATTGAGGGGCATGCACACCACGCCCGGCTCCACCCGCGCGTAGAAGTCCTGCTTGTTCACCTCGAGGACGTTCTTCATGTTGTGGAGATCCAGAACGATTCCACCCCGTACCGGCAGGACCGCCCCGGTGACGCTGGACCCGGTGCCCCGAGCCGTGACCGGCACCTTGTCCCGATGGGCAAGCTTCATGATGGCTGAGACCTGCTCCGTGGTCTTGGCGAACACGATAGCATCCGCCACCCCCTGGTGGACCGACATGTCTCTGGAGTTGCACAGGCACTCCACACGGTCATCGAAAACGTTCTCCTCCCCCACGATTTCCTTAATTTCATCAATGATTCCCATAGCTTCCCCCTTGGACGGAGTGAACATTTCGGTACGGTAAAGGGTCTCGTCTACCGCTCCCGCCGACATTCCCCAGCAGCACGGCTATTATTTAGCTACAAAATGATGAAAATAGTTAATCGGGTTCCGGATTGTCAAGGCGAAAACCCGCGTAGCCCGCGCCCCCCATTACTGGCACAAAACAGCGATCGGGCGTGAGCCGCGGTCGTTTACTTGAAACCCTTTTATTTTCATTGTATAACCGGAAACATTTATTGCCAACCCTTTTCAAATCCGAGGCAAAGGAAGAACCATTCTTGGGGGAGGTTTCTATGAGCGGACCGATCGACCTGGTTCAATCGGAGGAAATCAAGGGATATCGTAATGTTAGGTCCCTTTACGCGTGGAGCGAGGGCAAGGTGTACCTGATGATCGACTGGGTTTCCTACCAGGGGATCGAGGGGGCGATTCTCTGTTACTGCAACCCACCGGTTCACCAGGTGGGCAACCCGGGCCTGGACGCCTATCTCGAAGGACTGGATCGGGTGGCGGAAAAACGGGGAGACCTTGCGTTCCTCATCCTGTACGGGTCCAACGATCCTGTGCACGCAGGAGGGGACCTGAAGGAGAGCCTCAACCGCCTGGACCAGACCCTGGAGGCGAAAAAGGAGAAGGAGGCGGCCGGCGCATCCGCAGAAGAGGTGGACAGTCTCTTCCAATGGGCCGACGGGCGCCTGGAAAAGGGCATTGCCCTTCACGCTAAGGTCAGGGACCTGGCCCGCGATATGCGGGTAGTAGCGGTCTGCGGCGGGGGAACCCGATTCGGCGGATCCGCGGAGATCCCTCTCATGGCCGACTACCTGGTAGGGGACTCGCGAAGCGGCATGTGCTTCAGTGAGGCCATGATCGGGCTCGTGCCCGGGTGGGCCGGCATCGCACGTGCCCTGGTCAAGGCCGGTCCGGTGAACGCCTCCTACATGGCCATGACCTCCAGGGAGACCAAGGCGCCGGACCTGGCCCGAATCGGGATCTACAACGCGGTCGTCGAGGTGCCCTTTGCCTTCCCGAAAAAGGAGCGCACGGACGACCCCGAAGCGGATAAGGCGCGTTTTCTCGAGGCCCTGTCCGAACACGATCTCAGGACTGGGCTGCTTGTGCTGCCCGAGGGACTCCGAGTGGCCACGTGCGCGGAAAAGGACATCCCAGGGGTCAAAGCCGACGAACGGGCCGTCCTGGCCTCGGAAGAGGACATTTCGCAGGAGGTCTCCCGCCGGGTGGACCCGGGAACGTATGACGGGCTTTACGGAAAGCCCCTCAAGGAGGTGCGCGAAGAGATCGGCCGCCTGGGAAGGCCCCTGGCGCCCCAGTCCATCGAGGCCCTCACCGGGCTTCTCAAGGGGGTCGATCCCGAGCACATGGACGAGTCCGCTTTTGTCCGAAGCGAGATGGAAGCGGACGCCAGCCTGTACCGGGATCGAAGGTTCCGTGCCGGCCTCATTGCCACGCTGGGGCAGAGTGTGGCGGATTACAGGTGATGAGAGGGAAAAGGTGAAAGGATAAAGGTGAAAGGGCAGGATTGAAGGATTAAAGGGACAAGGATTAAGGGAAGGGCTCAACACCTTAATCGCTTAACAGCTCAACAGCTTACCAGCTTATCAGCTATTATTCCGCGGAGGAACGAATGAAACAGTACTTCCAGGACATGGCTCGCTTGGGGAAGCCCCTCACAGACAAGGACAGGACCGCTGCCGATGGCAACGTACGCGAGATTCGCGCCGTGCAGGAGGGTGTGGAAAAGGCGCTGGAAGAACGCCGGAGCAAAGGACTCCCTGTGGAAAAGATCCACAAGCGCGGGGAAAAGACCGCTCTCGAGCGGATCGAGCTCCTCGTGGACCCGGGCACGTTCCTTCCGCTCAACAGCCTCTACGACCCCGAGTTCAACCAGGAGGGAACCACCGGCGTGATCACGGGCCTGGGGCGCATCTCCGGGCGGTACGCCTCCATCATTGCATCGGACAACCGGGTGCTTGCAGGCGCCTGGATCCCGGGGCAGCGCGAGCACGTGTTCCGCGCCCAGGACATTGCCGAGCAGATGAACATCCCTTTGGTCTGGGTGCTCAACTGCAGCGGTGTCAAGCTCACCGAGCAGGAGAAGGTCTATGCGGGCAGGCGTTCCGGGGGCCGCACCTTCTTCCGCCACGCCGAGCTCGCAGAAAAGGGCATTCCGGTGATCGTGGGCATGTACGGCACGAACCCGGCGGGCGGCGGATACCACGCCATCAGCCCGGCCATTATTTTTGCGCACGAGAAGTCGAACATGGCCGTGGGTGGAGGCGGGATCGTGAGCGGGATGTCGCCCAAGGGGCACTTTGACCTGGAAGGGGCCGAGGCCCTGATCGAGGCCACACGCCAGTTCAAGCAGGTGCCGCCCGGAGGCGTGCGCATCCACCACGACAAGACCGGGTTCATGCGCCAGGTCTTTGACACGGAAGAAGGCGTGCTCGAGGCCATGAAGGCCTTCATGGCCGGGCTGCCCGCCTACGATGCGGGGACGTTCCGCGTGGCAGAGCCTGCCGAGCCGCTCTACCCCGGGGAGGACATCGACGCCATCGTGCCTTACAATCAGAAGCGGGTGTACGACATCGAGCAGGTCATGGCGCGCCTCTTCGACGGGAGCGAGCACCTGGAGTACCGGCCCGACTACGGCCCGGAGGTCTACTGCGGCGTGGCCCGCCTCGACGGCTTCCCGGTAGGCGTCATTGCCAATCGCCAGGGCTTTCTCGGGGCCGACTACCCGGGGTACGCCAAGGGCGAGTACATGGGCATCGGCGGCAAGCTCTACCGCGAGGGTCTGATCAAAATGAACGAGATGGTCATGTTCTGCGGCCGGGACCGGCTCCCCATTGTCTGGTTCCAGGACACCTCCGGCATCGACGTGGGGGACATTGCCGAGCAGGCCGAGCTCCTGGGTCTGGGTCAGTCCCTGATCTACTCCATTGAGGCGTCGCACGTGCCCATGATGACCGTGGTCCTTCGAAAAGGAACGGCCGCGGCCCATTACATCATGGGCGGCCCTCAGGCCACGCGCAACAATGCCTTCACCCTGGGCGTCCCCACCACGGAAATCTACGTGATGCACGGCGAGACCGCAGCTGCGGCCGCCTTTGCCCGGCGCCTGGTCAAGGAGAAGGACGCGGGGAAACCCCTGGAACCGGTGATCGAAAAAATGAACGCCCTGGCCCAGCAGTACTACGATCAGTCCCGACCGGTTTACTGCGCCAAGGCCGGCCTGGTGGACGAGATCGTGCCCAACCCCACACTTCGCGACTACTTCGTGGGCTTTGCCCGATGCTGCTACCAGAACCCGCAGAGCCTCTGCCCCCATCACCAGATGCTGCTGCCGCGGTCGATTGTGGGGTGAAAAGAGAAAAGCAGCTGTTGAGCTGATAAGCTGTTGAGGTGTTAAGGGGAGAGTCGAAAAGCAGCTGTTGAGCTGTTCAGCTGTTAAGGGAAAACCCAAACAGAAAAACCCCAGGCGCGGAGATTTCAGTCCACTACTCCTAGGAGCGAAATCATTCCCTTGCTTTTCTCTATACTCTATGTTAAATAATAATCGTTATTGAATACAGGATGAAAGCGAATACCATTATTTTGCATTTTTCCAAATGGTTATAGGCAGGAACGCTGATCGGTAACGATGGCGGAATACCGAGGTATTGAATGGGGTTTTCCTCAACACCTCAACACCTTAACACCTTAACAGCTCAACAGCTGGTTCGCATGAAGCCTTCATGGCTTACGAACCTGAACGTTGATCCACCGGGCCCGCCGGCAGGATCTCCACCAACAGCTCAACAGCTTGTTCGTATAACGCCTTCATGGCTTACAAGCTTGACCATTGATCTGCCGACATCATCGGCAAAAATCCCAACAGAGGAGGTGACATCATGAGTGAGTATGACCTGTTCAAGACCCATCCCCGCATGCCCAAGCGGGTACGACTGGGAGATATCACCGTGCGTGACGGGTTTCAGCACGAGGAGATATTCATCCCCACAGAGGCAAAGATCTACTACCTGCAGGAGCTGACCTTTGCCGGCGTCCGAAGGATCGAGGCCACCAACCTGGGGAACCCCCGCGTCATGCCCCAGTTCAGGGACGCTGAGGAGGTCCTGAAGGGGGTCCATGACGAGATCTTCACCAAACGGCTCCAGAAGCGGGGCATCAACCCCGACGACATCGAGTGGACCGCGATCACCATTCGAGAACCCGCCGTGGACCGCGCGATTCAGCTCAAGCAGGAAGGACGCGGACCGGATCGCCTGCTCATGATGGTCTCCACGGACGAGGAGCACCACTTTGCCAACAGCGGGACCACCCTTCCGAATTACTGGAAGGAGGCGGAGCGCTGCATCAAGAAGTGCAAGGACGCCGGGCTCAAGATGTGCGGCACCGTGAGCACGATCTGGGGAAGCCCCATCTCCGGCCCCACCCGGTTCGAGGATGCCGTGGAGTTCACCAAGAGATGGTTGAGCATCGGGGCGGACGACATCGAGCACGCGGACCACGACGGCTCGGCCCCTCCGGATCAGGTGTACCGATACTTCTCCATGATTCTGGATGCCATCCCCAACACGGACCTTCACATCGGCCACTTTCACGTGACGCGAGGCTGGGGCATGGCCAACGTGCTGGCCGCGCTCCAGGCGGGCATCGACATCTTCGAGGGAACCCTGGGCGGGACCGGCGGTCAGCCGGCCAACTTCCTGGACCGTGTGCCGGTGCCGGGTACCGGGTCGTACTACTACAAGGACCCGAATGTGGTGGGCCTGGCGTGCTTCGAGGACATGTGCGTGATGCTCGACGAGATGGGCATTGATCTCTTCGGCATTGACGTGGACCGAATCCTGGAACTCGGCACCCTCATGGAGAAGACCATCGGCCGGCGGCTACGCTCCGAATCCATCCTGAACGGCCGCATCCCCAAAGAGCCCCGGGAGGATTTCAAGAGGCCCAAGCTCCCGAAGCTCAAGGAAAAATTCAACGAGCGCCCCGGCCAGATCATCCCTGAAGACTGGCCTGAAAAGGCCGAGGTGCCCAAAGAGCTCCTGCAAAAAAAGGCCTGAGAAGAATGGCATCCCTCTTTCGTCCCGCAAGAGGCGGGTGGGGAATGCGAGAGTGAAGCGTTTTTGGAATGAAAAACGCCCCGGGGTTCAACCGGGGCGTTTTTTTCTTTCATGAAAGGGGATCAACCTTCTTCCCTTGTTTCTCCTGGTGAAGAACACCCTTCATCGGCTGGATTCATAGACCGGCACGAGGAGGCGAGCTCACAGCCTGAACACCCGCATCCGCCTTGCTCCACCCGCTGCCTTTGCCGAACGAAGTGGCGCACCAGCCCCAGGCCTGCCAGAATCACTGCAATCAGGACTACTAGCGTTTGCATGGGTTTCTCGTACCTCCGTAAACGCTCGACTCCACATGCCCTTCTGGTCTGTGCTACCACAAAGGGAATCGAGCGCCAACTGACATCATCTCAACTCCTCGAACCGCCCATTCCACGCACACTTGGAGCAGAACGTACGTGTCTTTGAATCAATCGCCGGACACTCCGAGTCATCCACATCCCCTGAAAAGACCGGGGAATCCCCATCCAGGTCAAAGGGGTACACCTCGTACTCGTCATTCGGGTCCTTGACATAAAAGCTCTTGCTTCCGCATAAGGGGCATGCCATATCCTTGTCTCCTTCGGTCACACTCCATAGTCCATCCACCTTGGGGTGCCCACAAAAAACGCCCACT
>JASFQI010000168.1:0-10208 GCA_050115555.1 Desulfobacteraceae bacterium
CCGTCATCGTCGACGAACGAGGCGTTATACTCATCGAGATCCACCCCGGCCAGGCGCGTGATCTGGCCGTGTTCGGCGATTTGAGCCCCGCGGTCGGTCTTGAGCCAGTCCTTGACCACCTCATGCGCGATCAGGGCGTCCATGACCCCGCTCCCGAGGTAGGCGAGCCACCCGGTGATCACGGCGCCGGAATCATGTTCAATGAGCTTTTTCCATGCCCTAAAGCGGGCAATCGGGTTGGAGTTGGGTGAGGAGAAAAGATCGTCACCGGTCAGCGTCACCCGATGGGATGCGGAAAGGCCGTAGTCGACCAGGACCGTGGTGAGGTCGCTGTCGTAGATGTAGCCCTTAAGCGCACCCGCGGCCCAGAACTCGAGCGTCCGGTCGTGCTTGTTGCGCATGTCGCGCTGCTCCATTGCCACGCGCTGGTCCATCATCATTGTCTGGAGCTGCTGGCCCCAGGCGCGGGCCGAGTCCAGGCTCCCGGCCTGAACCAGGCGTTTGTCGGCGAGCCTGGGCGCCTGCATGGTGACCGTTTTGACGCCGGTCTTGGCGTCCACCTTGGCCGGCGCCACCACCGACATGTTGGGCAGAATGCCCTCGCTTCCGGTGATGACGTCGAACGCCAGGGCGCTGGTCGGCTGCATGTTCTCCTTGGGCTGGAACAGGCGGTTGTAAATCCGCCTGTCCGGGGCCTTCATCGCGTTGACTGCCGTGGTAAGACGGGTGATTGAGTACTCCATGTGATGCCTCCTCTGAAAAACGTTCCCGTTTTGTGGGTTGTGCGGCCCTTGCTAGCCGGAGCCGGGGTTACGGTTTTTTATGCCGTCGCCTCCACGGTGGTATGATCCACGTCCACGCTGATCCCGGCGTCCTCCAGGGCCTCCAGCGCGGTCTTCTTGTCGGCCGCGGTGATGGTGGGCCAGCCGAGATCCGTATACCGGAAGTGGCCGAGGACGTAGATCCAGCAGTCCTTGTCCTCTTCGGACGCGTCGCAGTCCTGGGCCAGGATGGCCCGGGCGTTTGCGGCCGTGGAGAGCTGCGTCATCTTCTGGCTGGACCGCTCCAGCACGTCCCCACGGCTGAGGTTATTGCCGCTTGCAAGCGTCGCCCTTTTCATGACCGCGCCTTCCTGCGCGGTGAGCTGGCTCAGCTCGCTGTACTCGGTTTCCGTGGTTCCCAGGATTCCACTCATGATGCCCCTCCCTTTCGTGGTGATTTATGCCTTTGGATGCCGGGCGGCCGTGCCGCGCGCCTCCCAAGGACTGCCTGCGGGCCTTACTTTCCGGCCTCCGGCGGGTTCACGTACGAGGCCATGCGCAGGCCCGCCTCCACCTCCTCCTTTTCCGCGAAGGCCGCGCCGCCCGTCTCGCGGGTCGCCACCTCCTTGAACTCCACCACCTTGGGGAGCTCCTCGAGGAAGCCCTTGAACCACTCGTAGCGGGAGGCCTTGCCCTGGTCCCCTTCGGCGAACTGGACCGGCTCCTCGGCATCGAGAGCCTCCATGAACTCTTTCAGGCCCAATTTCATCCAGGAGGGCGCGATCTTGCCTTCCTTGAGGCTCTGTTCGCAAAAGGCCGTGATCTCCTCGCCACGGCGCGATTTGGCGGCTTTTCGCGTTTTTTCCGCGAACTCGGCCTCCGCCGCTTTCTTGGCCTCCTCTGCGGCCTCCTTTTTGGCGGCCTCCTCGCGCGCCTTCACGTCCTCCTCGCTGAAGGTCTTGCCCCCCTCCGGGACCGGCTCGCCGAGAAGCTCCCGGCCTTCCGTCTTCCAGAACTTCAAGAACTCGATAACCTCCCTGAATTTCTCCATCGATCCCCCTCCTTCGTTGAAATTGCCGATCTTGTATTGCTCCCTGAACTTATCCAGCCTGTCGTTGATGATGGCCCGCTCCCTGGCGCTGTACTGCTCGCGGTTCTCCTCGCGCCCCCAGTAGCTGGCCGCGGCCCGGGTCTGCTTCGCGTCCGGGCAGGGGTAACGGTAGTTGACCGGGTCGAGGAACTGATCGTCCGGCACGTGCTCCCATTCCGAGGGCTTGGTCACGTGCCCGCCCTCCTTGACCGCAATGCCGTACTTCTTCGCTCTTTTGGCCTGGGCCTCCCGGGCCTCCTCCAGGTCGGAGAACTCGAACACCACGGCCCCGTCGTCATCCCCGAACCGGAGGTCCGCCAGGCCCTTGACCGCCGGAGGCGCGGCACCCAGAAACCCCACGTGTCGGAGGCTCCCATCCGGGTAGAACGCCGCACTTCGCTTCTTGTAGAGGCCCTTCCGGACTGCCTCCTCGAACTCCGGCACCACTTGCCGGAACCGCGCCAGGAGCACCTTGGTGCCGTTTTTGACCGTGGGCTTGAGCGCGCTCACCCACCCGAACGCCGGACTGTTGTTCCCGGGGTGGCCCACGACCGCCGGAGGCTCGTGCCTGGATGCGTCGAACGTGGCCACGGCCCCGTCGATCAGTGCGTCCCCGTCGTACTCACGCCCCTCAGAGTCCTTCTGCTTGCCGCCTCTGAAGATCTCGATCCAGTTGTTAAATCCTGAGAACTGCATACCTGCCTCCTTACTTGACTTTCCCGCCCCAGGCCGTTATCATTTTTATGGAACCGCTGGTCGGGCCCCGGCCCTGATGACCAGCGGGGACACCGCATTCGCCGGGGGAATGCAGGTCCTACTTTCCGTAAATCAACTGCCCTTGCCTGTATTTCTGGAAGTATTTAGGCTTGTCCCCTCTCAAGAACGTGTATCCCGAAAAAACACCCCGGTGAGACTCCGCCACAAGCAACATGCCGCGCTTCTTTTCGTCCCGGTAGAACTTGACGTAACGCTTCATGAGCCGGACTTTTCCGGTCTGTACGGCCTGCTCAGGCGTCAGCCAGATCTCGAAGGGGCTTTCGACCAGGTCCCGGATCAGCGGAAAGTACGTCTCCCGGCCGTCCAGCGAGAGATGCTCGAAGAGGTGGTCCGAGAGAATCAGGGGATCACCCGCCGCATCCGTAACCTGCACGGTCTCGCCCCCGATGGCCTTATGGAAGTCCTTCCGCACACGCTCTGCGGCCTCCTTCTCGCTCATGCCCGCCCCGGTGTACGCAGCCTTTCTTTTGCCCGGGGCCGCGGGCATCTTGACGTAAGGGATCTTGGTCGGCCGGCCGAAGTCGACCGGGCCCTTGTCGCTCAGGGGCTTCCACTTCAGGGGCTTCTGCGCCCCGTCGATCGCGCCCCGCGCCAGGCCCTCGCCCCAGTGGGCCTTGCCTGGGTTGAACCGGAACCCCTCGTCCGGCTTGAGATCCGTGCCCTGGGTCTCCTCCTGTAGCCCTTCCTCTTCCATCTCCTCGGCCGAGAGCGAGTTCACGCGGCACCGGCACCGGTACCCGTTCGGCGGGTACCACGTGTTCCAGAAAGGGTGCCGGTAGTGATAAACCTTGCCGTCATGCGCCCCGTGGCTCGGCCGGGTGTGCGTGTCGTTCACCGCGTCGTACTCCCAATAGGGCCGGCGATCGGCGATCTCCATCATCTGCTTGTACCGGCCCACGGCGTACGCCGTCTGGATGTTGGTGCGGAAAATGTTGTCCAGCCGGTACGGGTTGAGCCCGGCCCAGCCGCGCCGTTCCATGATCTCGTCGATGCCTTCGCGGAAGTCCCAGAGGCTTTTTCCTTGATCGATCGTTTTCTGCACCTCGCCAAGAAGATCCGAGAGCACATCCTCCCGGGCGATGCCCGCCACGCTGAAAGCCACAGAGTGTGCGCGCTCCTCGCCGATCTCTCCGGCCAGGGACCGAAACCGGGCCTCCGGCAGCACGGCCTTCTTGGCAAAAGCATCGCGGGCTTCTTTGAAGGGTATGCGTTTCACTTCCATTCCCCCGTGACGTAGTCCGCAACGGATCTCCGGAGGTACTCCACGTCCGCCTCCTCCAGGTAGTGGTAAGGCCGCGCCGGGATCTCCACGGCCTTTTTCAAGATGAAGAGCGGCTCGATCCGCTCACCGCCCGAGCGGCTGCTTCGGCCGGTCGTCTGAAAAATGATCCCCTTGGCGATGAAGGTGTCGTCGAAATCCGACGCCCTTAGGGGTACACGCCGGTCTGCCGGCCCCCCGGGGAACGGAATGGTCAGGGCTTTCGCTTTCTTCGGCCGAATCGTCCCCCCGTAGTGGTGAATCGCGGCATAAGCCACTTCATCCGGACCCCCACCCGCCGAGATTTCCAGCGTGTCGGCCGTCTCCTGGTGCGTGAGGCTGTTCTTGAGCCTGGCCGTCCGCTCCGAGAGCACGGCCCCGGAAAGCCGCCTGGCGATCTTCCGCACGAGCCGTTCCCCGGCATCGGCAAAGGGCTTCCGAAGGTCCTGCATGCGCTCGCTTGTGGCCTCCAGGACCTTCACCACCTTTTCCTCTCCGGCGATGCGAAGGGTTAGATCCATCACGCCCTCCCGCTCAGGCTCGTATCCGCAGACAGCCCATAGAGGGCCGCCGTTCCCAGGGCCTCGGCGAGCGTCTTCTGGAGGTCCTTGGTGTCCATGCCTTCGTAGAGCTCCAGGATGCGGTCCTTGAGCTCCTCCAGGCTCTCCACGCCCTCGATCAGTTTCCGGATCTCGGCATCCACGCCGCTCATGTCCTGCGAAGCGTCACTTACGGAGTCCTCGGCCAGCTCCTCCAGCTCCTGCTGATCCGGCGTGAATCGACCCCTCTCCGCGAACATCCCGCCTGACGAAGCCGGCTTTTGCGGCACGACCAGCGCCTCGTCCTCCTCCGTGGGCTCGGGGATGCCGTACGTCCGGTACCAGTAGGTCTTGGGCACCGGCACGCCGATATCCACGGCCAGGGTCTTGTCGCGCTCGGCCAGGTCCTTGAGGTCCTGCTCGGCGTCGGTCCGGATCCACATGTGCGGATAGTCCACAACGCCGGGGAAGTTGAAGTCCACGATCCACTTGATGATCGTGCTGTTCAGGCACTCGCATTGGAGATCCGCATCCGCCTTCAGGATGTCGGCCCGCACCTCCTCCTGGGCGTCCTCGTTCCCAAGGCGGCCCGGAGTCCCTTCCGTGGTGGCCACCTGCCCGAGCACGGCCTTGCTCACCTGCTTGTCCATGTACTCGCACATGGTCTCGTAGCTGACCGAGCCGCCCCGCGTGGCCTCCAGGAACTCGATGGCCAAGTCATCCGGGATCGCGATGCCGGTCTCCTGCTGAATGGCGTCAAGCGCATTCAGGAGCGTCTCCTTCTCCTCGGGCTTCGCGCCTCGCGGATGCTTGCCGACCGCGGTCGGGGACCCGAACTTCTCCAGAAAGACGAGCCAGAACTTGATGTTGTTCTTCTTGAACCAGACCGGCCACCACAGCTTCTGCCCCAGGCCCTCGCCGTAGGGGTTGTCGCTCGACCCCCAGGTGAACACGATGAACTTCCGGTCCGGCACGGGCTCGCCGTCGAACCGGCTCGTGGGAGTCAGGAGCCTGAGCTCGCGCTCCTGGGAAAACGTGAACCGCTTCGGGTGCTTGGCCCGGATCTTGTCCACCACGATCGAAGGCTCTCCGCCCACCTTGGTCTGCTTCCACAGGACCTCGGCCGCGTAAAACCCGTACAGGATGCCCTGGAGAAGCTCCTGGCGCGCCTGGTCGAAGTTGCAGTCCAGGAGGACCTTTTGCACAAAGTCCGCGATCTTCTGCTCCCGTGTGACCTGTGGCGTCCGGCCCCGGGTGGCCGGCCCGTCCGCGGCCTCGATCTGCCATTCCTTCCCCACCACGGAGAGGTACCGCGTCTGGAGCACGGACCCGGCGTGCGCGTCCCGCTTTACGTCGTCGTAAAGCCTCAGGCCGGCGCCTGCGGACTCGGTCCGGAGCACGGGGTCCGGGTTCTCCAGCCGGGTGAGCCAGCCCGTGAAGATGTCGATGTCCTTCCGGGCCGTTGCAAACTCCTGCATCTCCGGCTTCGGGGTCTCGTACGGCCTGCCGTGTTGGTCCAGAATCTCCATTTATCGCCCCATGAAATTCCTCAGACGGCTTGTGACCCGCCGCCTGCCCGTGGATTCATATTCGATGGGCCCGGCTTGCATGTTTCTCGACTTGTAGTGCCCCAGTGCGAGCGCGATCCCCGCGTCCCCGTGGCGCTTGAACTCCTGGTTTTTGGTGTCCGCAACCGTCAGCTTGGGCAGCTTGATGATGCCGTCGATTACCTCCAGGGTCCTGAGGTCGTTCAGGACGTCGGCATCCCGCATGATGTCGATGGTCTGGTCCGTGAACGCATCCTGAAAGGGCGTCATGTTTTCGCGGTACCAGGCGTCATTGAGGGTGATCTCCTCGATCAGGGGCCGCCCGAACTTATCCGCCGTATACTCGGCGAGCGTGAGGCCCGGGCCCGTCGCATCCATCGCCCCGCCGCGGAATTTCGGCAGGTGCTCAATGATGTGCCACAGGATCTGCTCCTGCTGGCGGCTGGGCACGTTGTGCATTTCCACGAGGAAAGGGGCCCTCCGCGTCAGGTTCTGGAGGATCGCCAGGGGTGCAATGACAGAAAAGTTTCCATAGCGCGCGAAGTCCTGCCCGAAAACGTGTTGCAGGTCCTCATCCAGCGTTTCCAGGGCGGGATTGATGTGAATTCGAATCCATTCGACGCACCAGGATTTGCGGTACTCCTCGCCCTTGAGGGCAAAGTCGTTGTCCAGAGCCAGCCGGAGGATAGGGCGCTCCTCCTTCATGCAGGCCTCGATCAGGATGCCGGGGATGGCCACTCCCGAGCCTTCCCTCGGGATCGCATCCAGCTCCTCGCGCATGGCCGCCTTGTTCGCCCCGTAGGCCCCCCGCACGCGCTGGTACCACTCCTTTTTTCCTTCCACTGAGGGCGTCCAGCCCTTGATCAGGCAGACGCGCTCATAGAGGCCGTTGGCTACCGCATCGTCGAAGGTGACATGCAGGATCTTGAAGGCGTAAAGGCCGGCACGAGTATCCCGGATGAGCTGGTTGAAGGGATTCTTCTCTCCGTTGTGGGTCGAGATGATCCGGATCTTCCCGCCCCAGATGATCAAGGCCGTGGCTGCGTCGATGACGGCCTGGACGTTCCCGTGATAGGCCGCCTCGTCAATGATGACGATGCCCTGAAGACCCCGGATGCTTGCAGGCCGTGACGAAAGGGCCGTGATGTGAAACCCGGAGGCAAAGCGGATACGGTAGGACGTGATGTTTTTTGTGCTCCCGTCCGGTTGCTGGTCCTCGAACAGGAAGACCTCGATGCCTTGCCAGGAATCGGCCATTGCGCTTGCCATCACCTTGGCCATGTGAGCGCAGTAACCGATGAACTCCAGGCCCTTTTCCTTGGTGTCTCCGATGTAGTAAACGTTGTCGCCTTTAGCCTCGCGGTTGCTCGCAGCGGTGATGGTTTCATTCAAGGCCGTCGCAAACGTGATCCCTGTGCGCCGGCCCTTTTCGGCGAGACAAAGGTCGTGATCCTGGCAAAGGCGTACCCAGTCCCGTTGGTGTTTCATCAACACGCCTTCGTCCAGCGGGTTATGATTGGCCGGGATCTCCCGAACGCTCGGAGGCAGTTCCTCCCAGTCGAGAGTCCGGATCACGTCTTTAGGCTGAGTATTCAACTTCATGCCCCCATCAAAACCTTGTTCCGCCAGAACTCGGCCTGCTCGCGATTCATGCCGTTTTGCTGGGCGGCCTCCTCCACACGATCCGCAGCCTCCTCAAGAGCCCTCTTCCGGATTTCCTCCTCACGCTTCACGTTCTCGCTGGCCGCTTTTTCCAGCTTCTCGATGGCAATGGCGAGATCCTTGAGCATTTTGGGCTGCACGTCCGCCCCGTCTCCGCTCATATCCATTGCCAGGTCAAAGGCCAGGCCCCGAACCATTTCGTTGAGGAGCTTCCCCACCTCGCCCTGGGGCTCTGCACCGAGCCGGCCGATCCACATCTTGGCCACCTCGCGGGACTGCCGGAGCTTCTTCCCGACCTCCTCCATGCGGACGGCATAGCGGTTGACCGCGCTTTTCGAGAGACGCTCCCCGCTGCCTTCCTCCTCAAGGATCTCGTTGATCAGGCTCGTGGCCTCGACCTGCGTGATCCTGGGGTCCCGAAGGAACTCCTGAAGCTTTGCGCGGATATCCTCGCGCAGCCGGTCGATGGACGACTGTTGGCGTCCCATCATGCCCCCTTCGGCCGGGGTTTTTTTACTCCCGGCACGACTGCCAGGCCGGTCGCCACATCGGCCCCGCGCTGGGTAAGGCTTGCAACCTGCACGCTGAGCACATGCTCGATGGTGAGCAGGCCCTGCTCGACTAGCCATGCCAGATCCATCCTTACGCGGTCCCGGCTTACACTGTGCCCCAGGGCGTTCAGCACGCTCTGGATCACGCTTTCATTGAGCGAGTATCCAGGGTCCTCCTCCAGCGTTCGAAGGATCACCAGGCGCCGGTCCTCCTGTATCAAGTCGCTGAAACTGCTCATGACCCTGTGCCCCCCCGATTGATTAGATGTTCATTCATTAAGTCAGCCACCCGGTTAATCCCTTCCAACCTCCCCTCGACCTTGCCCAGCTTGCTGGTCAGCGAGCGAATGTCCCGGCCGAGCGCCTCGAACTGCTTTTGATTGGGTTGCTGGTCAATTCTCCCGCGAAGCTCGATCACGTCCTTCTCCACGCAATCGATGCGCTCATGGGCTGTATCAACCCTCTTGGTCGTCGCGACGTGTCTCCTAGAACTCCACAAGTAACCTGCAACAATGACGTTGAACGTCCATTGCCCGATCTCGACCCAGAATTTCCACGCCTGATAGTCGACCGCGCCGGCCTCCATCACCGCTCCTTTCCTTCCAGCTCTTGCTGGCATTTGGTGCACAACCGGCAATCAGGCACGGCCTCGATCCGCGCCTGCGGGATCTCCTCGCCGCATTCCGCGCAGAGCCGGGGCCCCGGCCCTGCCTGGGATGCGGGCCCGCGCTCGCGGGCCCCGCGCGCCTGGCGGATCTGCGCCTCGAGGTAAAAGGCGTTGAGCAGGTCCGCCCGATCCGCGTCGTCCATTAGCGAGAGCCTTTGGACTTTTCGATCTTGTGGCCGATGCCCACGATCCCGAAAGCCGCTCCGAGACCCAGGACCGCCTTAGCCGCCTCAGGCTCCCCGAGAAACCCGAGACCCGCAGAAGCCGCTACCAGCGCGGCCCCTGCCCATGTTTTCCATCCTTTCATTTTCTCCTCCTCAGTCGATCGCAAAGCATGGATAGATCGCCCTCATGCTTTCGCATGATCTTCCGGGCCTCTGTCCTCAAGGCCTCGATATTTGCCGGGCTCGCGTCGTCCATATCGTCCGACGCCACATCGAGGCGGCCCTGGATACGTACGTAATTGCCGCTCAGAATCTGCCGGAGCTGGTAGTCCACGGCATCGCTCGCCCCGTCGAAAATGACGTTCAGGAGCGGTACGGCCCAGCCGGCCAAACCCCACCCGCAGGCCTCTTCGTAATTGATTGGCCGGGTGAGCTCGCCCGTCCCCAGGGAGACCACAAGAATTTCCTCCTCAGGCCAGAGCCGCTTGGCCTCTGCGAACGCGCACATGGCGGGGTTATTCACGAACACCCCGCCGTCGATCAGGGCCGCCTTTCCGGAAACATTCGAGATGGGTACGCGCGCAGGCTCGAAATACGTGGGGGCTGCGGACGTGGCCCGGGCCGCCTCCCGCATGAGGGCGTGATGGCCCCAAGCCCACGCCTTGAAGAAACAAGGCATCCTATGCTCGATATCGTAAGCGCTGATGAGCACGTGGGTCAGGGCCTGCCATAGCTCGGTATCTTCCAGGTACTCCCAAAGGATCTGTTCAAGGGGTCCGTGGGAGTACTTTTCATCCAGGAGCCCGCCAGCCGAGCCGGCCCCTTTCCATAAGGACCTGGAGAAGATCTCGCAGCCCCGCTCCGCGTATAAACCCACCAATTTCCCGGATGAATGCGCTGGCTCCCGGCTGCCTTTTTCTTTAGGCTTTGCCAGTGCGAGCGCCAGGATGCCGCCCGTGGACGTGCCCGCGATCAGGTCGAAAAGGCGGCACGTGGGCTGCCTGAGAGCCGTTTCAATGCGGTAGAGGATCAGCGCAGGGATCATGCCCCGGATGCCGCCTCCGTCGATGCTCAGGACTGTCTTCATGTCTCCCCCGCAAAAACCGTTAAACGATGCCGGCGATTTGGATCATCGAGCAGAAGCCGTCTTTTATGAGCCGTGCGTTTTCGATGACCTCCTCTGTCATTTCCG
>JASFQI010000169.1:0-10164 GCA_050115555.1 Desulfobacteraceae bacterium
GGTCCTGTTTCGGCCCTGAACGGCCTGGAAGCGCTGCATCAAGACATGAAAACAGTCAAAAGAAAGAAAAAGGGATTGCGATTCCTGCTCATCGACTACCCGGTCGGCGCTATCTCCCTTGAATCGCTTTGCGTCCATTGAACCGGACCGAAACGAGGACCAGGGCAATCCCGGCGACCTGAGGCGGTCCAAGGGCTTCTCCCACGAGAAGCATGCCGAGGAGGGCGGCGGTCGCCCCCTCGATGAGGGTTGCGGCGATGGCAGAGCAGAAGGTTCTCACGGATTCTACCCTGGCCCAGTTCCTCCCTGGGAAGATGACCTCGACCAGTACTCAGGTTCCCGAATGACGGGTCCCCATTGCATGGGATATGCTTCTCTTCCGGGCAGGGGTTCATACGTACAAAAGGGCCTCCCCATACCTACATCCGCACCCGATAGATGTCTTCCATCTCCGCTACAGGTCACGATTTTGTAGTCGGACTCTTTCTTAACCACTATATATTGTTACCACTTTCTCATTGACACCCCATCACGTTTTCGGCTATCATATTCTCGTTTAAGTAGTTTCCCGAAATCGACAATGCCAAAAAAAACCTAATATATTAACTATCAAAAGAGAAACCGTTTTCATTTTTACTTTCAACGCACGGTCTTCCCTGTCATGAGGAATGCCCCTCGCGAATGGCTTAGGGGGCATGTGTCACTCATCACGGGTGTTATTCATGCGTGATTTCCGGTGTGATCGTCTCTTCTAACTTCTTCTGCCGGGTTAGAGTAAAAATGATGTTGGATAGACTGCCTTACCAGATGTTGACCAATGTTCTCGAGGTCATCAGTACAGCCAATGATTCATTGGACGGCAGGCTGGTCAGGAAGAAGGCCCTAAACGCCTTGTATCGCACCATTTCCGCTGAGGGTGGGATTTTTTTTATGCCTGACGGGAGTGGACAATTAACCGATATCCTCCTCAAAAACCTGGAAAAGGCGTACTGCAATTACTATCAGAATTATTATTATCAATTCGACCCTCTGCAATTGACACGGGGCCTGGAGAACGAAAAGCGGCTGACGTACCTGGAAAAGGCAATCAGCTATGATTCTTTTCAGCCCACGGAGTATTATAACGACTTTCTCAAACCCCAAAGGATACACCACAAACTCATTATTAACATGGTTGCTGAAAAGGAACTCTATGGTAGAATCGTATTGACCCGCCCTCTGAAGTCCAAACGGTTTTCCAAAAGGGAAGTCCGAACGGCAAAGACCCTCTCACCTTATTTGGCGCATGCCATGGCCCACAATGATCTTCGGAAAAAAATCAGGTTGAACGGAAGTATACTCAATTATCTTGAAAACCAATCATCCATGGGGATGATTCTCCTGGACGAATGCCTTAAAATTGTTTACAGAAACCCTAAAGCGGATGAGATATTTGACAAATTTCATGTTGGAGATCCCGCAGCAAATCCATCAGACCCGATCTCTTCCCAGTTTTTAAAGGACTGCCGTGAAATCAAGACAGGCTTGGAGCACTGTCCTGTCGGAGGGATGACGACTCCAAGGTATAGTGAGGTCAAAGGCCGTAATCAAACCCGGCTCTCTCTCACATCAAAGGCCCTTGATAAGGGCTCCAGTTGTGAAGGCTCGCCCATGTACATCGTCTCCATTCAGGAGCAGTCGCCTGGAAAAATCAATCCTCAGTATCTGATGGATACATTCCACTTGAGCAAAAGAGAGATTGACGTGGTGACTCTCCTTATTTCGGGATTGAAAAACGCGCAAATCGCGGAAGAGTTGTTTGTCAGTGAGGTCACGATCAAAAAACATCTTCAAAACATTTATGACAAGGTGGGAGTCAGCAATAGAACTACGCTGATGAACAGGATATTCATTTACAATAGCTGATGTTTTGTTTTCAGGCGGGTTGTCTTTGATCTTCTAAATGATATTTCGTACGTTTTTCGCTTTCATACCCAAAATACTTGATCCATCTTTCCAAGAATATCGCTCCCTATCCATCCTCCAGCCGCAGACTCACCTCAGATTGTTTCATCACGTGCGGGGAACGTCCCATCCCATGCGCCGGCCATTCGGCAGGCCCTCGGTGTGACACCGCATGACCCGGGGGCAGGTCGCGGGGAATTCCGGAATGATCAAGAATAAAGCCTGCATGAAGGCCGCCCGCTGACCTCGCAGTCCCGCCATTGGCTGGACCGGGAATGCCCGAGCGGTTCCTTTTCAAATCCTCAGGCCATTAGAAGCCCCATTTTAGAGGAAAAACTCTACTTTCGTATAATAGACAGCCTTCACCTCACTTGCTAGGTTCTTCACACTACCCCGTTTTCGTCCCCACCCGAAACATACTTTCATGGTTTTCTTGATGACAATAGACCAAACCCCATAACGAGAAGGAGGGAAACGTGGAAATCAAAGCAGCCGTTACGTTAGAAAAATCAGCGGAATTCCAGATTATGCCATTACAACTCAGTGATCCCAACGATGATGAGATCCTGGTTCGGATTACTGCGGTTGGCATATGTCACACGGATCTGGCCGCACGGGACCAGCACATTCCCTTCCCGCTCCCCTCTGTCCTGGGACATGAAGGGGCGGGCATCGTGGAAAAGGTGGGGGCCCGCGTGACCAAGGTACAGCCAGGGGATCATGTCGCCCTGAGCTGGATGTGCTGCGGGGCCTGCCCATCGTGCAAGGCGGGCCGCGATCCTTATTGCGAGAATTTTCTGGCCCTCAATTTCGGCGGGGTCAGGCCGGACGGGACCACCACCCTGCTGAATGGTGATCAGGTCGTCCATGGCTCGTTTTTCGGTCAGTCTTCTTTTGCGGATTACGCCCTGGCCGAAGAGCGGAATGTCGTCAAGGTGCCCGATGATGTGCCCCTGGAGATCCTGGGTCCCATGGGCTGCGGCATTCAGACCGGGGCCGGGGCCGTCATGAACTCGCTCCAGGCGCGTCCGGGGACATCCATCGCCATATTCGGCGTAGGCCCGGTGGGAATGAGCGCAGTGCTGGGAGCGGGCGTCTGCGGGTGCACCACCATCATTGCCGTAGACCTCAGTCCGGAACGCCTCAAGGTGGCCAAGGAGCTGGGAGCCACCCATACCCTCAACGCAAACGAAGTCAATCCCGTGGAGGCGATTTTGGATCTGACCGGGGGCGGCCCCAATTACAGCCTGGAGTGCGTCGGAAACCCGGCGGTATTCCGGCAGGCCCTGGATGTACTGCCCCTGCTCGGCGTGTGCGGTCTGGCAGGCGTTGTGCCCCCGGGCACCGAGGTCAGCGTCAATATGGACCTCATCATGAACGGCCGGACGGCTCGGGGGATTATCGAGGGGGATGCGATCCCGGACCTCTTCATACCCAAGCTTATCGAGCTCTACAGGCAGGGCCGGTTTCCCTTCGATCGCATGATCACCTTCTATCCATTCGATGAGATCAACAAGGCGGTGGAGGAAATGGAAAAGGGGCTTGTCATCAAACCGGTGTTGAAGCTGTAGGTGGACCGGGAGGTCATACGGCATCAGCCCCTGTTCCAACCGGATGTCATCTTAATCGGAGGTGTAAGAATCCAAACGCGCATGACCAGGGTCTCGCTCTGGTCACCCCCGTTGATGAAAACCGGTGTTTTCGTAGGGCGGGGTTTTACACCCCGCCGTGCTTGTCGCCAACCTTGCGGCGGCATGTGAAATGCCGCCCTACGCCCGGCCCAACGAGGGCCGTTTTCACGGTAAAAACCGACCACGCGAGACAACGCAAACATCCTTGAATGAAGGGGGTTATATGAAAACGTATCAGCTCTTTATCGGAGGCCAATGGGTGGACGCCGTGTCCGGTGCCACTTTCGATGACTTGAACCCCTTTACGGGTGAGCTCTATGCAAAAGTGGCAAAGGCAGACGTCCAGGATGCGGATCGCGCAATGGCGGCCGCTTACGCAGCCCGCAAGGAATGGGCCGACACCCCTGCCATCGCCCGGGCACAGGTGCTCAACAAGGCGGCGCAGATCCTGGGAACGAATCAGCAGGAGTATGCGGATGTCTTGATTCAGGAAGGAGGCGGCACGGTCGGGAAGGTGATGTTCGAGATCTCCCAGACCATCGATCTTCTCGAGACGGCCGCCGCGGACGGGAAACGGATTCTCGGCGAGACCTTCAACAACGATCCCACCAAGCTTTCCATGACGATCCGCAGGCCGAGGGGGACGGTGGTCGCCATTTCCCCGTGGAACTTTCCCCTGATTCTCTCGATGTACAAGGTGGCATACGGCCTGGCCACGGGCAATACCGTGGTCCTGAAGCCGGCCAGTGAGTCTCCCGTGATCGGGCTCAAGATCGGCGAGCTTTTTGAGCAGGCGGGGCTGCCTGCCGGGGCGCTCAATGTGATCACCGGTCCGGGGAGCGTCCTCGGCGACGCCCTCATCGATGACGACCGCTGCTCGTTTGTCGCCATCACCGGCGAGACGGTGACCGGGCTTCACGTGGCCCAGAGGGCGGCCGCCAAGTTGAGGCCCTACACCCTGGAGCTGGGCGGGAAAAACCCGCTGATCGTTCTCGGGGATGCCGATGTCGAGTACGCCGTAAAATCCACCGTCTTCAGTGCGTATCTGCACCAGGGCGAGATCTGCATGTCCGCCGACAGGATCATCGTGGAGGAATCCATTGTCGGGCCCTTCACGGATGCGCTGGCCGGCATGGTTCCCCATCTTCCTGTGGGCGATCCAAGCCTTCCCACCACATTCATCGGCCCGGTGATCAGTGACAGTCAGGTCCAGAAGATCGACGCGCATGTCCAGGATGCCGTGGAAAAAGGCGCAAAGCTCCTTGCCGGCGGCACCTATGAAGGCAGGCTGTATCAGCCCACCGTTCTGGCCAATATCACCCCCGAGATGAAGATCTATTACGAGGAGACCTTTGGTCCGGTCGCCTCGATCATTCCTGTGAAGGATGAAAAAGAGGCCCTCGAGGTCGCCAACGACACCAAGTACGGCCTCTCGGCCGGTGTGATCACACGGGATCTGGAGAAGGCGATCTTTCTCGGGGAAGGCCTGCATGCGGGCATGGTCCATGTGAATGACGGCACCATCGACGCCGATGCGGCCTGCCCCTTTGGCGGGTGCAAGGGAAGCGGCATCGGAAGGGAAGGGGGCCGGTATTCGGTCGAGGAGCTCACCGAGGTGAAGTGGCTCACGATCATGAAGACGAAACGGCAGCTGCCGTTCTAACCGCGGGAACACCTCAACCCGAAGGATCGGTTGGAATCAGCCCCCGGGGAACGGCCTTCTTGCCAGGATGGACCCTGTCGCCATGGGGCCGCCCCGGAGGGCCTTGCACGAACCTTATCGAGGACAAGGAGGATCATCATGCCACAAAAAGAGGGTGAAACCGACTATAAATATGAGGATTATGCGGCTGATATGGCCTACCATCGCATTCCGACAACGACGGATCTGGTCCATCAGAAGATGAAGCTGACCCTGGATTCAGGCACGGCCTTTGATCTCGAATTTGTCCAGGCCAACGAGGTGAAGTGGCAGAGCGGATCCGAGAGCGGAACGGACTGGTACGAGGCCATCGAGGTCGCCCCCAGTACCTACTACATCGATATGACGTTTGCCAATGAGCCGAGACAGTGCCGCACCTTTTTCGTGAACACGGAGACACGGCAGGTCCTTTCCGTCCATACGGTCATGCGCGAGGGGGAGATCGGCAAGGAGCCCCGGGCCGTGCAGGATTTCACTCCGGGCGTGCTCGGCGATCCGTCCATCCCTCCGACCGGGATGAAACCGGCGCCCACACGCGACCTGATCGGGCTCCGGGCGATATACACCTACAATCCGAATCAGTGCTTCGAGCATATCTATCTCAATGGGAAACGTTATGCCTGGCACTGCATCGTCGGGCCGCTGAAGGGTGAGTCGGATGTCGAGTTGCATATCACCTACAAGTTCGACGTGAACCAGTACATTTTTTCCTGGCGCGAGTTCGGCCTGCCGGTCTCCACCGTTTTCTTCCACAACTGGGATCAGATGCGGGAAACGGGGAAATTCTTCGCCCTCGGAGAAGACGGAGCCATTGCCAATACGCCTGCAGGCGCCCTGATCCAGAAGCTCTCCGTGACCTTTTATCCGGAGGAAAAACAGCCTCTCTGATCATCGAAAAGCCGTCCTGAAAGGGTTTGCGCTGAAAGACGATCAGGAACGGGAAGACATTTGACGCAGATCTCCGAAATCCAGGAAACGCAACCAAGGAGGCCGACACATGGATCTGAACGGGAAGACAGCCCTGATCACAGGGGGAGGCACGGGGATTGGCGCCGCGATCGCCAGGCGGTTCATTCAGGATGGAGCCAAGGTCTGCATCACCGGGCGACGGCAGGAGATGCTCGACAAGGTGGCTCAATCATTGCCCGCCGACAAGGTGACCACATGTGCAGGAGACGTCTCGACGTTCGACGACGTCAAACGGATGGTCGAAGCCACACTGAAGTTCGGGGGAAAGCTGGATGTCCTGGTCAACAATGCGGGCATCGATCCGGGCGGGACCGTGACCGACCTGGATCTGGAGGTCTGGCAGAAGGTCATTGCCATCAACCTGACCGGTTCTTTCCTGGCCATGAAGGCATCCATCCCCCACATGATCGAAGGCGGGGGCGGATCGGTTATCAATATTTCCTCTCTGGGCGGACTGCGTTGCCTGCCCGGCATGGCGGCCTACTGCACCTCCAAAGCCGCTCTCAATATGCTCACGAGGCAGGCTGCCCTCGATTACGGCCGGTACAAGGTCCGATGTAATGCCGTCTGCCCGGGGGCGACCCGAACGGAGATGCTGGAGGAGGCGCTCAGCCCGCTGACAGAGGTCCTCTCAACCGACGTGGACGGCGTTTTTGACTGTATATCGTCCAACGTCCCTCTTCACCGGGTCGCGACTCCGGATGAAATCTCAGGCATCTGCAGTTATCTGGCCAGCGATGATTCTTCGTTTATGACGGGGGCCGTTCTTCAGATCGATGGTGGCGCGGCGATCGTAGACGTGTCAGGAGCCGCCCTCAGCAGTGCGGGTGTCAACTGGGGAGTATAACCGTAAAAAGGAGGCAAAAATGAAAACGAGAAGTCAAGTGTGGCAGGGGATTTTCGTACTTCTAATCGCGGTGGTCTTCCTGGTCGGGGTTTCCGATGCCGAGGCAAAGGACAAGATCGTTTTCGGTCAGGCGATCTCTCTTTCCGGTCCTCTTGCAGGAGGCGTTGCCATATCGGGCGGCAAGGTCTACGAGCTGTGGATCGAGGAGGTCAACAAGGCCGGCGGGATCTATGTCGAGGAGTACGGAAAAAAACTGCCGGTGGAGCTGAAGCGGTATGACGACAAAAGCGATATCGGCACCATGCGGAATCTGATCGAGAAGCTCATCCTGGAGGACAAGGTGGACTTCCTCCTGCCTCCCTGGGGCACCGCATGGCTCTTTGCCGCCGCGCCGATTGCCAACAAGTACGGCTACATTCTCATCGGCGGTCCCGGTGGTGCGTTGAAGCTCAAGGAGCTCAGCCTCCCCTACTTTTTTCAGGTCCTCAATTTCTCCGACACCCAGGCCCCGGCCCTTGCCGATATCTTCAAGGAGATCGGCGTGAAATCCGTAGCCGTGATCTATCGCGGGGACCTGCACGGAATCGAGTACGGGAATGCCATGGTCCCGTTTTTCAAAGAGAGGGGGATCGAGGTCAAGCTGAACAAGAGCTATCCTGATGGGATCAAGGACCTGTCGCCGCTGCTCAAAGAGGCCAAGGCCCTCAATGTGGACGCGTTTGTGGCTGCGTGCTATCCGCCCGGCGGAATGCTCCTCACAGGCCAGGCCATTGAACTGGGCATCGATTTCAATGCCTTTTTCATGACCGTCCTGCCCTTTTCGCCCCCCCTCTTTAAAGGGACTTTCGGGGAGGCCGTTGAGGGCGTGATGGGCGGCGGTGCCTGGAACGCCAAGACCTCTGCAGGTGCCAGGGAGTACGTTGAGAAGTTTGTAAAGAAATTCGGTGTCGAGCCTGACTACTGGGGCGGGCTGTTCTACTGGTCATCCCTCCAGCACTTCCAGCAGGCCATTGAAAAGGCCGGGACCCTGGATCAGAAGAAGATCAGGGACATCATGGCAAGTGAGAAGTTCGATACGGCCCTGGGGCCGTTCTGGTATGACAAGGATCGATATTTCGTCAATCACCCGGGCGAGATCGGCCAATGGCAGAAGGACGTGTTCGAGGTGATCGATCCCGGCGAAAAACGCACGGCACCGCCTCTCTATCCGAAACCGCCGTGGCCCAAAAAGAAGTAGGGCGTCATCCGTTGGAGATCTTTTGAGCAGGGGCTGTCCCAAGGATTGACGGCTGAATCGAAATGCGCGTCCTTGGGGCAGCCCGGGCCTCTCCATCCGCAAATTCAGGATTTGGGAAATCAATCCTTATGATCATGACCATTCTGGACATTACGATTTCCGGTTTATTGCTGGGCGGGATCTATGCGGTGACCGCCGTGGGGCTCAGTCTGCAATATGGGGTGGCCCGGGTGCTGAATGTGGCCCATGGCGAGTTCATCATGCTGGGGGCCTTTATCACCTGGGCCCTGTACACGTCCACGGGGATCAATCCGCTGATCTCCCTGGTCATCAGCGGCCCGGTGGTGTTCGTGGTGGGCTTTCTTCTCTACAGGACCCTTTTCACCCGCCTGCGAACGATTTCACCTACACCGGGGGCCTATGAGGGGAACTCCATGCTGGCCTGTTTCGGGCTTCTCTTTATCATTCAAAACCTGGCCATTCTGATCTGGGGGGCCGACATCAAGGGATACTCCTACCTGGCCTTCCCGGTGAATTTCTGGGGGGCCAAGTTCGCCGCCAATCGGCTCATCACCCTGGGGTTTGCGTTGGTGATCTGCCTGGTCTTTTATCTGTTCCTGTCCCGCACCCGAATGGGAAAGGCCATTCGGGCGGCGGCCCAGGACCCCGAGATTGCCGGTCTCATGGGGGTCAGGATCAACCGCGTACTGGCCCTCTGCTTCGGGTTCGGCGCCCTGATGGCCGGTCTCGGCGGGGCCCTTCTCAGCATGTCCTACAAGATACAGCCCACCATGGGTCTCGAATACACGATGATCGCCCTCATCGTCATTGTTCTGGGGGGACTGGGCAGCATTCCCGGGAGCCTTGTGGGCGGCCTCATCCTGGGTCTGGTGGGGAGCATCGTCACCCATATCGAGCCGGGCCTTGCATTGGTCGCTTATTACGTCATCTTCATGGTTCTGCTGCTGGTCAGGCCAACGGGCATCCTGGGGAGATGATCACATGAGAAATTCAAAGACAAAAGGACAACGGGTTTTCATCGCAACGCTGGTTGTGCTCATCCTGGGTCTGCTGGTTTCCATACCTTTTTTTGCTCCTTCCTATATGACGGTCCTTTTCACCAGCATCCTCATGTATATGATCATCGCCGTCAGCTGGACACTTTTCTCCGGCCCGACAGGGAATATTTCCCTGGCCTCGGCCGCTTTTTTCGGCGTGGGAATCTACACGGCCGCCATCGTGGGCATGAACCTGCCTTTCCCTCTGGTCATTGTTTCCGGGGCATTGGTCAGCGGCGGTCTGGCCTTTCTGGTGGGCATGTTGACCTTGCGGTTGAGGGGGATCTATTTTGTGATGTTCACCTTCGGCCTGGTGGAGCTCCTCCTCCATTTCATCCTGTGGTGGGAGGTGAACATCACGGGGACCACCGGCAGAGTGGTCCCCCCCATATCGAACACCGCCGTATTTTATGTGATGCTCCTCATTCTGGTCATCCTGGTCCTCACGGTCTTTTTCATTCGGCGGTCCAGATACGGGCTGGCCCTGGAGGGGATCGGTGAAAACCAGGAGGCCGCCTCCCATACGGGGATCAATATCACCGCCTTGAAGGTCACGATTTTTGCCGTCAGCGGGCTGTTTATGGGGGCTGCCGGCGCGGTGATCGCCACCCGGTGGACCTATATCGATCCAAAAATCGCCTTCAACCCCCTGATTTCCTTTATGCCGGTGCTCATGGCCATCTTCGGCGGCATGCGCCCCATCTATGGCCCCATCATCGGAGCGGCGATCTTTACCTACCTGGAAGAGTTTCTCATCACCCGATTCCCCTATCACT
>JASFQI010000170.1:0-10164 GCA_050115555.1 Desulfobacteraceae bacterium
CCTCTACCATCAAACTCCGCAATCAGGCCCTCGTCCGAGTATAAAAAATACACCTTCTCTCCAGCAACCTCTTTCCAAAGCCTGTGGCCAAAGGGATCGTACGTATAGGTCGCAATGAGGTTCCCTGTTTCATCCTGTACACGCACCATGCGGTCTTCCACGTTATACCCATAGCGGCTCACACCGCTCGGGGTTACCTTCTCCACGGTGTTGCCGTTGGCATCATAGCGGAAGGATACTTCGTCGTACTGCTCGAGCTCGTTGTTAGGGTTGTAAGACCATACCCCCTTCATGTTTTTTGAGGTTAGCCTGTTTCCCACGGGGTCGTAAGTGAAGGATTCATCCGAGAGTGTGGGGTTATCGGCCTGAATAAGGCGATAGCGGCTGTCATAAATGTAGTTGTAGATCCCGTGCTCGGTCTGTTTTGTGATGATATTGTCCATCCGGTCGTATTCGTACTCGTAATCCAGGATGGAACGGCCTTTTGGGTCTTGGGATAGGATTCTCCGGATTCGCATGAGAGGATCATAGGCAAAGGCCCTCGTGCTTCCTCCCGGAAGGTTGATTTTGGTCGGCCGGTTCCAATGGTAGTCAGAGTAGCCGATACTTCCCAACTCCGGGGCCTCGATGGCAGCCAGTCGGTTGGCGCCGTCATAGGTATAGGTGTATGTGATACCTTCAGGACCGGTGAAGGCGCGCTTGAGCCCGTTTTTGTAATATTCGTATGAGAGGGACTTGGAAAACGGGCCATAATCCACGCTCTCTTGTGTCTTTCTTGAAACCGCGTCATAGGCATACCGGCCTGACGTCTCGCCGTCATCATAGGAGACGACATTTCCAACCTCATCATATGTGAAAGCTACGGTCTTAACAGGCTCGGGAGCATTCGTTTCTGCTAAGTACTGAATCGACATCAACCGCCCACCCTTGTCATACTCATAGATCGTTTTCTGGCCCTTGGCGTCCACCTTCTTCATCAGGTTGCCGGCCCCGTCATAGGCATATGTGGTCTCCTCCCCCATGGGCCGGGTTTCCTTGACGAGACGGTTGTTTCGGTCGTATGCGAACCGTGTGGTGTTTCCGTTGGCATCCGTGAGCGCTATCAAGTTATCCCTGTCGTCGTACGCATAAAGCGTCTCGTTTCCTAGGGGATCGGTGACCTTGATCAAACGATCCAGGGAATCGTAGACATAGGACGTGGACCTTCCCTCCTTGTCCGTCTTCAGGGACAGGTTGCCGCCCGGGTCGTACTCCATAAAGGTCGTGTAGGCCTCGGTATCGCTCAGAACGTCCGTTTCCTCGGTTTTGCGGCCCCGCTGGTCATAGGTAAACTCTTTGGTGAAAGTAGGGTAGACGATTCGGGCGGGCTGTGTTCCCGTCCCACCCCCGCACATTGGGCATTCCGCAGGAGCAGGAGTCTCATAGACCATGTGGGTCTCATTCCCTTCCCCGTCCACCAGCGAGACCATTCTACCTTGCGTGTCATAGCCGAAGCGAATCTCCTTACCCTCAGGATCAATCTTCCGGGTGAGCATACCCGAAGCATTGTACTCAAACCGGGTGGTGTTTCCCAGGGCATCGGTCCGGCGCACCATGTTGCCTTGATCATCGTAGGCAAAACGGGTTCCGTTGCCCTTGGGATCGATCTCCCGGACCTTGCGGCCCTCGGCATCGAAAAAATGTCGGGTCTCGTGCCCCAGGGGATTCGTGGAGGCGATGATCCTGCCCGCCGTGTCGTATTCATAACGCCAAAAAGAGCCTGTGGGATCGGTCTTTGTGAGCACGTTTCCCTGAGCGTCGTAGGTGTAGCAGGTGGTGTGGCCCTCCGGGTCGGTGGAGGAGATCCGGTTCCCAAAGGCATCATAGGTATGCGTGGTTACGGCTTCCTGGGTATGTGCGTCTCCAAGTTGCCGTGTGCTCAGGAGGTTACCGTCCCGGTCATAGGTGTACTTGGTAATTCGCTCGGAGGGTGTGCCCACTGCCTCGACCATTCTGATCCGGTTGCCGTTTTCGTCATACGCGTAGCGCGTCTCCACCCCGTTCTCGTTGATCTTCTTCGCGAGGCGGTTGTACTGGGGCTCATACTCCGTTCGTACTCTTGACTCGTCCGGGTATACCACTCCGAGGAGGTTCCCGCGCTCATCAAAGGTCTTTTTCGTCAACAGGCCCCGGGCATCCGTTACCATCAGGGTGCGACCCTGCTTTTCGATCTTATGGACCGTCCTGCCGTTCACATCCACCCTTCGGGCCTGTCCCTCCTTGTTGGACCAGATCTCGGTCACCTTTCCTGCCGGATCCTGGATGCGGACGTAGTAGAGGGACACCTCCTGATCATAGTCCCAGGTAAAGGTGTGGCCTTTGCCCTGGGCATCCAGGACCGAGCCCACGTGCCCGAAATCGTCATAGGTGATTTGAACCTTTTCCCCTTCGGGTTCGCGCACCTCTTTGAGCCGTCCCTTCTGGTCATAGGCAAAGCGGGTTTCATTTCCTGAGACATCAATCACTGCGCTCAACCGGTCATTTCGGTAGCGGTAGGTCACACCCCGGCCGGTGAGATCGTAGGCCGTACGAAGGCGTCCGGCCTCATCGTACTCCATCCACAGGACCGCACGGTTGTTCCGGTCGGAGAGGCAAAAGGGCCGGCCGTCCCGGAAGAGGATTCGGCCGATCGCGCCGTTTCGGTCCCCAAAGGCGATGAGCCGTCCCTCGGAGTTGAATCGCTTCCATTCCCCATGCCTGCTCTCCCAGCGGAATCCCGTGTCGGTTTTCCAGATGCTGTAAGTGCCGTCCGTGAAGACGCCTTTCTTTTGAGGAACAGGCTTGTACGGGACGTTGCCCTTTTTAACAACAGTGATATCTCCTTCAGGTCCCCGGACTACGGTCAGGTCGTGGCGTTCGTGGTCCCAGGTCCATCGGCCTCCTTGGTACCAGCGGTGGACGGAGAGCCTTCCTCCAGGCACCTTGACGCCCAGATCCTCCTTGTCCCGATAGTACTCCCCGGTGACCGTGTTCACCCGGGAGGCCACGTCGTAGAACACGTATATGTACTGGTCGTCCCCCAGCCGTTGACATATGAAGCGATCTTCCGCAAAGTCCTGTTTGTGTCTTTCCCCAAACTTCTTCACGTCTTCTGCCTTTTCGAGGACTTCGGTATCCAGGGTAAGGGCTGCGCATCCGCCTTGGTTTCTGCGGTCGCTTACACAGGCCTTCACGGTGACCCGGTTTTGGAGCTTTCCGATGGTGAGCGTGACTGAGGTCCCCTCGGTGTTTTGAAAGGCATACCCGTGGGAGGGGCCTTTGAACTGCCACGTCACTGGGCAGCCGTCCTGGGGATTACCGCTCAACTCGGCTGTCAAACGGAGCGTGTTCGGGCCCTCGAACTGGGGGGTGATGGCCGTGACCTTCATGCAGGCGGCATTGAGCTCGCCTAAGGAAATGGTCGTCTCAGCAGAAAAGGCAGTGGAAGCTGGAAGCAGGAGCAGGCATGCGAGCAAATTGGCGAGGGCGGTTCGAGACATGGAAATCGCACACTCCTTAAATAGGGTTAAGATAGAAAAAACGTGAAGTTATGAACTTACCAACGTACCCAAGGTTCGTGTTCCCAAAATTCGTTTTTTTGCATGTTCTAAGAACAAGATTCGTGCCGTAAGGCAGGGTGAGAAGGAAATAGTGGGGAATGTGAAGGTTGGGCTCTGTTTGGATGTAGTAAAAGCCATTGAAAAAACAGCAGTTTTGGCCTGTTGATTTTGAACAGGCCAGTGGTTGGGAAAGGTATGGAGAAGGGTGATTTTGGAACGGCAACCAGCCAAATCAGTGGGAATGCACAGGTTTCTGTGCATTTACGCACATGGAACCGTGCAAACAGACAAAAAATAAAAAGATATCAGCTGGATAGAAATTGTGGGCAGAGACTCTTCGTGCGCTTTTTGGGTCGAAACATGTTAGAATAAAGAGAAAAAAGGGGGAATTAGGAGAAACATAAAGAGTGCGCAAAGCCCTGCATGAACCCGCGGGCCGCGGGTTTCGCTCTTTCGGATCCTTGGGCTGGAGAAAAAGGCGTCTTTATGCACAGATTCTTGTGCATGAAGGCCTTATTTCAGGTTTGATTTCAAATTTTAGCCCCGCTGAGGCTGCTCGTCTTGTGATCTCCTATTAAGGTAACGGAAAATAGCGCTCAGGCAGGTAAGATCCAGGGACGAAAAGGACTGCCTTTTCTACTTCTGTCCGTCAATGAGAAAAAGGAAAGGGATCAGTCCTTGGGTGGATCGGGCTTTCGTGGTAACGTGTTGATATTGTGGTGGAGGTACGGAACGCTTGAAAACGGATCCGGGTTGATGTGAAGGACGGCCCGGTAGGGAAAGGAGAGCGTATGGGAGCGGGAACTGGAAGGATGCTGGATCTGTCTGGAAAGACCGCCCTGGTCACCGGTGGAAGCCGGGGGCTGGGATTCGCCATTGCCGATGCCCTGGCTGCCCAGGGGGCCAAGGTGGCTATCTGCGGGCGAAAGCAGGAGAACCTGGATCGGGCCGTTCAGGAGCTCGAGGCCCAAGGCCACGAGGTCCTGGCCCGGGTTGCGCACATGGGTAAGGCCGAGCAGGTGGAGGCCTTGTTCGAGGCCTTGAAGCCGTCCTTTGGTCACCTGGACATCCTGGTGAACAACGTGGGGATGAACCTTTTCACCCCGTTGGTGGCCGAAGTGGAAGAAGGGCTATGGGACAAGATCATGGAGGGGAACCTCAAGAGCGCGTTCCTGGCTTCCAGGCAGGCGGTTCCCTGGATGAAGGAGCAGGGCAGAGGGAAAATCGTGAATATCTCCTCCATTGCCGCGCAAAAGGCGGCGCGGGGCATGGGCGTCTACTGCGTGGCCAAGGCCGGTCTGGAGATGTTTACACGGGTGCTGGCACAGGAGTCGGCGTCGGACGGGATCTGCGTGAACGCGGTGTCCCTGGGCATGGTTCGAACGGACTTCAGCAAGCCGTTCTGGAGCAACGAGGGCATGCTTCGGGAGCTCGTCGCGGGCATCCCCATGGGGCGCATCGCCGAGACCGAAGACGTGGTGGGAACGGTGCTTTATCTGTGTTCATCCATGTCCGATTATGTCACAGGCGAGGTGATCACTGTGGACGGCGGGTCCATGGCGTGAAAAGCAGGATTGAAGGATTAAGGGGTAAGGGGCAGAGGGACGATAGCGGCGGTGTAAGTGTAGGTGGAGGGAAAAGGCCGGGATTCCACAACAGTCCCCGACACCCGACACCTGACAACCGCTGGAAAAATCGCCAGGAAAAAGAGGACGAAAAAGGTTGACTCGGTAAAAAGGCTTGTGCTACCTTTGGAGTGAATGAATGCTCATTCATTATTCGAGGGGACTGAATCCCCGGGCATCAATAAAGGATAGAGGGCTAGGATCAATGATCAACGAGAAGGAGGTCTCCGTATGAGCAGAAAGATCAAGCGGGCCGGCGTCATCGGGGCCGGTGTCATGGGAGCGACCATCGCGGCCCAGCTCGCGAACGTGGGCATCGAGACGCTGCTCCTGGACATCGTGCCGAGGGAGCTGGCCGACGAGGACAAGAAGAAGGGCCTCACCGAGGAGAGCAGGGATTTCCGAAACAAGCTCGCCCTGAAGGGGCTGGAGACCGCTCTCAAGAGCAAACCTGCTTCGTTTTACGTGTCCGAGAACACCAAGCGGGTGCTGGTGGGGAACCTGGAGGACGACCTTGAGAAGCTCCGGGAGGTGGATTGGATCATCGAGGTCGTGGTGGAGCGTTTGGACATCAAGCAGTCGGTCTTTGAGAAGATCGAGTCCGTGCTCGAACCGGGCACGGTGATCACGTCCAACACCTCGGGCATCTCGGCCAAGGCCATGGCAGAAGGCCGCTCGGAGGCCTTCCGAAAGCACTTTGCCATTACCCACTTCTTCAACCCGCCGCGTTACATGAAGCTTCTGGAGATCGTTCCGTGCGAGGACACCCTTCCCGAGGTCCTGGAGGCCCTGGAAGACGCCTGCGAGAAGATCGTGGGCAAGGGGGTCGTGTGGGCCAAGGACACGCCCAACTTCATTGCGAACCGGATCGGGGTGTACAGCGTGCTCTACGTGATTCGCAGCATGCTCGACCTCGGGCTTTCCATCGAGGCCGTGGACAAGCTTACCGGCCCGGTGATCGGCCATCCCAAGAGTGCGACCTTCCGGACTGCGGATCTGGTCGGCCTGGACACCCTGCTCCACGTGGCAAGCAACGTGTACGAGGGCGCACCGGACGACGAGAAGCGCGAGATGTTCCAGCCCCCGGAGCTGGTCCAGAAGATGCTTGAAAAGCAGCTGCTGGGTGAGAAGACCAAACAGGGCTTCTACAAGAAGGGCAAGGACGAGAAGGGCAAGAAGGTCATCCTTTCCATCGATCCGAAGTCCCTGGAGTACACTCCCCAGGAAAAGGTCAAGTTCGCCTCCCTGGAAGCGGCGGGGAACGTATCGGGTACGGGCAACAAGATCAAGGCGCTCTTCTATGCGGACGACAAGGCCGGGGAGTTCACCTTCCGGCAGATCAGCGAGACCCTCATCTACACGGCCAACCGGATTCCGGAGATCGCGGACGACATCGTGAACGTGGACAACGCCATGAAGTGGGGGTTCGCATGGAAGATGGGGCCTTTCGAGGGCTGGGATGCCCTGGGCCTGGCCAAGTCCGTGGAAAAGATGAAGGCGGCCGGCTACACGATTCCTGACTGGGTCCAGGAGATGCTGGATCAGGGCAACGAGGCTTTTTACAAGACCGAGGCGGGCAAGACCTCCTATTACGACCCCATGAGCAAGTCTTACCGGGAGATCCCGGTGAAGCCGGGCATCATCCTGCTCCCCGCGCTCAAGGATCGGGAAAAGACCGTGACCGAAAACAAGGGCGCTTCCCTCATCGACATCGGCGACGGCGTGGCGTGCCTCGAGTTCCACACCAAGATGAACGCCATGGGCGACGACATCATCAGCATGGTCATGAAGAGCGCGGACATCGTGAGCCAGGAGTTCGACGGGCTGGTGATCGCGAATCACGGAACGAACTTCTCGGCCGGTGCCAACCTGCCCCTGGTGCTCTTTACGGCCCAGGAGGAGGAGTGGGACGATCTCGACTGGATGATCAAGACCTTCCAGGACTCCTTCATGAAGCTCAAGTACCTGGACAAGCCCGTGGTGGCGGCACCTGCTGGACTCGCCCTCGGAGGCGGGTGCGAAATCTGCCTCGCGTCCGACCGGGTGCGCTTCGCCGCAGAGACCTACATGGGTCTCGTGGAGGTGGGCGTGGGCCTGGTCCCGGCAGGCGGGGGCACCAAGGAGTTCTACCTGCGAGCGACCGAGCACCTCTTCGAGGTGCCCCGCGGCGGCCTCTACCCCAAGCAGATCGAGCTCATGCCTTACATCGCCCGGGCCTTTGAGACCATTGCCATGGCCAAGGTGGCGACCTCCGGTCCGGAGGCGATCAAATTCGGGTACCTGCGTTCCACGGATAAGATGACCGTGAACCGGGACTACCAGATCGAGGATGCCAAGCAGACCGTGCTGGCCATGAACATGGAGGGCTACCAGCCGCCTCTGCCCAAGGACGAGATCCGCGTGGCCGGGGAGAACACCTTTGCCATGATTCGGCTCGCCCTCTGGACCATGCACGAGTCCGGGTTCATCACGGATCACGATGTGACCGTTTCCACCGAGGTGGGCCGTATCCTGTGCGGCGGCGAGGTGCTCCCGGACACGCTGGTAAGCGAGCAGTACCTGCTGGACCTGGAGCGCGAGTCCTTCTTGAGGCTCTGCGGCGATCCCAACACCCAGATGCGGATTCAGCACATGCTCCAGACGGGCAAGCCGCTGCGGAATTAGGATTCGCGAAAATCAGGTGTTGAGGTGTTAAGGTTTTAAGGTGTTGAGGGAAATGAGGATTCAGGGGTGGAAACGTAGGATGCAGGATTTAGCCCCCCTGATCCGTGTAAGCATCTAAGGAGGAAACACCATGAGAGAAGCCGTGATCGTCGCCGCCTGCCGAACGGCGGTTGGAAAGGCCCCTCGCGGAATGCTCAAGGACGTACGCCCCGAGCACATGGGCTGCACCGTGCTGGGCGACCTGCTGAAACGGGCAGGAGATCTGGACCCCAACCTCATCGATGACGTGATCATCGGGTGCACCTTTCCGGAGGCCACGCAGGGCCTGAACCTGGGCCGCGTCCTGGTCATGTCCATGGGGTGGCCGGATCGGGTCCCGGGCATGACCGTGAACCGGTTCTGCTCCTCCGGCCTGCAGTCCATTGCCATCGGCGCAGAGAAGATCATGTGCGGGTATGCGGATGTCGTCATCGCCGGGGGCGTGGAGAGCATGAGCCAGATTCCCATGGGCGGGAGCATGATGTACCCCAACCCCGCTCTGGTGGACGAACGGCCGGGCGCGTTCACCGGCATGGGGCTGACCGCGGAGAACGTGGCCGAAAAGTACGGCATCACCCGGGACGAGCAGGACGAGTTCGGTGCAAAAAGCCAGCAGAAGGCCGAGGCCGCGATCAAGGCCGGCCGGTTCAAGAGCCAGATCGTCCCGCTCACGGTCAAGACGCAGAAGAAGCTCCCCAACGGGCATTTCGAGTTCGACGAGATCGTGTTCGACACGGATGAGGGCATGCGGCCCGGCACCACCAAGGAGAGCATCTCCAAGATCCGCCCCGCGTTCAAGCCGACCGGTACGGTGACTGCGGGAAACTCCTCCCAGACCAGCGATGCAGCGGCCGGGGTGGTCCTCATGAGCAAGGAAAAGGCCAAGGAGCTGGGCCTCAAGCCCATGGCCACCTTCCGGTATCACGCCGTGGAGGGTTGCCCTCCCGAGTACATGGGCGTGGGACCGGCCGTGGCCATCCCCAGGGTGCTCAAGATCGCCGGCATGGACCTGAGCCAGATGGAACTCATTGAGCTGAACGAAGCCTTTGCGGCCCAGGCCATCTACTGCATCCGCGAGCTTGGCGTCAATGAAGAGATTACGAACGTGAACGGCGGCGCCGTCGCCCTGGGACACCCCCTGGGCTGCACCGGGTCCAAGTTGACCACCCAGCTCATCTACGAAATGCAGGAACGCAAGGTGCGCTGGGGCCTGGTCTCCATGTGCATCGGCTTCGGTATGGGCGCGGCCGCGATTTTCGAAATAGAAGATTATTAGAGGATTGAAGGATTAAAGGGGTAAGGATTATGGGAAAGCAGGATTAAGGGACAAGAGATAAGGAGAGGCCTCTTCCACCTCTTAATCTTCTAATCCTTAATCCTTAATCCTGCCCTTCCACTCCTTAATCCTTAGTCCATGATCCTAAAAAAATTAGGAGGAGAAAATATGGGTGAACTGAAGCTTTTCAAGGGAGGAGAGTTCGTGCTCGTGGACGCGTCGCCCGACGAGGTGTTCACGCCCGAGGACTTTGACAAGGAACAGGTCATGATCGCCAAGAGCGCTGTGGAGTTCGGCGAAGGGGAGCTCGTTCCGAAGCGCGAAGAGCTCGCCGAGTGCAACCCGGAGCTCCTTCGGGAACTGCTCAAGAAGGCGGGCGAGCTGGGGTTCCTGGGCGCGGATATGCCTGAGGTCTACGAGGGTTCCGAACTCGACAAGGTGAGCGGAACCCTGATCACGGAGCACATCAGCCAGGGCATCACCGGCTTCAGTGTCACCCTGGCCGTTCAGACCGGGATCGGGAGCCTGCCCGTGGTGCTCTTCGGCACGCCGGAACAAAAAAAGAAGTACCTGCCCAAGATTGCCAGCGCGGAGTGGGTGGGCGCCTATGCCCTGACCGAGCCCGGCCACGGATCCGATGCCTTGCGCGCCGAGACCACTGCGACCCTCTCCGAGGACGGGAAGTACTATACCCTCAACGGGCAAAAGCAGTTCATCACAAACGCCGGGTTTGCAGACCTCTTCCTGACCTACGGACAGGTGGACGGGGACAAGTTCACGAGCTTCATTGTGGAGCGGGCCTGGGACGGCGTGAGCGTGGACGAGGAAGAGCAGAAGATGGGCGTTCACGGGAGCTCTACGCGCTCCGTGATCTTCCAGGACGTGAAGGTCCCGGTGGAGAACGTGCTCGGTGAGATCGGCCGCGGGCACGTGGTGGCCCTGAACACCCTGAACGTGGGGCGTTACAAGCTGGCCGCATTCA
>JASFQI010000171.1:0-10144 GCA_050115555.1 Desulfobacteraceae bacterium
GCGCACCAGCCGGGAGAAGTCGCACTCTTCGAAGACACCTACCCCTACCTTGCAATCCAGCGAAATCTCCAGATCCTGGGGGCCTTTGGCTTCCTGAGCCGCGTCCGGGGAAAGCCCTTTTTCGAGGCATTCATCGCACCCGCCGTCCATTCCCTGAAGGGTCTCCTGGCCGATCTCGGGGACATGCACCTCTCCTCCCTTGAGGCGCTGGTTCGAGACCTCCCCCCTTCCTGGCCGGACAATCCGCCGGTGCCGCCCCTTACTTCTTGAAAAACAAGGTGATCGCGAGCCCCGGCAGAATGACCGCAATGATTTTGCATTCCTTATCTCAGGGTCTTCCCGATGGAAAAAGCCCGACCCAGGTACTCTCCGAGGCGGTAGTAGCTTCGGCTCTCCGGAGCGAACACCAGGGGACGAACCTTGGCCATATCCGGGATGCCGTCCTTCCCCAGCACGGCCTCGTCCGCCTTGACGTCCACGATCTCCCCTATGAACTGTGTGTGCAGACCAAGCTCAAAGGTGTGAACCAATCGGCATTCGAGCACCACCGGGCACTCCTCCACATACGGGGCATCCACGTGCTCCCCCCGCACCGGGGTGAGCCTGGCCGCCGCCAGCTTGTCCTCGTCCCTCCCTGAGGCCATGCCGAGGTAGTCCACCTGGGCCATCTGCTCGTCGCTGGGAATGTTCAGGGTAAAGGCCTTTCGATCCACGATATTCCCGTACGTATACGTCGCCTTTCGCAAGGAAACCGCAGCGCACGGCGGCTTGGAGCAGCAGATTCCCGTCCAGGCCGCGGCCATGCCGTTGGGATTTCCCACCTTGTCATAGGTCCCCACGATCAGGGCCGGCGCAGGGTACAGCAGGGTCCTTGGCCCCACGGATGTTTTCATGCCTCTTCCTCCTTGCCCCGTCGGTTCCGCCTTGACACTGCACGCGGTAACACGACCGGTGCGTTCAGGATCGCTTCGTCCGGCTCCACGCCGAAGACCGTTGCAATTGCCTTCAGGGCGTCGGTTCCCAATCCTTTCCCGAGTCCCCCCAGCCCGGCGGACTCCATGTAGAGCTCGGCCGCCTTTTCGCCTACCTCGATGAGCCCGAGCGCCTCGTCCAGGTCCTTTCCCAGGGCCACGACCCCATGAAAGGGCCAGACCACCAAGCGCCGGTTCTCCAGGGCACGAGCCGTGACCTCTGAGAGGGCTTGGGAACCGGGAACCTGCCAGGGAGCGACCTCCACTCCCTCCGGAAAAAAGGCCATGCACTCGGCGTGAGTGCTCCAGAGAAGCCTTGTGAGAGAGATCGTATCCAGCGACAGAGCCTGCGTCAATGCGACCAGGTGCGTTGCGTGTACATGGATCACGGCCAGGGGCTGCCCGGCCCGGGCGCGGCTGCGTATCGCGTGCACGCCAAGATGCGCCCGCATCTCCGATGAAGGAACCGCCCCGTCCTTAAATCCCCAGACAACGCGATATCGCTCCCCTTTGTCATCGAGCTCGATCACACCGCATCCCTTTTCCAGGGTCTCCTCGAGAGTTCGGAAAAGGCTGCCGCTCGCGGTCAACAAAAGAAAAGTGTCTGCCAGCTCAGGCACCCCGGGGTCCAGGGGGACCCACTCTCTTTGCGAGCGAAGAACCTCCTCCCCATCCAGAAGGGAAGGAGTCACCCGCACGCTCACGTTTCCAGCTCCGGCTTCGGCCCATCCGCGAATCCAGATGTCCCGTGCGTTTCGGGCCACGCGTTTTGCCAGCATCTCGAGCGTCATTTTTGTCTCCAATGAAACGAGCTGTTAAGCTTTTGAGCTGTTGAGCCGTTAAGTGAAAAGCAATCACCCGGGTCGATCCCTTTCCGAATCACGAGCCACGAACACGAATCACGGCCTTTCTCCTTTTTCCTTAATCCTTACCCCTGAATCCTTAATCCTGCCCTTCAGCCCCTTCCCCATCCCCTTCCCCCTTCTTCAGGGCCAAATCGTAGAACCGGTAGAAAAGAATCGTCACGGTCGAGGACAGGACCATGAAGACCACGGACACAAAGACAGAGGACAAATATCCATGGAGGGAGTACTTCCCCATAAAATACCCGGAGATGATGTCCAGGGAGATGAGCAGAAAGGAGAGCGCGAGCGTACATACGATGATCTCGAGGGTCATTCCCCGGACGCGCTCGTTGCTTCGGATCAGGGCCTCCTTGGGTCCCATCCCTTCCAGGACCACACCGAACTCCGCAAGGGAGAGCCTTGCGAAAAAAACGAGGCCCGGCAACACGAAGGCCAGGAGTCCGGCGAAAATGAGCACAGAGCTGATAAGGTAGACGAACAGGAGGTCTTTCCAGAACTTCAGCCCCTTGATCAGGCATTCCGCCGTGGTCCACCCTTGGCCCCCCGCACTTTGTGAAATCAGCCAGATCAATCCGCCTGTGTACACCGGGCGGTAGAGGAAGCTGATTGTAAAAGGCAGCGCGTTGATCACGCCTTGGCTGTTTGCCTCCACGATTCTAAACGAGAGATAGGTCTCGAGGAGGATCACCGGGATGGTCACCGGGATGAGAAACCTGGCGATATCGACAAGAAACGCCCTGAAAAAAGCCAATGTCTCGAAAAGCCGTGTAAACATGCTTGGATTCCCGGTGCAGGAAGCAGGCTGCTGCTTCCGGACACACATGATCGGGCATGGGTCACTCTCGCCCTAAGCACCCCATTGGAGGCCGGGGCCTTTCTCCTTCTCAGCGGATAAGACTCGGCCGTTCACCATGAAAAAGAATAGACAGCACAACATGGGCTGTCAAACCCAACCTCCCGGCCCCTTTGAGCGGCTCCCCTTTTTTCACATTTCAACAAGAGGATGACATCATCCCGAAAACCGCTTTCAGGACCGTTGGTTTACGTGCAGCAGGCCCGTTTCGCGCCAGGAGTCACCGCCCTTGTTCCAGGGCAAGCTTGAGCCCCAAGCCTATGAACAGGATACCGCAAGCACGCTGTGCCAGGATGGAAAGTCTTCCGCGGCGGAGCGCGGCGGTCAGCCGACTGGAGAGAAGCACCAGGCACAGGCACCATGCCGTGCCCGTAGCCATGAAAAGGCCGCCGAGCACAAGGAACGGCACGATCGGAGAGGTGCAGTTCGGATCCACGAACTGTGGCAGAAAGGCCAGGAAAAACAGGGCTACCTTGGGGTTGAGGACATTGGTCAACACGCCCTGCCGGTAGATCCTGCCCGTCTCCACGGGGCCCGGCACGCCGGACAAATCCTGCCCAAGGGCCCCCTTCCCCAGGATCATTCGAGCGCCGAGAAATGCCAGATATGCGGCACCGGCCCACCGGATCCATGTAAAGGCCATGGAGGAGGCGGCAAGGATCGCGGAAAGACCTGTAGCAGCCGCCACCGTGTGGAACAGGATGCCGGAGCTGATCCCCAGTACCGACAAAATGCCCGCCCTCTTTCCCTGGGCCATACTCCGTCCAAGGATGTAGAGGGTATCCTGCCCCGGCGTCAGGTTCAGAAGAACCCCTGCAGCAAGAAATGCCGCAATATCTTGTGTCCCCCACATGAGGAAGCCTCCGTTTCGACGGAAATCCCTGGGCAGGAATGAATCGGTACCCGAACTATAGGCCTTGGGATGGAAATACGTCAAGCCAACCCTGCCAGGAGAAATCCCTTCGCAGCAAGCCGGCAGGCAGCACAACCATGCCCTGCTCGCACATTTCGACCCAGCGACGGCGGGAATGCGGGTAGACACAATTCCCTCTCGACATCTCCCGGAAGAGCGACTATCATCGTTCTACCGTGCCCGCACGTAAACCGGCACTCTCGCAGGATCTGTTCTGCCACATACTGGAAAACCGTGTGAGCACACCTTGCAGGGAAACCCATGGAACGGAAAACGCGCTTCCAACCTGGAGATCCTGTAAATACATTTACCGGCGAGGCAGGACTGGTCCTCTCGCCGCAGGACCTGGCGCGCGCCCGGGAACAGCTCAAGGATGGAAAAAAGCCGGGCTGTTTCTTTGCGCCCGGCTGCTGTCATGCCCCGGACTACATCATACAGATTCCCGTTCTGTTCGAGGACGGCACGTACGACGTGATGCGCTCCATGAACCTACGAGGGAACCCGGACCTCTCCGAGGAAACCCGGGCGAGGATCCAGGCCTTGTTGAACCCGGAAGGGTAGGCGTGCCCTTTGGACTCCGGAAGCGGATTGAAGGATTAAGGATTAGAGGGGTAAGGGGCTGAAGGGCAGGATTGAAGGATTCAGGGATAAGGATTAAAGGGAAAATCAAAACAGCTGTTCACAAGGTGACACCTGAAACTTGGCAGCTCGGACCCATAGGGTCCGCCCCTTAATCCTTACCCCTCTAATCCTTAATCCTTACCTGGAGGCCAAAGGCCTCCATACCCATCGACCAAAGGAGGAATCCCATGGAGGACTGCCTTTTTTGCAAAATCGCGCGGGGAGAGATCCCCTGCTACAAGGTGTACGAGGACGACCGGGTCATCGCGTTCGCGGACATCAACCCGGTATCCGAAGGCCACAGCCTGGTGGTCCCAAAGGCCCACGCCGAGAACCTTTATGAGATCAGCAGCGAGGACCTCGCCGCCGTACACCTGGCCGCCCAGCGCATCCTGCATGCCATGAAAAAGGCCCTGAATCCCCTGGGGGTTGCGGTTCTGCAGTTGAACGGAAAGGGTGTAAACCAGATCGTAATGCACTACCACGTACACCTGATTCCCCGCGTATCCGGCGCTCCCGAGCTCCCGGTCAGCCACTGGGGGGCCGAACCGGGTGACCCGGAGGTCCTCAAGGCCACTGCCGACAAGATTGCGGCTGCCCTCGTATGACGGGATCCAGCTCTTTGGGGTGTAGTCCGGCAGGCTGCGGCAGTCTATGCCACCAGCTCCACGTTCCAGTACAGGTAATCGCGCCAGGTGTTGGGAACTTCCTTGATGCCGATGGTGATGCGGAGGGCCGGGACCCAGGTGGGACGAACCGGCTTTCGAATGAGACGCATGTGCGCCTCCTCGGGCGTCCTTCCCCCCTTTTTTCGGTTGCATGCCACACAGCAGGTCACGATGTTTTCCCACTCGGTTTTGCCCCCACGGGAGCGGGGAAGCACGTGATCGTACGTGAGCTCCTCGCTGGGAAAGCGCGACCCGCAGTACTGGCAACGGTACCGGTCCCGGGCATAGATGTTCTGGCGGGAGAAGCGGACAGGGCGCTTGGGACGCTTGACCATTCTCAGGAGACGGACCACCGACGGCAGGCGAATCGTCACGCTCACCGACCGTATGTCGCGCCCGTACTCCTCGATCACCTCCACCTTTCCCAAGCAAAGCAGGGTGATCGCCTTCTTCCAGTTGATCACCTTCAGAGGCTCATAGCTCAGGTTCAGAAGAAGGACCTGCTCCATGATTCGAGTCCTGCCGATTATGGGTTTTTAGAGCGGTACGACGCGTTCCGGATGAACGAACGTCCTTTTCATAAACAAAAGCGCACGAAAATTCAAGCGCGAAATCAATTCCTAACACGACAACGGACATGCTCCTCCTTGACCTAATGATCGGAAGTGCAGCCGCCTACATGGGGCTTTCCCTGGCCATGACGTACGCCGTACACCGGATCCCCAGGCGGCCGGTCCGGGAAGAGCCGGACTGGGGAAAGGTTTTTGATACACATATCCCCGCGGCGGACGGCGGATCGCTGGAGGTCTGGCGTGTGGAGCCTGAGGGAGCGCGGCGCGGGATCGTGGTACTGGCCCACGGGTGGAGCCGAAATCGGGACCGCATGGTGGGCCGTGCACGCCTTTTCGGGCATATGGGCTTCACAACGATCCTGCACAGCGCCCGTGACCACGGGGGCTCCTCGCCCTATCGATTCATGAATGCGTTTCGCTTTGCCGAAGACATCGAAGCCGTGTTAGATTGGGTGGGAGAGCCGGTGCTTCTCTACGGTCACTCCGCCGGTGCCGCAGGAGCCGTCATCGCGGCTCACCGCGACCGGGAAAGGATCCAAATGCTGTTTCTCGAGGGCTGCTATGCACGGACCCAAGCATCCCTGATCAGCCTGTATCGTAGCCATAACCCGCTCTTGGGAAGACTTTTTGCGCCCGCGGTGGTCGCCTGGATGAATCTTTTCTACCGTGGGAAACTGGATGTGGTGAGCCCGGCGAGGCTCGCCCCGGATCTGGACCTTCCGGTACTGCTCATTCACGGGGAGCAGGATGCGTCCTTTCCTCTTTCCTACGCATGGGAGCTGCGCGACGCCTTCCCTGCCGGCCGTGCCGAAATCTTTGTGGCGCCCGGAGCGGACCACTCCAGCTCAAGCCTGACCCCGGAGTACCCCGTCGCCATCCGGGCCTTTGTGGAAAGACACCTTCATTCGAAGAAGGATTAAGGATTGAAGGGATAAGGATTAAGGAAAAAGCAGAAAGTCCGTGATGCGTGGCTCGTGGCTCGTGATTCGGATTTCCGGTGTCGGGTGTCAGGGCTCAGGTGAAAGGGTAGGATTGAAGGATTCAGGGGTAAGGATCTGAAGAGCAGGATTAAGGGGCAAGGGGTAAAATGACCGTAATGCGTGGTTCGTGGATGAAAGGCCGTGGCTCGTTTTCCCTGAACACCTGAACACCTCAACACCTAAACACCTGGAGGCCGAAGGCCTCCTTGCTCAACAGCTCGGGCCCGAAGGAACCGCCCCTTAATCCCTACCCCTTTAATCCTTAATCCTTGAATTTGGCCCGAAGGGCCCCCGTAATCCTTACCCCTTCAATCCTTAATTCTTGCCTCTGGCCCGAAGGGCCCGCACGAGGAGACCGACATGAACGTCCTGGGAATTTACGGAAGCCCCCGAAAAGGAGGAAACACCGATCAGCTCCTGGACCGGGCACTGGAAGGAGCCCGCTCCGCCGGTGCGGAAACCTCTTCTGTTTACGCACGCCGTCTCAAGATGTCCGGATGCATCGAATGCGGAGGCTGTGACAAGACCGGGAAGTGTGTGGTTCAGGATGACATGCAGGACGTGTACCCATTGATGGACCAGGCCTCCGTGATCATCCTTGCCTCTCCCGTGTTCTTCTACGGCCTCACGGCCCAGGTCAAAGCCGTAGTCGACCGGTCTCAGGCCATGTGGTCAAAGCGAATGCTGACCAAGAACCCCGAGGAACGAAAGACCTTCGACAGCGGTCAGGGCTACATCATCGCCGCTGGGGCCACACGGGGAAAGAACCTCTTTGAAGGAATCCAGCTCGAGGCCAAGTACTTCTATGACGCCCTGGACATGACCTATGAGGGCGGTATCTTTTTCCGTAGCCTGGAGAAAAAGAGCGCTGTCCAGGAGAACCCCGACACCTTGCAGGAGGCCTTCAACCTGGGAGTCCGTGCGGTTCGCTCATCACTCCCCGAGCCCTGAAAGTCCCCGATTTTGATCGGTTATTCCTTCCTTCACGGCGGTTCTTCGTGAGGGGCACGCGTCCTAAAAGAGACAGAAACACAGATCCTCACATATCACACTGTTTTCATGCGTGTTTTTTGTTTTCCTTTCAACTCATTTTTCCCTTGACATCGCCGCGTTCAGGATTAAAATTCATCGGTCTCTCAGGGGTGCTCCAACTGCCCGAAGCCACGTCCTACAAGGGGATGGGCACATTCGGCATATCCGGACTGCCGGTTCAGCCCCCTGAGCATGGACACACTTTTTGTTAAAGGTCGTGTCCTTGTCGACCGATGCATCTGTCATTCAGGTGTGATTTTTTATCGTGATGTTGAAGGAGGGTATCACCATGCTCTACTACACCAGCCATCCCCTGAACTTCGCTCGCCTCGGTTTTTCCAAGGGGACGGAGGAACTGGAACGTTGTCCCTTCTGCCACGGCACGCTTCCGGACTGCGACTGCGGTTACGGTTCCATGCGCTGGAAGATGGGATCACCGAAGAAGCCTCTTCGTCGTTTCCGAAGGGGGCGTGCGCGCTCCATGTAAGTAGGAAGTCTTGTGAAAGGCTCCCGCCTTGAAGGACTGAAAACCAAATACAGACACTGAGCAGGGCCGGCTCGATCCGGCCCTACTTTTTTTCGGCAAAGGACAGGCAAACATTGGGTACGCAAACCGGGGGCTGGGGACACGAACCTGGGGACGTGGTTAAGTTCATAAATTTAATTGAATAAAATTTACGGGACCAGGGGACGTGGTTAAGTTTATAAGTTTCTTTTATGAACTTATAAACTTAACCACGTCCCCTGGTTTTTACGTCTCCTGTTTTTCCTCCATATAGCCTTGAGGTTGGACTGGATCTTTGCGAGACCGGGGCGGGCCAGGGCGGTTCTTCCAAATCTGCTTTCAAACGTATCCGCATCCATGCCCAGAAAATCGCGGGCCGGTGGCAGCACAATGCGACGGCTGGAAACGCCGCCGTTGTTGTGAGGACACGCCTCCTGGCATCGGTCACATCCAAGGAAACAGTCCCCCATGCGCTTCCCGGTCTCCTCATCCACATCCCCGCTCCACTCGATCGTAAGGTAGGAAAGACATCTGGAGGCATTCAGACTGTAGGGGGCTTCCAGCGCGCCCGTGGGGCAGGCATCCAGGCACCGTGTGCAGTCCCCGCAGGGATCCTTCGGGCTCAGGGCTTCTGGAGCTGATAGCTCTGCCGTGGTGAGGATTTCGGCAAGATAAATGTAAGAGCCATATCCAGGTACAATGAGCATCGTGTTCTTTCCTATGCACCCGATTCCGGACTCCTGCGCAAAGCTTCGCTCCAGGATGGGAGCGGAATCTACGCAGATCCGCGTCCGCTCCCCTGGAAATTGACGGCAAAGCCATTCCGCCAGGGACCGGCACTTTTCTTTGATCTCTACATGATAATCGAGGGCGTCAGGACGTGCATACCGGGAAACGGTAAGCCCTTCCGGTGTTGCGGGTTTTTCCTTGGGGTAAGGCCAGGCGAGACTCACCACGGTCCGGCAACTTGGAAGCAGTTTGGTGGGTTCCCGGCGGATATCCAGATTCCGGGCCATCCACGACATGTCCCCCTGCTTACCTGCATTCACCCAGCGAAGGTAGAAATCCATGTGGAGCGGCGGCCCGGGACGGGAGAAACCCACGGCCACGAATCCAAGGTCCTCGGCCATTTCGGTGAATGCTTGGATCATTTTACGGGCTGGAGACGACAAATTGGGGCGCAATTGGGGACGAAATCGGGGACGTGGTTAACTTTATAAGTTTTCCTTGGAAACTTATAAAGTTAACCACGTCCCCGATTCTAGAAACCTATGAATTTAATCCCGTGCCCATATCTTCTTCGTCTCCAAATTCGTTAGAAACTTTTGAAACTCACCAGCGTCCCCTAACATCAGAGGTCCCACGGGGTCAGGCTCTCGTACCCGTCCTTGGTGACCAGGAGGGTCTGCTCGAACTGCGCGGACAGCGACCCATCATCCGTGACCGCAGTCCAGTCGTCGTCCAGGACATGGAGGGCCTTGCCCCCCAGATTGATCATGGGCTCGATGGTAAACACCATTCCCGGTATGAGCGTGATCCCACGTCCTTTTCTGCCGTAATGCGGGATTTGCGGGGGCTCGTGGAAATCGAGGCCCACCCCGTGACCCACGAACTCCCTCACCACCGAGCATCCCTCGGACTCGGCCAGGGTCTGGATGGCCCACCCGATGTCCCCAATGCGATTTCCCGGACGAACCACGTCCATCCCGGCCTTCAAACACTCGCGGGCCACACGCACGATCTTCCTGGCTTCCTTGCCCGGTTTACCCACGAAATACGTCTTGCTGGTGTCTGCGTAGTACCCGTCCAGGATCGGAGTCACATCCACGTTCACGATGTCGCCGTCTTCCAGAACCCGTTCCCCGGGGATCCCGTGGCAGATGACCTCGTTCACGGAAACGCACACGCTCTTGGGATAGCCGCGGTAGTTAAGCGGTGCGGGAACGGCGCCGGCCTGCAGGGTGAAGTCATGGACCAGGGTATTGATCTCCTCCGTGGTCATGCCCGGCCGCAGGTGCCTCTCCACGAGATCCAGACACCCCAAGGCCACAAGGCCCGACCTTCGAATCCCTTCGACGTCTTTGTCTTTTTTGAGCAGGATCCCGTGCTCCTTTCGGTATCGCTCCTCCTGGTCCAAGGGAGGAAGGCTTTCCTTACCCATGC
>JASFQI010000172.1:0-10036 GCA_050115555.1 Desulfobacteraceae bacterium
TGGGTGAGGTGGCGCGGGTTGGGGTTTTACGGCGTACTATCCGTGATCCTGGGGACTTGGCCGCTTCTCCAGCTGCTGGCTATCCGCTGGGCGCGTGAGGTGGCATTCCTTCACGGGAGCGACCCGGGGTTCTACGCCATTTTCGGCTACGTGCTGGCTACGACGGCGCCTTACTGCCTCATGGCCGGATTCATCCTTCCCTGCGCCCTGGAGGTCTTGCGCCGGCAGGACGGCTCCCTGACATCCGGCGGACTCTACATCACGGACAGCATCGGGGACATTGCAGGAGGGGCCCTGTTCGGGTTCCTCCTCGTGTACTGGCTCCACCCGTTCAAGACCGTTGTCGTGACCTCCGCGCTCCTGCTCCTGGTGGGATTGATCATTCTGGCCTTGGGCAGAAGAGGCTTTCTACTGGGACTGGCGGCTGTCTTGTGCGCGGCTTTTGTCGGTGTCGGCCTGAATGAGCACTTGGAGGTGTTCAGCCTGGAAGGGCAGTTCGGGAACATTATCCGCTACGTAGAGTCCCCTTATGGTCGCATCGTGGTCACGCGCGACCAGGGTCTTTACACGTTCTGGGAATCGGGGTCCCCGCTGGAGGCCGGTTCCGATCCCGCGGCAGTCGAAGAAAAGGTCCACTATGCCTTGAGTCAGCTCGATCATGTGGGGGATGTCCTCCTGGTCTCCGGAGGGATCGGAGGGACACTCGACGAGGTGCGCAAGCACGGACCCCGCAGCGTGGATTACGTGGAGCTCGACCCCAACCTGACTCGCATTGCCCGCGATATCGGCTACCTCTATGAGCATCCCCTTGTGTCTGTGAAGAACACGGACGGCAGGCGCTACATTCGTTCCACAAAAAAGCGATACGATTCCGTTATCCTGGACCTGCCGGATCCGGACACCTTTCAAATGAACCGGTTCTTCACATCGGAGTTCTTCTCCCTGGTCCGGGAGCGCCTGACCCCACGCGGGGTCTTGTGCTTCAGCCTGGAGTATTACCCGAATTATCTGACGGACCTGATGCGGCGCAAGCTTTCCTCCATCCGCAACACGGCCCTGCTTCACTTTCGAAATGTTCAAATCATTCCCGGGGGCAAGGCCTACTTCCTTTGCCGGAACGGCCCTCTGACCCTGAATATTCCAGAGCGCCTGGAGGCCAAGTCCGTGCCCACGGCGTACATCTCGGGCTACTACTGGGGCAATGTGACTCCGGATCGAATCGCCATGATTCAGGAGGCCCTCGATGCATCGGAGCACGTGAACACGGACTTTCAGCCCAAGGTCATGAGTCTTGTGTTTCAGGAGTGGTTCGTAAAGCACGGCACATCCCCAAAGCCGTTTCTCTGGGGGGTGGCCGGGTTCACCCTGCTCTACATGCTGTTCATGCGGCGGGAGGAATACGTCCTCTTCACCACGGGGTTCGCGACCATGGGGGCCGAGATGCTCGTGGTGTTTGCCTTCCAGGTGCTTCACGGCTACGTCTATCTCAAGATTGGAGCCATTGTGACCGCATTCCTGGCGGGCCTGCTCCCGGGTGCGGCTGCCGGGCGGCTCGGCAGGGAGCGAGCAGGGCGGAAGCTCCTGGCCGCCGACATGATTCTCGTCCTGGGTCTCATCGGCTTCTACGCATGGCTCCGCTACCACGGGGCCCCGATACATTCCGGCTGGTTTCTCGCCTATGGGTTCTGCTTCTCATTTTTCTGCGGATTCCAGTTCCCTTCGGCCGCTTCGATCATCGGGGAGGACAAGAGCCCGGCTGCCGGCTGTCTGGCCGCCGACCTGACCGGAGCGGCGATGGGCACACTGGCGGTTGGGGCGATTCTGATTCCTCTGCTGGGCCTCCAGGCGGCAACGATCGTTTTGATCCTTGTGAAGGTTTCGAGTAACATGGGGATCCTGTTCGGAGGGATCGCCCGGGCGTAGAGGAGCCAGGGGTTAAGGAACCGTCTGTGGGCATTTCTTTAGGCCTTCCGGGGAAAGGCCACCAGAGCCAGGGGATGAAGGCCGTACTTTTACCGCCTCTACCGTATTAGGACCCGGAGGTTCGTCCTGCACCGAGGCTGGAAGCGGAGGATGCCGGGTTTTTCTGAAGCGGACATGAGCGGGAGGCCTTCGTCATTCCGGGCGGTTGTGTCCGGGGGAAACCGCGGCCATCCCCCGCCCGAAAAGTATCATTATGAGATGAACATGGGGAACAGGCGAAAGTGTGGCCGAAGTGATGGGCACACGGGGCGGGGGTGGAACGCGGAGGGGGCAGGAATCCCTCGGGCGGAACCGCCCGTAATGACCAGGCCGGGAGCGCAGGGAGCGGAAGAAAACCCCGGCTTCCTCCGCGGGTGACAGGCCTGTCAACTCGTTTCATCCACGTGGTTGGCCGAGAGGCTTTCCAAAAATAATGCTACCCTGCTTACGAAACGTAGAAAAATGGACAGACCTGGCGTCGGCACTTTTTTACAAAACAAACACGGGATGACCCGAAAGGAGTTCCTCAAGGCCGTGGCCCTGGGGGTCCCCGGGCTTCTCTGCGCGGTTCCTGCAGGCGCGAGCACCCGGAGTCCCTGCTCCGGGAGCATTCGAGGCCACGTGTTCAAGGGGGAGGCACCGTCCGAGCTCTGGAAATGGTCCATCGAGGCCATGGACTACACCTCCGACGGTCAAAGGGTCCAGTGTGGGGTGTGCCCCAACCGGTGCGTTCTCGAACCCGGCGATCGGAGCGTGTGCCGCTCCCGCGTGAACCTCGGAGGCAAGCTTTACTCGTTGACCTACGGAAACCCCTGCGCCGTGCACGTAGACCCCATTGAAAAAAAGCCTCTGAACCACTTTCTGCCCGGCACGAGGGTGTTCTCCATTGCCACGACCGGCTGCAATCTCCGGTGCCTGAACTGCCAGAACTGGGAGATTTCCCAGCGAAAGCCCGAGGAGGTGCGCCACGGCGAGCTGTTTCCGGAAGCCGTGGTGCGGGAAGCCCTTCAGCGGGAAACCCTTTCCATCGCCTACACGTACTCCGAGGCGATCACGTTCTACGAGTACATGTTCGACACGGCGCGTCTGGCCCGGGAGGCCGGTATCCGTAACGTGCTCGTTTCCAACGGCTACATCAACAAAAAGCCCCTCCTGCGGTTGTCGCGCTTTCTCGACGGCGCAAACATCAACCTGAAATCCTTTGAGGACTGTATCTATCGGTGCCTGAACGGGGGCACGCTCCCGCCGATCCTTCGCACGCTCAAGACCCTGCACGAGGAGGGCGTGTGGCTCGAGATCACCACGCTCGTGGTCCCGACCTATGTGGACGACGCTGACATGATCCGGCGCATGTGTGAATGGATTCTGACGGAACTGGGTCCGGATCATCCCCTGCACTTCACCCGCTTCCACCCGGCCTACCGCCTGACCCGCCTCCCACCCACCCCTGTGGAGACTCTGGAGCGCTTTCGCCGCATCGCTCTCGACGAAGGGATTCACTACGTGTTCGTGGGGAACGTCCCAGGTCATGAGGGATCTCACACGTACTGCCACCAATGCGGGCGCCTGCTCATCGAGCGGCGGGGATACCGTCTCGGCCCCGTTCGCATTCAGGACGGGAGGTGCGCGTTCTGCGGGGCGCGGGTCCCGGGCCGGTGGCTGGAGGGTTGACCGATTCTGCGTGGTCTTTTGCTCTGAAGGGCCATGCGTGAAGCCCGGGATGTGCGTTGACAGCCCAAGGGAAATCCATTACCTTCTAAGTGCTTGCTTCAAAAGGAAAACCGAATCGGACCGGGAACTCACCGCCGGGTCCGGCCGGTGAATGGGAGTGATGAAAGAGAGTCGTTACGAAAAAATATTCACCGGGCTGATCGCATCCAAGACACGGTTCGTCCTGTTGACCCTGGGTCTGTTTCTGCTCTACGTGGCGGGGTTTGTCGTGTTCGATTACCTGGAGGTCAACGAGCAGCGTTACGTGCTTTTCGTATTCGGACTCGTGGTTTCCAGTCTCTTTTTCTCCTGGCTCCTGGGCGGAAGGGCCGCCTTTGTCTACGTGACATTTTTTACTTTGTTTTTCTCGTTCATTTACTCGAAACCGCTCTTCGAGAAAGGGACCCTTTACGGCTCCCTGTTTCTGAGCCGCTCGTTCATCATCATTTCCGTGAGCTTCATCGTCGTGATGCTGCTCATGGTGGTGTTCAAGTCCCCGGCGGACACGGCAAGGGAGCGCATGGCGCTCGAGACCAAGGAGGAGAAGGAAAAATCGAGGCTCCTGGAGTTCCTGGTCACGGAACGCAAGATCACCCAGGACGTGGTGGCCCAGTCCAACTTTGCCAAGGATGAGCTGCTGGTCCTCCAGGGAGCCTGGCGATCCCAGATCCACAACATCGTCAACGACCTGCCGGCCTCCAAGGAGGACGACATTTACCGACGGATCATCGAGCCCTTCCAGGAGGCCATCCTGAAGCACCTGAAAGGGCTGGAGCGCAAGCTGACCTTTGAGCCGAGACCCATGGGCGTAAGGGACCTGGGTTCCACGCTCCAGAAGGAGATCTCGGAAGACCTCGATGCCCTTCAGGACAGGTACGAGCTGGACCTGCAGCTTTCGACCTTCAATGGGTTCCGCGGTGGGACCGTTCGTTGCGATCCTTACAAGGTCGTGGAGATCCTTCGCAATCTGATCAAGAACGCCCAGAAGGCCATCGAGCTTCGACAGATCGAGATGATGAGACAGAATGTGGAAGCGTACCGCTCATTTCGGCCCTACCTCTCGATGGTCTTCAGCGGGACCGGTTCCACGCTGATCCTGGAGGTGACGGACAACGGAGGAGGGGTGAGCGAGGATGATGTGGATCGGGTGTTCAAGGAACCGATCCCTTCGTCCAAGAGGGAGGGGTATGGACTGGGAACCACTTTCGTCAAGTTTTTCTCCGAGCGGATGGGCTTCTCCGTCCGGGGGAGAAACGTGAGCACGGATCACGGGAAAGGGTTTCAGGTCATTCTGGAGATGCCCGTGGAGCGGGGATCTTTTCAGGCCGAAGAGGAATCTGTCCAAGGAGCTTGAATCCGCCATGTCCGAGGGGTATTTTGTCGTCCTTGTGGACGACGAAGAAAAGGTGCACCAGACGATCCGGCTGTATCTCGAGAACAACAGCGTCCTGAAAGAGCTCAAGTCGCTCTATGCCCCGCTGGACTTGCTCGAGTATCTGAAGACGACTACGGATCCCGTTGACGTCATTCTCCTGGACATCCATTTCAAGAATGCCGGGCTTTCCGGGCTCGATGCGATTCCTTTCATCCGGGAGGAGGACCCGTACGTACCCATCATCCTGCTCACCGGGATGGATACAGAGGCGATTCGAGAGGCCGAGGGCTTCCCGAACACGTATTTCATCCCCAAGCCCGTTTCCAGCGAGCAGTTGATCAAGATGATCGACTTCTACGTGGGCAAGAGTGAGCACGAGGCCCGGGAGATCCGGGAGCTGGAAAAGAAGATTCAAGAGCACCTGGACTATCAGAACCTGCTGGAAGAGGAGGTGAAACGGGTCGAGGAGGACCGGGACAAGATCCAGGACAAGCTGGCGAGCGCGGACGGGAAAAAAGCCTTTGAGAGCCTTCGAAAGGTCATCGGGAACATCCTGAAGAACTCCGAGATGACCGATTATGCCATCGAGGACCTGGAGGGGATCTACTACAAGAGGTACGACATGTTCAGCCGTCTCGTGGACGAGCTGGTCCAGTTCGATCGGGACCCCATGTCCTTGCCCGGCGCGAACATTCACAAGTATCAGGGGGTGGAGGACGTCTACTCGGTACGTTTGAGCCGAAAGGCGCGGCTCTTCGTCTACAAGGGGCCCAATACGTCCAAGAAGCGCATCTTGAGGGTCGATCTCAGCCACGACAAGGGGGCCATTGAAAACTGGCTGAAGGCCCATCACAAGCAGTACGCGGACCCCAAGCCCGGACGGGGAAACCGTTGAGCTCCTTCGGGCCTTCAAGGGCACGGCACATGGAGCGAGACAGCCCGAGGAACCCGTTCAACCAATAAAACGACAACCCAAACACGGCAAGTCGCATGTACAAAAATTTTTTCGGTTTCAAGGAACGCCCGTTCAAGCTGGTGCCCAACCCGGCCTACCTCTACCTGAGCCGGGGGCACGAGGAGGCCCTGGCCCATCTTACGTATGCCATACGCCAGGGGGACGGGTTCGTGGAGATCACCGGAGAGGTGGGAACGGGCAAGACCACGCTTTGCCGGGCCTTCCTGGAGAACCTGGGAGAGGAGGGGCTAGAAGCAGCCTACATCTTCAACCCGAAGCTGGACGCCATTCAGCTTCTGCGGGCCATCAATGACGAGTTCGGCATCGACTCGACCGCGGACAACACAAAGGATTTGATCGATGTTCTGAACGGGTTCCTGCTGGAGAAGAAGGCCGAAGGGAAAACGGTCATTCTCCTCATTGACGAGGCCCAGAATCTGAGCAAGGACGTCCTGGAGCAACTGCGCCTGCTCTCCAACCTGGAAACCAATACCAGCAAGCTGCTTCAGATCATCCTCGTGGGGCAGCCCGAGCTGGGGGAAATGCTCGATTCCCACGATCTTCGGCAGCTCGGGCAGCGGATCACCCTGAGCTGTCACTTGAGCCCATTGAGCTTTCGGGAGACCCGGGAGTACATCCTGCATCGGTTGCGCGTCGCTGCACGCAAGGAGGAGGTCCAGTTCACGGTTCCGGCGGTCCAAATCATCTACCGGTATGCCGGAGGTATCCCCAGGCTCATCAACATCGCATGCGATCGGGCCCTGCTGACGGCATTCGGTCTGAACCGGAAACGGGTGACCGCCGGGATTGCACGTTCCGCCGTGCGGGAGCTCGCCGACCGGCGGGCCGTCAAGCGGAACATCTTGGCATTCGGCTACCCGAGGTGGGCCCTGGCCGTCGGGCTGGGGTTGGTGATCCTCGTAGCCGGTCTTCTTTTCTTCGGCCGGTCGAATGAGCCCGACGGACTCCAGGCATCCACCGCTACAACACAACAGGCTCCGCCCTCCAAGGAGGCCTCGGTTTCGCCGGCGAAGCCCGACCTTGAGGAACCACGGACGGATGAAGCGTCTGCCTCCGCTCCCGCAGAGGAGCCCACACCGGTGGCAGTCCCTTTGAAGAAGGCATCGTCAGCTTCGGTCCGCGAGGTCACGCGACACGCGGCGAGTGTGGAGGAGTTGGATCAGGAGCTGGCCGGGGTGGACGCCTCCGCTTCCAGGCAGTCGGCCCTTCGGTCCGCCATGGCGCTCTGGGTGGAGAAGCCGGTGCTGAGCCCATACCTGGATACTATGGAACAGGACGAGGATGTGTTCCGGTTCGCCGCCCGCCAGAACGGGCTGCGGATCCACAGGGTTCACGGCGGGCTGCTCCTCCTGGAAACCCTGAACGTGCCTGCCATTCTCCCCTTGATGCCGCCCCAGGCCGTGGCTCCCCGGTATGTGACCCTCCGTCGCATTCGGGACGGGGAGGTGGCGTTGCAGGGCGTCGGATCGGGGGACGGGACGATTTGGGTGGCTCCGGACATCCTGACGGCCCGCTGGAACGGGGAGGCCTTTGTGGTGTGGAAGGACTTCCTGAACTTCGAAGGAACCATTCCGACCAACGCGACCCGCGAGTCCATTGTTTCACTCAAGATGCTGCTTCAGGACATCGGGTTCAAGAACATTGAAATTACGCCTTACTACGACGAGGCCGTAAAGGACGCCGTGGAAGCGGTACAGAAACGCAACGGAGTCGAGGTGGACGGCCTTGTAGGGCCGATCACGAAGATCGTCCTATACAATGAAAAGTCGGCCCTGGGCATCCCGTTCATTCGGCCGGAAGGGAAGGTCCAGGATTGAAGGGGCAAAAGATTGTGTAGGTGAAGGTGCAGGTGAAGGGAAAGACATTACAGCTTAACACCTCGGTCCTGGAGGGGCTGCCCCTCAACACCTCAACACCTTAACACCTGACAAACGGTTCTTAGAGGGCAGGTACGCGTGAGCTCCATACTCAAGGCACTTCGCAAAGCAGAAGAAAAGCAGCCCAAAACCAGCGGCACGGAGTCGTGGTCCCACGAGTTCGATACGGCTAGGGCCCTTCGAAAGCAGGCACGCAGGTCACGAGGGACTCGAATGGTCTTCGTTGTCCTTTTCGCGCTTGTGCTGGTGGTCGTGGGGGGGTGGTACCTCTATGACCAGCGATCCTTGATCGGGCGATGGGCTTCCGGAACCTTTGCAACGCCTTCAGTGACCGGATCCAAGGCCCGGCCGGTGGCCTCTTCCTCGCGAAAGCCGGTCCCGGAAGTTCCCGTGAGCCCCGTGAAATCTCCGGCCCGAGAAACGGCCTCGGCGCCCTCTGTGAGTGACTCCGCCTCAACGGAATCGATTTCGGAGAAAGAATCACCGGTGGTGGAGAAGTCTGCTGTCAACGTGCCGGGCGTTCCGGTCGAGCCCGAACCGGCTCCCCCGCAAAGCCCGGAACCCATGCCGGTCGAACCGGCCCAGGGCCGGGATATCGATCTCGATGACTACCGGCTGGAAGCCATTGTGTGGTCCAACAACCCGGCCAGCCGCTTTGCCGTGATCAACGGACAAATTGTCCGGGCCGGCGGAAATCTGGACGACATCTCCGTGACTGCAATCGAAAGAGAAAGCGTGAAGGTGCGTTCCGACAAAGGGACAGGGGAACTGCGGTTTACGCTCGAGTGAGGAGGTCTTCTTTCCTTTTTGTTGAAGGCGTTCTCCGCCGGCCGGATTCCTTTCCCTCAGGGTACGCAAGATTCCGTCGGGGACTCCCCTTTCCGGCCCGCACACAGAGGGATTTCGTGGGGATCAAAGAGGAGAGCCGGAATGGCTCGTGTAGGGATCTACCTGTGTGACTGCGGCCCCAACATTGCCGGGGCATTGGACATGGACGCCCTGGGGGACTCCGTCCGGCATGCCGATGACGTCGTAAGGATCGGACGCCATTCCATCCTGTGCTCGCCCGAAGGGCGGGCCTTCCTCGTGCAGGACATCGTAGAGCATGGACTCGATCGGGTAGTGATCGGGGGATGCTCCCCCAAGGAACATGAAGCGACGTTTCGGGACGTGCTCCGTGAGGCGGGCCTGAATCCGTATCGACTCCAGATCGCAAATCTGAGGGAGCAGTGTGCCTGGACTGTCAGGGGGCGGGATCAGGCCACAGGACTGGCCCGGGACCTCCTTGCAGCGGCTGCTGCGAGAGTGCTGCGTCACGACGCCCTGACGCCCCGGGAGTACACTACCGTCTCGGACGTGGTCGTGGTGGGAGCAGGGATTGCCGGAATGCATGCGGCGCTCGCCCTGGCCCGGAAGGACCGGACGGTCCACCTGGTGGAACGCCTCCCCTGCGTGGGAGGGAAAGTCGCTCTTTACGAGGACGTATTCCCCGGCATGGAGTGCGCTTCGTGCGTCCTGGATCCCTGGATGGATGAGCTGCTCCACCACGAAGGCATTCAGGTCCATCTCCTGGCAGAGCTGGAGGAGGTGCTCGGTTTCAGCGGGAATTTCACGGTGCGGATTCGAGAGCGAGCCCGGTACGTGGATGCGGAGGTCTGCCTGGGATGCGGGGCCTGCACGGAGGCCTGCCCTGTGGAGGTCCCTGATGCCTTCAACCCCGGTCTCGCCTCTCGCAGGGCCGTGTATCTCCCGTATCCCGGCGCGCTTCCCCATCTCGCGATCATCGATCCAGCCGCCTGTCTCCGGTGGAGAGGACAGGACTGCCGCGTATGCGAGGAGGCGTGCCCGTTTGATGCCATCCGCTACGGTGAGGAGGACCGCGTGCTCGAGCTTCGTGCAGGGGCCATTGTGCTGGCTACGGGCTTCGACCTGTACGACCCCTCCCGCTCCCCGCAGTATGGGTATGGACGCGTCCGTGACGTGATCACCGCGTTCGAGCTCGAGCGGATGATGAATGCCTCCGGACCGACCGGCGGGGAGCTTCGTTGCCAAGACGGCCAAAGGCCGTCCCACGTCGGATTCGTGCTGTGCGTGGGGTCCAGAAACCCGGCCACGAACCGGCACTGCTCGGAAGTG
>JASFQI010000173.1:0-9962 GCA_050115555.1 Desulfobacteraceae bacterium
GACGAGAGCTCCGAGGTGTGACACCCTGCGGATGCTGTCTTGAGGCCTCTTCCTTTCTTTTCCCAAGACAATCCTCCCCTTTGCTTTTCTCCCATAATCCACGTTTTCTTTTCCTGTCGTAGGGCGGAGTTATACATCCCGCCGTGCCCGATGAAGAAACCCCCGGCCTCCGGAGCCTGTCACATGGACTGATGGAAGTATTAATTTATAGAATTTATAGAAATTACAAATCCAAAAATTTACTTGACAATCTATAATAACTATAATATCTATATTAACTAAATCTGCTGGTTCCCGGAGTGCTCGCCATGAATGAAGAGATCCTGACCGTGTACAAGGCCAGCCAGTACTGCAAGGTGTCGCCCAAGACGATCATCAACTGGATCGATGCAGGGCACATCAAGGCATACAAGACCGTGGGCGGCCACCGCCGCATTCGAAAACCCGATCTGGAGGAATTTATGCGGCGTCAGGGCATACCGCTTCCTTCGGAGGAGATGCCGGGGGAGAAGAAGCGGATTCTCATCGTAGACGACGACCCCATCATCGTGGAGACGCTGGTCATGGCCCTGGAAGAAGAGGAGCATGATTACGAGATCATCTCTGCGTCGGACGGGTTCGAGGCCGGGCTTCAAGTCAACCACTTCCATCCCCATCTCATGATTCTGGACATCATGATGCCCGACATCAAGGGGTATGACGTCTGCAAGAAAATCAAGGAGAACGAGGAAACCCGGGACACGAAGATCATCGTGCTCTCCGCGTACCTCGATGACGAGAAGTTCAAGCGGATGAAGGAGTACGGCGCGGACCTCTGCTTTTCCAAGCCGCTCCCGCTTCCCAAGCTCAAGGAGGAGGTAGCCAGCCTCCTGGGGCTCGCGTGATTTTTTCAAGAGGGCCCGGGCGAGGAAAGTCGAGCCGTCCGGCAAGGAGGAACCCTTGAAACTGCGGGACGCCCTGAGCGATCGAAAATTCGTGGTGACCTCCGAGATCCAGGCCCCGATCGATGAGGAGCCGGAAACCCTTATCCAACGCCTCGATCAGGTCCGGGGGCGTCTGGACGGCATTACCGTGCCGGAGCTGGATCTCGAGGGCGTGGTGGGGGACACGATCAAGACGTGTGAAATCCTTAAGAAGAACCGTTTCGAGACCATCTACCAGACAACCACACGAGACAAACCCAGGCCTCAACTCCAGAAAGACCTTCTTTCCGCGCACCATGCCGGCGTGGAGAACCTCCTGGTGTTCACCGAGGACTACCGGATCACGGGCGACAGCCTTCAGGAGATGATGTTCTTTCACGTGGACAGCGGAAAACTGGCTTCCGTGCTCGATCATCTGCGCGAAGGCGTGGGCGTGGACGAGACTGCACTGCCCGGGCCGGCGGAGTTCGTGGTCGGGGCCGGGGTGGAGTCGCGCTGGGGCAAGGACGTGCCGGACTTGGAAAAGCGGGAGATGGAGGAGATGGCTCGAATCGGTTCCGGCTACTTTCTCACCACCCCGGTCTTCGACCTGGAGCGCTTCGAGAAGTTCATGCGCCAGGTGGGTGGTTTCGGTATTCCGGTGATTGCAGAGGTCCTGATCCTGCGAACCGCCGGCATGGCCCGGTTTCTGAATCGGCACGTCAAATCCGGTCTCGTGCCCGAGCATGTCATTCGAAAGCTGGCCGGGAGCCTGGACCGGCAGAAGGCCAGCATCGAGCTTTTTACCGAGATTGTCTCTGGACTCAAGGACCTGTGTCAGGGCATCCACATCATCACCATCGGCGGCGAGGAAAAACTTCGGCAGTACCTGGACGCGGCGCGGTTGAAAAGGCTTTGACGCCAGGCACGTTTCTCAGGTCCATGGGTTGGTATTCCACCCCGGAGGCCCGGTAACCGGTCTCCGCACACGGGACAGGGTCCCGGGAGGAGGTGTGGTGGAAGAGATCAGCCTGACCATCAACGGCCAATCCGTCCATTGCGCGCCCGGGACCACGATCCTGGATGCGGCCCGCAGTCTGGGCATTGCCATCCCCACCCTGTGCCATCACCCGGACCTCAAGCCTGCGGGCGCCTGCCGCATCTGCCTGGTGGAGGACGAGACCTCCGGTCGCATCCTGGCCTCCTGCGTGACCCCCGCAGCTCCGAGCATGGCGATTCTCACGCATTCGCCAGCGGTGCTCCGGCACCGCAAGAACATCGTCCGCCTGATGATGGCGAACCACCCCGAGTCGTGCATCGTCTGCGACCAGGGCAACCGCTGTTCCCTGCGGGCCGTGGCTGCGGACCTGGGAGTGGGGACCATCGACCTCTACCCCATGAAGCAGCCCTTTCTCCTGGAAGAGGCCAATCCTTTCATTGTTCGGGACCTTTCCAAGTGCATCCTGTGCGGCCGATGCATTCGGGCGGACCGGGAGCTCGTGGTGGTCGGCGCGATCGACTACCACCACCGGGGGTTTGATGCGCGTCCCGCCACCCTGCACGAGCTGCCCCTGGAGAAATCCCCCTGCACCTTCTGCGGCACCTGCGTGTCCCTCTGCCCCACGGGAGCACTACGCACCAGGACGCCGGGGTATGCGGGAACGCCTGAGACCTGGTCCGAAACGGTGTGCGGATTCTGCGGCGTAGGGTGCTCCCTCAAGGTGGGCGCCTCCTCAGGACGGGTCGTGGATGTGGAGCCTGTAAAACACCCGGGCCCGGTGAACGGGGCCACGCTCTGTGTGCGCGGGCACTTTGAGCACGACTACCTGAATGCGCCGGACCGGCTGATTCACCCGGTTCTGGCACGGGATGGGGAGAGCGCCCAAGCGTCGTGGGAAGAGGCCGTATCCTTTGTGGTTCAGCGGCTTCGCCGGATTCGGGACGAGCACGGGCCCCAGAGCGTGGCGTTCTGGGGTTCCAGCCGCTGTACCCTGGAGGAAAATTACCTGCTTCAGAAGATCGCACGGGTCCTGGTGGGAACCAACAATGTGGTGAGCGGCCCTGAGCCGATCGAGGAAGAGGGGCGTCTCCGCGTGTGGGGCACCAGGACCCTGGATGCGATCGAGCACGCCGAAGCCATTCTGGTCGCGGGGGCCAACCCCACGGACTCGGTCCCGGTTCTGGGGTACGCAATCAAGCGGGCCGCGCGATGGGGGAACGTACCCCTGGTGGTCCTGGACCCGTGCAGGACCGACCTTGTTCCCCTGGCATCGGCGTGGCTTGCCGCTGCACCGCGTTGGGACGCCGCTGTGGTGGACGCCCTGGCCGCGGCCCTTCTCGAGCGGGGCGCACGCGTGAACACTGCCCTTGACGGATGGAGCGCATACGCCGAGAGGCTGGCCGGGCTGGACAGGCAGGCCGCGTGCCGGAGATGCGGGATGGAACCCTCATCCCTGGAGAGGGCGGCTTCGGTCCTCGAAGGGAAACGCGTCACGTTCGTGATCGGGGACGGCATCCGAACGCAGCCTCACGCTGGTGCGGCCCTTCAGGCCCTTGAAAATCTGGCCCTGCTCACGGACAGCCTGGAAGCCCCATCGGGCGGGTTCGTTTTCCCGGCCAGGGAGAACGACCTGGAGGGGGCCCTGGACATGGGAGCCTCTTCCGGGCTTCTCCCCGGGAGATCGCCGATCCAGGATTTGGAGGCCCGGAAAATGTGGGAGCGGGTCTGGGGCGTTCGCCTCTCCCCGGACCCGGGCCTGAGCCCGAACCGACTCATCGAGGAGATGGAAAAGGGGAACCTCAAGGCGCTTTATGTGATGGGGGAGAACCCGGTCCGAAACCGGCCCCAGCCCGAGTGCACCCGCGCAGCCCTGAAAAACCTGGAGCTCCTGGTGGTGCAGGACATCCTGAAGACGGAGACATCGGGTATGGCCCATGCGATTCTTCCAGGTGCGGCATCCAGCGAGAAATCCGGCGTGTTTACGAACCTGGAAGGGCGCATTCAACGGTTCGAATCGGCCGTGGATCCGCCAGGCGAGTCCCGGCCGGACTGGCAAATCCTTGCGGATCTCTATGATGGCCTGGGTCCCTCACCGGGACGATACGCATCCCTGGAGGACGTGAAGAAGGAGATCCGGGACCACGTGCCCGGCTACAAGGCCATGCCCGTGGGGTCCGGCCGAAACGGCGCCCCTCGGTACCGGGGACGATCAGGTCCTTCACCGGACGATTCGGGCCCCGCGTTTCGCACGACGCCGTCCGAGCCCGAAGGACTGGTCGAGCAGGAAGGGTTCCCTCACGTGGCCCTCCTGGGCTCCCCGCGGGTTCACCTGGGGGGCGGCACCCGGACCTCGCGCTCGAAAAGGCTTCGGGAGCTTATGGATGCCGGGGACGTGGAGGTGAGCCGCGAGGATTGCGAACGCATGGGGCTCCAGGTCGGCGATCGGGTGCGCGTGGTCTCGGTCCTGGGCGCGGTGGAGCGGGCTGTCTGTCCGAGCCCCCGAATGCGTGCCGGCTACGTTTTCGTTCCCACCGGGGCCTGCGGGAACAGTGCCATGCATCTCGTGGGGGCCACGCCTCTGGGGGCCGCGGAAAGGGCGTGCCGGGTCCGTATTGAAAGAGTCCAGGGAGTGAATGCCCGTTGAGAAGGAGAGTTCAATGAATGCAAAGCCCATAGACCTCGCCAAGCTCGATCCTCTTCTGGAAAAGCACCGGGAGCGCAAGTGGGCCCTCATTCCGCTCCTTCAGGAGGTCCAGGAGACCTTTGGCTACGTGCCCCCGGAGAGCATCGAGCCCATTGCCGAGGCCCTGGGTCTCTTTCCCACCGAGGTGGAGGGGGTGGTCACGTTTTACGCGGGGTTCTCTCTGGAGCCCAAGGGGAAGTATGTGATCCGGGTCTGCCGGGGCACGGCGTGCCACGTCCGGGGCGGGCGCAGCGTGCTTCGGTTCATCAGGAAGGAGCTGGGCCTGGACGAAGGCCAGACCGACGAGGACTACCGGTTCACGCTGGAGACCGTGGCCTGCCTGGGAGCGTGCTTCCTGGCGCCCGCCATGATGGTGAACCGCACATATTACGGCAAGCTGGCTCCGGCCAAGATCCGCTCGATTCTGGCGGAGTACGGACGCCAAGAAGCCGAAAAGGGGGCGTGAAGCCGATGGTGAAACTTTCCTCCATCGGATCCCTGGAGTGGTACCGCAACAGCATCCTCGCGAAAGAGGGCAAGTCGAGGACCCGGGTCAACATCTGCATGACCGGGTGTCGCGCGCACGGTGCCGCAGAGGTCCGGAGCGCTATCCAGGAAGAGATCTCGGTCAAGGGTCTGGAGGAAGAGGTCGAGGTGCGCTCCACAGGGTGCCACGGGTTCTGTGCCAAGGCGCCGGTCCTGTCCATCGAGCCCCAAGGGGTGCAGTACGAGGAGGTGACCCCGGAGGATGCCCCGGAGATCGTGAGGGAGACCCTCCTGGGAAAACGCTTCATCGAGCGCCTCTGTTACCACGATCCCGAAACCGGGGCGGCCGTACCGTATCGCCGCGAGATCCCGTTCTACCGAAACCAGGTGCGAAGGGTGCTCTCCAACTGCGGGCGCATCGATCCCAAGGAGATCGATCAGTACATCGCCGCCGGGGGCTATCAGGCCGCAGTGCGTGCGCTCAGCCGCATGACGCCGGAGCAGGTGATCGATGAGGTCACGCGTGCCGGGTTGCGGGGGCGCGGGGGCGCAGGGTTTCCCACCGGCCGCAAGTGGCACCTCGCACGGGAAGCCGAGGGAAGTCCCAAGTACGTGGTGTGCAATGCGGACGAGGGCGATCCGGGGGCCTTCATGGACCGGGCCGTACTGGAAGGGGACCCCCACGCGGTGCTCGAAGGGATGATCATCGGCGCCTATGCCATGGGCGCGGCCTATGGGTTCATCTACGTGCGCGAGGAGTACCCCATCGCCGTGGAGCACCTGACCCGGGCCATCGAGCAGATGGAGGCCCTGGGTCTCCTCGGAGAGGACATCCTCGGGACCGGCATGAGCTTTCACCTCTCCCTCAAGACCGGGGCCGGGGCGTTCGTGTGCGGCGAGGAAACGGCCCTCATGGCGTCCATCGAAGGAAAACGGGGCATGCCCTCGCCCAGACCCCCGTTTCCCGCACAGGCTGGCCTGGACGGAAAGCCCACGAACATCAACAACGTGGAAACATGGGCCAACGTGCCGCTCATCCTGAAAAACGGCGTGGACTGGTACACCGAGGTGGGTACCGAAGCGAGCAAGGGGACCAAGATCTTTTCCCTGGCAGGCAAGGTGAACCATACGGGCCTTGTGGAGGTGCCCCTGGGGACTCCCATACGAGAGGTGGTGTTCGACATCGGGGGCGGCATCCCCAAAGACAGGGCGTTCAAGGCGGTCCAGATGGGCGGCCCTTCCGGCGGGTGCGTCCCTGCCCGATATCTGGATCTCCCCATCGACTACGACACGATCCAGCGGATCGGCGCGATCATGGGATCGGGCGGCATGGTCGTCATGGATGAGAACAACTGCATGGTGGAGATCGCGCGGTTCTTCCTAAGCTTCACCCAGTCCGAGTCGTGCGGGAAGTGCGCCCCTTGCAGGCTCGGCACCACCCAGCTCCTGGAGATTCTCACCCGCATCACACAGGGCCGCGGGCGCCTGGAGGATATCGAGGTCCTTCAGGACCTGGGGCAGACCGTCACGGACGCCTCGCTCTGCGGCCTGGGCCAGACCTGCGCCAAACCCGCGCTCTCCACGCTGCGCTACTTCGAAAAGGAGTACGAGGACCACATTCTGGAGCACCGGTGCGCCGGAGCGACCTGTGACGCCATGGTCATCTCCGCGTGCCAGCACGCCTGCCCCGCGGGCATTGATGTGCCCAACTACGTGGCCTCCATTGCGGCGGGCAAGTACGAGCAGGCCGTAGCCATCATCCGCGAGCGCAACCCGTTTCCCGCGGTATGCGGGCGCATCTGCATTCATCCGTGCGAGTTCAAGTGCCGCCGGGGGGAGCTGGACGACCCCGTGGCCATCCGGGCCCTCAAGCGCTTTGCCGCGGACTGGTACTTCGAGCACATCGGCAGGGCCGAGGCCCCCTTTCCCGTGACCCGGTCCCATAAGGTCGCCGTGGTCGGCGCAGGGCCCGCCGGGCTCACCTGCGCCTACTTCCTGGCCAAGATCGGATACCCGGTCCACGTGTTCGAGGCCCAACCCATGGGAGGGGGCATGCTGGGGCTTGCCATCCCGGAGTTCCGCCTGCCGCGAGGCGTGATCCAGGAGGAGATTGCCTACATCGAGAGCTGTGGTGTGACCATCCACTACGAATCCCCGATCGACGCCCGGCACACGGTTCACGATCTGATGGAGGAAGGGTACGAGGCGGTGTTCATCGCAGCGGGCGCCCAGGCGGCCAAGTCCATGGGCATCCCGGGCGAAGACGAGGGCGTGGAAGGCATCCTGCACGGGCTCCGTTTTCTGACCGAGGTCCGCTCCGGCAAGGACATCCGGCTGAAGGGAAAGGTCGTGGTCCTGGGGGGCGGGAACGTGGCCCTGGACGTGGCCCGGACCGCGCTTCGCGTGGGCGCGGAGGACGTGCAGATCTTTTACCGCAGGACCATAGAGGAGATGCCCGCGTGGAAGAAGGACATTGACGAGGCCCTGGAGGAGGGCGTGACCATCAACCCGCTGTGGGCCCCCAGGCGCATCCTTCACCAGGACGGGCGGGTCCGGGGCATGGAGTTCATGCGAAGCCGGACCGTCCTGGATCCGGAAGGAGGCACCCGCCTGAGCGTGGACGAGACGTCCACGCAGACCGTGGAGGCGGATGCCGTGATCGTGAGCGTGGGGCAGGCCCCGGACATCTCGTTTCTGTCCGAGGACACCCAGCTGGAGCGGGCCCTGTGGGGCAGCCTGGTGGTGGACGAGAACAGTCTGTCCACCAACATCCCGGGGATCTTTGCCGGCGGGGATTTCACCACCGGGCCCAGCACGGTCATTCAGGCCATCGCCTCGGGCAGGCGCGCGGCCCTGGCCGTGGATCGCTACCTCCTCGGGGAGAAGGGAAGGCTGTCCATCCTGGACGAGAAGACGGATTTGCATGAGGAGTCCGGCCTGGCCCTGGACGAGGAGACCCAGGAGCCGAAACCGCGGGCCGAGATCGACATGGAGCGGGCGGACCAGAGGCGGCGGGACTTCCGGGAGGTGGAGAAGGGCCTGAACGAGGAGCAGGCGCGCTACGAGGCCATGCGGTGCCTCCGGTGCGACCTGGAACGGGAGAGGAGAGGAGACGAGGCATGATACGATCCATCACCCGGCAGAAACCGGAGGAAGAGATCGACAGGCTCCTGGAGGGCCTGACGCGCATCTTCGTGGTGGGATGCGGAACGTGCGCAACCCTGACCCGCACGGGCGGGGCCGAAGAGGTGCGCGCCATGGCCGAGTCCCTGGCGGGGAAGGGCAAGCTCATCACCGGAGAGATGGTCCTGCCGGTGGCCTGCGACAACCTCACCGGCGAGATCCTGGAGACGTACGGCGCGCAGTTTCATCAGTCGGACGCCCTTCTCATCATGTCCTGCGCGTTCGGCGTACAGACCCTTGCGCGGCAGGTGGGAAAACTGGTGATTCCCGCCCTGGACACGCTCTTTGTGGGCAAGGAGGCGGGGGTCGGCCGTTTCGACGAGATCTGCACCCAGTGCGGGAGCTGCATCCTGGGGGAGACCGGGGGCATCTGTCCTGTGACGGCGTGTCACAAGGGGCTGGTGAACGGGCCCTGCGGTGGGACCCAGGACGGGAAGTGCGAGATCGGCGACGGGCGCGACTGCGCGTGGACCCTGATCTACAATCGATTAGCCGAGCTCGGACGCCTGGACCTGATACGCCCGCTCCAGCGCCCCCGCAATCACCAGTCCGCACCCATGCCGGGCGTGTGGCGCGGCATGGAAGAGGAAGCATGAGGGAGCTCGGGTCTGAATGACTTGAAGGGCAACGGGTGCAAAGACCGGCGGGGATCCATCGACCGCGAGGGGGAAACGGGCATGGGATCGCGATTCAAAGAAGCGCTGGACTCGGGGAAATTCGTGGTGACGTCCGAGGTGGCGCCGCCCAAGGGCACGAACCTGGAGACCATGGCGCACCACATCGAGCTGCTTCGGGACAAGGTGGACGGCATGAATGTGACCGACCACCAGAGCTCGGTCATGCGTTTCCCTTCCCTGGGAGGCGCCCTCCTGGTCCGGGAGATGGGAGGGGAGCCCATTCTCCAGATGACCTGCCGGGACCGAAACCGCCTGGCCCTTCAGGCGGACCTCCTGTTTGCGGCCCAGCGGGGAATCGGGAACGTGCTCTGCCTCACCGGGGACTCGGTGATCCTCGGCGATCACAAGGAGGCCAAGGGAGTGTTCGACCTGGACTCCAGCCAGCTCCTGGCGGCGATTCGGATCCTGGAAAAGGGCAAGGACCTTGGGGGGAATGCCCTTGACGGGCAGCCCTCGTTCTGCGCCGGCGCCATCGTGACCCCGGAGGCCACCCCGCTCGAGCCCCAGCTCATCAAGTTCGAGAAGAAAATCGAGGCGGGCGCCGAGTTCATTCAGACCCAGGCGGTCTACGACCTGGATCGCTTCAAGACCTTCATGGACTATGCACGCGCGTTCCCGGTGAAGATCCTGGCCGGCATCATCCTGCTCACCTCGGCCCCCATGGCCCGGTTCATGAACAAGAATGTGGCCGGCGTCCGGGTCCCGCAGGACCTGATCGAAGAGATGGACGCCGCACCCAAGGGCCGAAAGCTGGACAAGGGGATCGAGATTGCAGGACGCATGATTCGCAGGGTCAAGGAGGAGCGCATGTGCGACGGCGTGCACATCATGGCGATCGGCAAGGAGGACCGCGTTCCGGATATTATGGCAGCAGCTGGTCTAATCTAGCGCCCATCCAGAAAGGACTAATTTGCCCGATTTCGGCGTCAGGCTCCAATTATAATCCTCGAAATACGTTTATGTATTCCTGCGGTTATCATTCTCGCCTTCCTTGAACTCGAACAAATTTTCTCATTTCTGGATGGACACCA
>JASFQI010000174.1:0-9953 GCA_050115555.1 Desulfobacteraceae bacterium
CGCGCTTTGGCGACTGTGCGAGACGCAGAGCACGCCTAGATTCAGACTCTTCATTCCGGTCATTCGGACTCGCGTGCTGGAGGTCCGACCAATAATCGGGCTGCCCGTTCCCAGGGCAGGCAATGTCAACCATGACAAAGAGGAGGGAATGATGAGAACCCTGAAACTGTGCCTGGTGCTGGCAACAGCCATCGTGTTCGTTACGGCCGGTGCGGCCATGGCGGGCGAGACGCTCGATACGGTGAAGGCGAGAGGATTTATCAAGGCCGGCGTGAACGGGGACGTCTACGGCTTCAGCATGCCGGACGAGAAGGGCGTGTGGAAGGGTCTGGACGTGGACACGGCCCGGGCCGTGGCCGTAGCGATCTTCGGTGATCCCACCAAGGTGGAGTTCACCGCGCTCACGGCGGTTCAGCGGCTCCCTGCGCTCCAGAGCAAGGAGATCGATGTGCTCTGCCGGAACACGACTCAGACGCTGACCCGGGAGACCACGAACGGACTGAACTTCTGCCACGTAAATTACTATGACGGTCAGGGCTTCCTGATCCCCAAGAAACTTGGCATCAAAAGCGCTAAGGAGCTGGGTGGCGCTGCGGTCTGCGTGCTTCCCGGGACGACCACGGAGATGAATGCGGCGGACTTTTTCCGCGCCAACGGACTGGAATGGAAACCGGTGGTCATCGAGCAGGCCTCCGAGCTGAACAAGGCTTTTTTTGCAGGGCGGTGCGACTGCCTGACCTCTGATGCCTCTCAACTGGCTGCACACCGATCCGTGGCTCCGAATCCGGACGATTATGTGCTCCTGCCCGAGATCATCTCCAAGGAGCCCCTGGCCCCGGTGGTCCGCCACGGGGACGATCAATGGTACGATATCGTGAACTGGGTGACCATGGCCCTGATCGAGGCCGAGGAACTGGGCATCACATCCAAGAACGTGGACCAGATGCTCAAGAGCGAAAACCCCAAGATCAAGCGTCTTCTCGGCGTGACCCCGGGCATGGGCAAGGCCCTGGGCCTGGATGACGACTGCTTCTTCAACGTGATCAAGCAGGTCGGTAACTACGGCGAGATTTTCGAGCGCACCGTGGGTCCCGACACCAAGCTCGGGCTCCAGCGCGGGCTGAACGCCCTTTGGACCGAGGGCGGTCTGATGTATGCGTCTCCGTTCCGATGATCCCCGATGATAGGGCGCGCGGTTCGAACGACGCGCCGGTTTCGTCTCTGTCCGGCCCGGGTTGTCCGGGCCGGGCCTTTCCTGACCCCCGGACACACCGAATCCTGGATACCCTTCCTGTAAGGAAGCCGGCATGACTCCAGCGGATGCGGCACCCGGCAATGTGACCTCGGAAAAGGTCCCCTTCTGGCTCGATCCCAAAAAACGCGCGATCCTGTTCCAGATCGGAACCCTTTGCGCGGTGGGCCTTCTGGGCTACTACCTGATCTCCAATGTCCTGGCCAACCTGGAGCGGCAGTCCATCGCTACGGGCTGGAGCTTTCTGGGAAAAGAGGCCTCCTTCGAGATCGGGGAGTCCATGATTCCCTACTCCGCGGCCAGCAGCTACCTTCGGGCCCTGGCCGTGGGGGCCCTGAACACCCTGCTCGTGGCCTTTGTGGGTAACCTGATCACTATCCTGCTAGGCACCATCGTCGGTATTGCCCGGCTCTCGTCCAACTGGCTCGTCTCCAAGATCGCGGCGATCTACATCGAGGTCATGCAGGATATCCCCGTGCTCCTGCAGCTCTTCTTCTGGTATGCCATCTTCTACGAGACCATGCCCTCACCTCGCCATGCCTTGAATCCCTTGGCCGGCGTGTTCCTGTGCAACCGCGGAGTGATGTTCACGGTTCCCGAGGCCCATGTTGCACATGCCTACATGGGATTGGCTTTTGTCGTCGCCTGCGTGACGGCCTGGTTCATACGCAGGTGGGCTCGCAGGAGACAGGACCGGACCGGCAAACCCTTTCCTGTATTCCGGGTGTCCCTGGTCCTGATTCTGGGGCTCCCCCTTCTGGCCTGGTGGCTGGGTGGGGCTCCCACGGCGCTGGATGTGCCCGAGCTTCGCGGGTTCAACTTCAAGGGCGGGCTCACGATGAGTCCCGAGTTCTTCGCGGTCGTCATGGGGCTTGTGCTTTACACGGCCGCGTTCGTGGCCGAGGTCGTACGGGCCGGGATCCAGTCCGTGAGCAAGGGGCAGACCGAGGCTGCCATGAGCATCGGCCTTCGGCCCACTATGGTGCTCAACCTGGTGATTCTGCCCCAGGCCCTTCGGGTAATCATTCCGCCGCTCACGAGCCAGATGCTCAACCTCACCAAGAACAGCTCTCTGGCCGTGGCCATCGGGTACCCGGACTTCGTTTCCGTGGCCAACACGACCATCAACCAGACCGGCCAGGCCATCGAGGGGGTGGCCATGATCATGACCGTGTACCTGATCTTCAGCCTGTCCACATCGGCGTTCATGAACTGGTACAACAAGCGGGCCGCCCTGGTGGAGCGATGAGTGGAAATATGCAGGAGACCCCCTACAGCCCAAAATCCGGCGCGCTGAAACCTCCGGTCACCAACGTGGGGGTCCTGGGCTGGGTGCGGGCCAACCTGTTTAACGGGTGGTTCAACTCCGCCCTGACCGTGGCCACCCTCTGGTTCCTGTGGGAGGTGGTTCCCCCCATGGTTGGGTGGCTCTTCCTGGACGCGGTCTGGACCGCTGGGAGTGAGGCCTGCCGATCGGCGGACGGTGCCTGCTGGTCCGTGATTACGGAGAACATCCGGTTCATATTGTTCGGATTCTTCCCTTACGAGTTACAGTGGCGACCGCTCATCGCCATGTTCATACTGTTCGGGCTTCTCTACTACAGCCAGGACCGCACCCACTGGAAGAAGAGCCTGCTTTACGCCTGGATTCTGGGCCTTTTCGCCATGGGCCTCCTCATGAGGGGTGGGCTTTTCGGGCTGGCGCCCGTGGACAGCACCAAGTGGGGCGGGCTGCCTCTGACGCTTCTTCTCTCGGTGTTCGGACTGGCCGCTGCGTATCCGCTGGGCGTCGTTCTCGCCCTGGGCAGGCAGTCCACCATGCCGGGCGTCCGGTGGCTCTGTATCGTGTACATCGAGGCGATTCGCGGGGTTCCACTGATCAGCCTGCTTTTCATGTCCGCGATCATCTTTCCGCTGTTTCTTCCCGAAGGGGTGACCATCAACAAGATCCTTCGGGCCCAGGCCGCGATCATCCTCTTTACGGCGGCTTACATTGCAGAGGTGGTCCGGGGCGGTCTACAGGGCATGAGCCGGGGCCAGTACGAGGCGGCCGATTCCATGGGGCTCAACTACTATCAGACCATGCGCCTCGTCATCCTGCCCCAGGCGCTCAAGATCGTGATTCCCCCCACCGTGAGCATTCTGATCTCTGCATTCAAGGACACCTCCCTGGTGGTGATCATCGCGCTTTTCGACGTGCTCAAGACGACCAAGTCGGTCATCTCGGATCCCGAGTGGCTGGGGTTCAGCCGAGAGGCCTACATCTTCGTGGCGCTTCTTTACTTTCTGGGGTGCTTTTCCATGTCCCATTACAGCCGGCGCTTGGAGCGGGAGCTGAAGACGGATTGACCCCAGGAAAAAGGATCAAGGATTCAGGAAAAAGGAAGACCATGAAAGAGGAACAGACCATGAGCGAACAGGAGCCGGGCGACAACGTCACCAAGCCGTCCAGCGAGGCGATCGTGGAAATGACCGATCTGCACAAGTGGTTCGGGGACTTTCACGTGCTTCGAGGCATCAATCTGACGGTGCACAAGCAGGAACGGATCGTGGTGTGCGGCCCGTCCGGTTCCGGGAAGTCCACCCTGATCCGATGCATCAACCGCCTGGAGGAGCACCAGCGCGGGAAGATCATCGTGGACGGAATGGAGCTCACGAACAACATCAAGAAGATCGAGAAGGTCCGTGCCGAGGTGGGCATGGTGTTCCAGCACTTCAACCTGTTCCCCCATTTGACCATCCTCGACAACCTTACCCTCGGCCCGGTCTGGGTGCGCAAGGTCCCCCGGAGGGAGGCCGAGGAAACGGCCATGTACTACCTGGAGAAGGTACAGATCGCGGAGCAGGCCCGAAAGTTCCCCGGGCAGCTCTCAGGTGGCCAGCAGCAGCGGGTGGCCATTGCGCGCAGCCTCTGTATGAAGCCCAAGCTCATGCTTTTTGACGAGCCCACCTCCGCTCTGGACCCTGAGATGATCAAGGAGGTCCTGGACGTGATGATCGAGCTCGCCCGGGAAGGCATGACCATGATCGTGGTGACCCACGAGATGGGATTCGCCCGAAGTGTGGCCCACCGCGTGCTCTTCATGGACTTCGGCCAGATCGTGGAAGGGAACTCGCCCGAGGAGTTTTTCAACAACCCTCAGCATGACCGGACCAAGTTGTTTCTCAGTCAGATCCTCCACTGATGTTTCCGTCCAGAAATGGTTATTTTCCTCAATCTCTGCGTCACGCCGCGGGATTCCTTGTTCCCGCCCAAAGGGCGGGACGCGCAAGCCATCACCTTTCATTCCGTTGCAGAGTTTCCTTTAAGTGAAGCTTGAGGGTTTTCTTCGTGAACTTCGTGTGCTTCGTGGTGAAGCCCGTGCCGGGTTCAGGATGTGCGGCGTGCTTTCACCGAGCGGGAGGAAGAGCGGTTCGTCAGGGTGATGCCGGTGAGCACGAGGACTGCGCCGGTCACGAGGGAGAGGCTCAGGGGTTCGTCCAGGATCACGGCGGCGAGCAGGATGGCGCTCACCGGAACCAGGTTGATGAACTGGCTCGCCCGTGCAGGACCGATCTCTCGTATTCCGCGGTAGTACCACACAAACCCCAGCACGGTGCCGAAAACACCCAGATAAAGGATCCCCACCCAGCTGGCGGACCCGTAATCGAAAATCTTGTGCGGAAGCCCTTCCAGGCAGGCGGGAAGGGCCAGGGCGGTCATGCCGATGAGCGATGCCCAGGTCACGGCGGTAAGCGGGGAGAGAGTGGCCAGGACGACCTTGCCCACCAGGGAGTACGCGACCCAGCTCAGCACGCAGCAGAAGATGAAGAGTTCGCCGAGCCCCACTCCCCCCTGAAGTACGTAGTCGAGGTCTCCGCGGGAGATGACCACTGCCGCCCCTGTCACGGAGAGGAGAATGCCTAAAACGGCCAAGGGCCGGAGACGGTCTCGAAAGATCAGGGCCGAGAACAGGGTGATGAATACCGGGTTGTTTGCAATGATGAGGGAGGCCCTGCTTGCCTCGATCCGCTCGAGCCCCATGAAGAAAAAGACGTTGTAAGAGAAGACACCCGTGAGCCCCAGGAGGGTCAGGTACGGAAACAGGCGTTTTTCCGGCAGGGGGATCCTGCCCTCTGCCTTCCAGGTGAACAGGACCAAGCAGATCGACGCCGTGAGGAACCTCAAAAAGGCCGCGGAAAAGGGTCCCAACTCCCGGGCAACGATGCGGCCGGCTACAAAGGTGCCGCCCCAGAACACGGCGGTCAAAACCAGTTTGAGGTAGACGATCATAGAGCGTTGCCAGGCCTTACGCCTCCAATTCCATGCGAATGGCCCCCTTGGGACACACAAGGGCGCAGATGCCGCACCCCTTGCAGTAGTCGTAGTCGATCTCGATCCGGCCGGTCTCTGGGTTGCGGGTGATACACAGGTCCGGGCAGAACAGCCGGCACAGGTCGCAGCTGTCGCAGGAAAGGAGGCTCAGGCAGCGGGAGGCCTCCAAAGGGACATGTTCCTCGGTGAGGGGAGTGGCCCTGTCCCAACCCGAAGGAAGGTTCTCCGCCGGGCGGCATGTGAGGAAGGCGTGCTGCGAGGATGGCATACTCAGGTCTCCTGTGCCGCTAAACCATGGAGGTAGGCGGTGATCGCATGCGCAGCCCGTTTGCCGCTTGCCATGGCCTCCACCACGGTTGTGGATCCGTGGACAAAGTCTCCGGCCGAAAATACCCCTTTGCACGACGTCTCAAGGCTCACAGGATCGGGCCGGAACCGCTGCTGATCCTCGGGGGAGAGCCCTCGGATCAGGGGTGCGGGGTCCGGAACCTGCCCCACGGCCATGATCAGGGCATCCGCCGCGATCTCATGCTCGGTACCGGGCAGTGGAACAGGCTGGGGTCGACGGTCCGCACCCGATTCCCTGAGCTCGATGCGGACGCATGTGAGGCCTTTCATGCGGCCCTCCTCGGACATTGCCACACGCATCGGTGCGGTGAGAAAACGAAAGGATACTCCCTCGCGCTCGGCCTCCCGGACCTCGGCCGGGTCAGCGGGCATCTCGTCTCGTCCCCTTCGGTACACAATGCTCACGCTCTTGGATCCGAGCCGCAGGGCGGTTCGCGCCGCATCCAGGGCGGCATTTCCACCACCCACGACCAGCACGCGCTCGCCCGGAGGGGAGCCGTTGTCCCGGCTCACGAGGCGAAGAAATGCCAGGGCATCATGAACTCCTGGGCTTTTTTCCCCTGGGATGCCCAACCGAACGCCTTTCATGGTGCCTGTCGCCAGGAGCAGCGCTCGAATGCCCTCCCGCCGGAGGTCTTCCCACGTGATGTCGTTCCCGAACCGGATGCCGGTGCGGATGTCTACACCCAGGGACTGAATGCGCGCCACATCCGCTTCCAGGGCCTCCAGGGGCAGGCGGAAGGCCGGGATGGCCCAGGAGAGCATGCCTCCCGGTCGGTCGTTCAACTCCAGGACCTGTACACGTAATCCTTGAAGGGCCAAATCTCGGGCTGCACTCAGGCCGGCAGGGCCGGATCCGACCACGGCCACATCAACACCGCTTTTTTGAGAGGGGATCGAATGCGGGGCCGGGGCGCGGCCGATCCGGGCGGCCGCCTCTTTCAAGGCTCGAACGGGGACCGGGCTGTCCAGACTCCCCCGCGTGCAGGCCCTCTCGCACGGTCGGGTGCAGACGTGTCCGCACACCGCGGGCAGGGGATTGGCCTCGAGAATCCGATCCAGGGCTTCCTGGATTCGTCCCTCGGACAGGAGCCGCACATATCCCGGCACGTCCTGGTCCAGGGGGCAGGCCGCTTGACAGGGGGGGATGTCGGCTCGTCGGGAACCGCGTGGTCCGGCTTGGGGAGGTCGGGCCTGGTACACGGCTCCCCGAAGGGAGTCCGATTCCGTGCGCATTTCCGGCATGAGCTCCGCCGGACACCCCCGAACACAGATCGAGCAGGCACCGCAGACCAGGGCATCCACGACCGGGCGATGCGTGCGTCCCTCAACGGCCAAGAGGATTCTCCTTTCTCCTTTTTCCTTTAACCTTCATCCTGTTTTTTCCCCAGGATCGTGAGTCCCCTTGCCAGGGCCCTTAGGTTTAGATCCAGGAATCGGGGATCCACCTGTTCTCGAATGGTCTGCTCCAGTGCCTCTGCGCTCACCACGCCGGTCAGCAAAACCGTGGCCCCGAGCAGGACGATGTTGGCCACCTGGGAATCCCCGAACTCGGATACGGCCGTTTCCGTTGCCGGGACCGGGATCTGGCGTACCCCGTCCAGGGCCCTCGGAGCGACCAGGGTCGCGTCGTGAAGAACGACGGCGCCTTGTTCGGCAAGGTTTTGAGAAAACACGTCGTACGCGCTCTGGCTCAGCACGGCGAGGATGTCCGCACGAAGTACATGGGGAAAGGAGATCGGATTGCTGGATATCACGACCTCGCTTCGCGCCGCGCCGCCCCGGGCCTGGGCTCCGTACGCATTGGATCCAGAGACCCATAGGCCGTCCCGGACCGCGGCGTGGCCCAGAAGGGTTCCGGCAAGGACTACGCCCTGGCCTCCGAAGCCGCCGATGCGGATCTGAGTGACGCGTCGTTGTGGGGGTCTTTTGCTCAAAGGTTATCCTATCGAAGCCGTCTCAGCTCTCCAGCCTCCTGTGTTTTCCTCTTCCATTGGCCCCTTGACCCCTCGCCCCTTGAACCCTTGAACCCTCTTCATGAAAACTCGCCGGTCACGATTTTTCCCTTAAGTTCCCCCGGGCTCATGCTTTCGGCCTCCTCCCTCGTCACGCATTGTTCCATGAGCGAGCTAAGCATGGCCGCCGGGGCGTCGAACCGGTTCCGTCGGCCGTACTGGGTGGGGCAGGGGGAGAGCGCTTCCACGAACGCGAACCCTTCCACCTGAAGGGCGTTCTGAATCGCCTGCATCAAGGACAGGGGCTGCGTGACCGCGTACCGGGCCACATACGGAGCTCCAGCGGCCAGGACCAGGGCGCACAGGTCAAAAGGACGGTGCGGGTTTCCCTGTTTCGTGGTCGCGGTGCGGGCGCCCAGCGGGGATGTGGAGGCCACCTGCCCACCGGTCATTCCATAGATCTGGTTGTTCGCGCAGATCACCGTGAGATCCGTGTTGCGCCGGGCCGCGTGAATGAGGTGGTTCCCGCCGATAGAGGTGAGGTCCCCGTCCCCGCTGATCACCAGCGTGTGAAGCTCGGGGTTGAAGAGCTTGGCACCTGTGGCAAAAGGGATGGCTCTCCCGTGCAGTGTGTGCAGCGTGTCCCCGCGGAAGTGCGGGCTCGGGATCCATGCCGCACACCCGATTCCCGACACGAAGAGCATCTCTTCCATGGGAATTCCCGACGCGTCGATGGCCCGGAGGATCTGGTTCATGAGGATTCCGTGACCGCATCCAGGGCAGAAGGGGGTGGCCTGGATCTCGTCCCGCAGGTATCTTTCCAGATCGCGGGCCATCAGAGCAACCTCCGGATCTCCGCCTCGATGCGGAAGGGATGGACGATCTCCCCGTTGGTTTGACCGAACGGGACCACTTCGCACGATGCGAACTTCTGAACCTCCCCTGCGATCTGTCCCCGGTTCATTTCCGGAACGAAGATGCAGTCCACCTTATCGCCCAGGCTGCGAATCGCCTCTTCTGAAAAGGGCCAAATCGTCCCCAGCCGAAGGAGACCCACCCGGATACCTTGCTTTCGAAGGTGCTCGACTGCGAAAAGGGCGCTTCTCGCGGTGAATCCATAGGCCACGACCCCGATCCGGGCATCCCCAAGGTGGTGGGCCTCGGTGCGAACGATGCGATGCCGGGCGTTCAGGATTTTATCGTTGATGCGGGAGACGAGCTGATCGTGCACATCCGGGTCGTCCGTCTTTCGAAACCCCCTTGAATCGTGGGTAGATCCCGTGACCAGGAGGTTCTCGCCGTCCCCAAAGGCCGGCATGGGAGGGACCCCGTTTGCACCGGTGTCTCCGAACGGGGGCGCTCCGGCTCGTTTTTCCCGATGGAACCGGGGCACTTCGAGAAGGACATCCACTCGCTCCCGCAGGTGGCCCACGGCCTCTTCCGCCATCAGGAACACGGGCACGCGGTAACGGTCGGCCAGGTTGAAGGCCTCGACGGTAAGGTCGTACATCTCCTGTACGGACCAGGGGCTCAGGGTGATCACCTGGTAGTCCCCGTGAGAACCCCACTTGGACTGCATGTGATCTCCGCTTCCCACGCGGGTGGCCTGTCCCGTGCCCGGCCCGGCCCGCTGAATGTCGGCGATCACGAGAGGGGTCTCGGTGATGGCGGCATACCCTATGGCCTCCTGCATGAGGCTGAAGCCGGGACCCGAGGTCGCGGTCATGGCCCGAGCGCCGGACCAGACCGCGCCGATCACCGAGCAGATGGAGGCGATTTCGTCCTCCATTTGGGCGAAGACCCCGCCGACCTGGTCGAGACGGTCGGCCATCCGTTCCATGATGTCGCTCGAGGGGGTGATGGGATACCCTGCATAGTATCTGCACCCCGCGGCAATGGCGCCTTCCGCCACGGCCTCGTTGCCGGAGAGGTAAAGAGTGCAGGACGACCCGGTGTCGTTTGTTCTGACGGTTTTCATGGGGCACTAGGGTTTGTTGACCGCTGAAGAGATCTTCGCCCCGCATCCTCGTTTGAGCAGGAGGTCAACATCACTCGACACACCAGAATCGCAGTGGCTCCATGC
>JASFQI010000175.1:0-9935 GCA_050115555.1 Desulfobacteraceae bacterium
CTCGTGAGCAGCACGGGAACCGGGGTCCCGTCCTTTCGCTTGAACTCGACCTCGTAGTCGATCACGCGTCCGTCCCGCTCGATCATTTCCTGGAACTTACGCCGATCCGACGCCCGAAGGTAAAGGTCCTCGGTGATGTCGATTTTCAGAAACTCTTCCTTGCTCGCGTATCCCAGCATGTCGAGTAAGGCCACATTGGCGTTGAGAAACCGTCCTCCCTTGCTGCTGATGTACACCCCGACGCCCACGTGCTCGAAGAGCCGCGTGTAGTCCTCCTGGCTGGCTCGAATGGTCCGTTCGCGCGTCTTCCTCTTGGTGATGTCCCGGTAGATGCTGACCTTGGATATGCTGCCTTCCGGGTTTCGAACGGGGTATTCCAGGATGTCGTAGGTCCGCTCCAGTCCTGGAATGCGATGCTCCCGGCGGATCTCGTTCCCTGCAAACACCTCGTTCGCCCGACACCAGGGGCACGCCGTATCCCTCCCGAAGATCGCCTCGTAACAAAGCCGGCCGACACCGGGTTTCGGGCCCCGGGCCATGGCGCGGTTCATGTATTCCACCGTCATATCCTCCCGGATGACGTACACACCGTCCTCCATGACGTCGAGGATCTGAGCCAGCTTGCCGGAAGGGTCCTCGTTTGCCCGAATACTCATGAAAAGCCCTCTTCTCGTTGGACGGGATCCCGGCTCTTACACCCTGGTCTCGCCCCTGAACAGCTTCTCGTACCGCTCGTAGCTTTCAATCAAGCGGTCGCCCAGAACTTCGGCCAGCCGTTTGTAGTAGATCATGGCGTTTTTCGGGTCCTCCGCTGCAAGGACCTGGAAGTCCCGGCGATCAAGCTTGAGCACGGTGGTGGGCTCCACGCACGCGGCCGAGGCCGAGTAGGTGGCCCTGCCGGCCAGGCTGGACCAGCCGAACGTGGTCCCGGCCCGGTTGATCTCTTGAACCACGTGCCCGGTTTCACCGAGGGTCAACCGAACCCTTCCCATGAGCAGGAGATACGCGAACGCGGCCGGATCTCCCCGACGAAACAGAACCGTCCCGGTCTCGTGCGTCTCCTTTGTAGAGAGCTTCCTCAGCCGTTTGGCGAATTCCGGGTCCACGCCCCGGGTCAGGTCCACTTGTTTCACCTGCATGGCAAACCCTCCTTTCCATGGCCAGGAATGCGTTGGCACGAGACCTCTTCCGGATGGAGTGGAAGAGCTCTGGGCTTCACCAAGGAAATCTCGAAGTGCACGAAGTAACTGTGTATTTCTCAAAGGCCTTAAATTTTTATCATAGCACGATTCCATGCATTTCTACAACGCCGTCTCCGTCCCGGCCGCGTGGATCCTCGCTCGATTATTTTGTTGCTTCGCCCCGGACTATGTACTATATTTCACAACTTTATATCGCACACTCCCTGAGAGTCGGAATCGTATCGGCATTGTAGAGAGGAGGATTTTTCATGGATTTTGCATTAAGCGAAGAACTTCAAATGTTGCGCGACATGGCGCAGGATTTTGCGGCTGAGAAGATCGCCCCTTTTGCAGATGAGTGGGACGAGAAGCACTACTTCCCGTATGAGGAGGCCCACAAGCCCATGGCGGAGCTGGGTTTCTTCGGAACGGTTATTCCCGAGGAGTATGGCGGAAACGAGATGGGATGGCTCGCCGCCATGATCCTGACCGAAGAGATCGCCCGGGCCTCGAGCTCGCTGCGCGTTCAGGTGAACATGTCCACGCTCGGATGCGCCTACACCATTTATAAGTACGGCACAGAAGAAGCCAAGAAAAAGTACATTGAAAAGCTGGTGAACGGCGAATACCTCGGGGCGTTCGGCATCACGGAACCCAACGCGGGCTCCGACGTCATGGCCCTGAAGTCCACGGCCGAGGACAAGGGGGACCACTGGCTCCTGAACGGATACAAGACCTGGATCTCCAACTCCACCGCGGCCGATGCCGTCATCTTCTACGCGTACACGGACCGGGAGGCCAAAAGCAAGGGGCTTTCCGCCTTTGTGATCGAGCCCAAGAACTTCAACGGCGTGACCACCACAGATCTGGACAAGATGGGTTCCCGCTCCGCGCCCACCGGCGAAATCATTCTCGAGGACACCCAGGTTCCCAAGGAGAACATCCTGGGCAAGCCTGGCGACGGGACCAAAATCGTGTTCGGCTCGCTGAATCAGACCCGTCTCTCGGCCGCAGCCGGCGGTGTAGGCCTGGCCCAGGCCTGCCTGGACACGGTCACCACCTATGCCATGGAGCGCGAACAGTTCGGAAAGCCCATCGGTCAGTTCCAGATGAACCAGGACCTCATCGCGCAGATCGCCACGGAGATCGAGGCCGCCCGCCTGATGGTGTACAAGGCGGCCTGGCAGAAGGACCAGGGCAACCTGGGAAACACCCTCGAGGTGGCCCATGCCAAGTACCTGGCCGGCGAGATCGCTGTGAAGGCCTCCCACGTGGCAATGAAGATCCTGGGCGCTTATGGATACTCCACCGAGTACCCCGTGGCCCGGTACTATCGTGACGCCCCCACCTATCAGATGGTGGAAGGCTCCAGCAACATTTGCAAGTGGATCATTGCCCTGGATCAGCTCGGGATTCGAAAGGCGAACCGCTAGAAACGCGCGCAGGGTTGTCCTGAGCCCTGTCCCGGCCCCGGAGGCATCCTCCGCGGGACAGGCCCCCTTGCTCCCAGCGCTGGAGAAAGGGATATCGATCCACTCCCGCACCCCTGAAGGGTGTGGTCATTTTGCGTACATAAGGAGGCGAGATGAAACCGTATTTTCAAAACATGAACCCCATCGGCAAGGCGATGACAGACAAGCAGATTGCCGATGCAGAGGAGAATGTTCAGCAGATTCAGGAAGTCGAAAAAAAGGTCGCCGATGCCGTCGAGGCCGTGAAGAATGCGGGCATCCCCGCGGAGAAAATCAAGAAACGCGGCCAGATGACTGTTTGGGAACGCATCGATTACCTCATCGATCCGGGCACCTGGTGTCCCCTGCACACCCTGTACAACCCCCAGTCCAACGAGGAAGGGACCACCGGCGTGATCGACGGCCTGGCCAAGATCAACGGCAAGTGGGTCGTGGTGATCGGGTTTGACAACAAGGTCATGGCCGGGGCCTGGATCGCAGGGCAGGCCGACAACCAGCTCCGCGTCACAGACATGGCCAAAAGGCTTCATGTGCCCCTGGTCTGGATCGTCAACTGCAGCGGTGTGAAGCTTCCTGAGCAGGAAGAAGTGTATGCCAACCGCCGAGGAAACGGGACTACCTTTTTCCGTCACGCCGAGCTCGAAAAGCTCGGGGTCCCCATCATTGCAGGCATTTACGGAACCAATCCCGCAGGCGGCGGGTACCAGGGCATCAGCCCCACCATCCTGATCGCCCACGAAAAGGCCAACATTGCCGTGGGCGGCGGAGGCATCGTGGGAGGGATGAGCCCCAAGGGCTCTTTCGACGAGGAAGGCGCGGAGCAGCTCATCGAGGCCACACGCCACTTCAAGCAGGTGCCCCCGGGCAGTGTGCCCATCCACTACAATGAGACCGGCTTTTTCAAGGAAGTGTATGAAAGCGAAGAAGGCGTGCTCGACGCCCTCAAGAAGTACGTGGACATGGCGCCGGCGTATGACCCGGCGTTCTTCCGCGTGGACGAACCCAAGGAGCCCAAGTTCGCCGGGGACGAGCTGAACCGACTGGTAGCGTTCAACCAGAAACGGAGCTACAACTTCGACGAGGTGCTCGCCCGCATCTTCGACAACAGCGAGCACCTCGAGTTCCGGCCGGACTACGGCCCGGAGGTCTACACCGGCCTTGCCAAGGTGGACGGGTACCTCGTGGGCTTCATCGGAAACCGGCAGGGTTTCCTGGGCGCCAAGTACCCCGATTACGCCGAGGGCCAGTACATGGGTATCGGCGGCAAGCTTTATCGTCAGGGCCTCATCAAGATGAACGAGTTCGTGACCCTCTGCGGGCGCGACCGTGTGCCTATTGTCTGGTTCCAGGATACGTCCGGCATCGACGTGGGCGACATCGCAGAGAAGGCCGAGCTGCTGGGCCTGGGCCAGTCCCTGATCTACTCCATCGAGCAGACGGACGTGCCCCAGATCTGCATCGTGCTTCGCAAGGGCACGGCAGCCGCGCACTACATCATGGGCGGTCCCACAGCGAACAATCACAATGCCTTTACCCTGGGGACCCCCACTACGGAGATCTACGTGATGCACGGCGAGACCGCGGCGGCGGCCTCCTTTTCCAGACGTCTGGTCAAGGAAAAGGATGCGGATCGTCCGCTACAGCCGGTCATCGACAAGATGAACCAGCTGGCCCAGGAGTACTATGACAAGTCCCGTCCCGTCTACTGCGCAAACCGCGGTTTCGTGGACGAGGTGGTCTCCTTCCCGGAGATCCGGAAGTACATCCAGGCCTTTGCCGGCTGCGCCTACCAGAACCCCATCTCCCTCTGCCCCCAGAACCACATGATGATTCCAAGGATCATCAAGGGCTGATCATGCAAAGGCGCCGGTCCCGCATCGCCGGGACCGGCGCCTTTTTCATTCCAAAATCTCAACAAATCAATGTCGCTCCGGATGCACCGTCGTGTGCATGGAGCTTCGCATGGCTTCGCGCTCAGGAGCGCATTCTCGCGCCGGTCTTCAGCTCCTCGGGCGTCAACCGGTAAAGCGCGTCCAGGAGCGCGACCTGGTAGCTTCCCGGTGCGTCCGCCGTTTCCGCGGCCTTTTCTCCGGCAACCCCAAAATAGGCCAGGGCCCCGGCCGAGGCTGCCACCGGATCTTCCTCCACGGCCAGAAAGGCCCCGATCAGGGCCGTGGCCGTGCATCCGCTCCCGGTCAGCTTTCCCATGAGGGGATGCCCGTTCGCAATCCAGCAGGACCGGTCCCCGTTCGTCACAAAGTCCTCCTCCCCGGTGATGGCCACGGTGAAGCCCAGCCTTTCCGCCAGGGCCGCGGCCACCTCCGCGGCCTCCTGCACGCCGTGCACCGAATCGACCCCCTTGGTAGCGGATGTCCTCTGAGCCAGGGAAAGCACTTCGGAAGGATTTCCCCGTACCACACGGATCTCGACCTCGCCCAGCAGGCGTCGCGCCGTGTAGGTTCGAAAGTTGGTGGCCCCCGCCCCCACGGGATCCAGGATCACCGGGACGTTGCGCTCGTTGGCGCGGCGCCCCGCCCTCAGCATGGCGTCGACCCAGGGAAGGCTCAGCGTGCCGATGTTGAGCACCAGAGCACCAGCCAGAGAAACCATCTCCTCGACCTCATCCACGGCATGGGCCATGACCGGCGAGGCCCCCGCCGCCAGAAGGGCGTTCGCTGTGACGTTCATCACCACATAGTTTGTGATGTTGTGCACCAGGGGACAGCCCCGGCGCATGGCTTCCAGGTTCTTTGCTGTATTTTCTGCCCAAGGTTCCGTCACGAGATCCTCCTTTGTTTTTCCGCTGTCGCTCCGCCCTTTCCAGGTAGAGGATGAACTGCAAACTGATTTTGTCTCTCGCAAAGACGCCAAAGACGAAACTGAAAGCGCTCGCGCGTTCTCCGCTCGCATTTAATGGGACTGTGGGGAGATTGGGAACGCGCTTTTCAATGATTTTCCCTTGGCGCCTTTGCTTCTTTGAGAGAGATCGATCTTTCCTGGCCCTCAAGATCGCGCAAAGTGGTCCCACCCCTTTGCGGTCGCATCCGACCGCGACCCGTCGATGTGCACCACCTCGAACCGTCCGGCCTCCGGGGTCATCCGACCCACCTCGGTGACCGCCGCACCGGCCACACCGAAAACCGCACTCTTCACGTTCTCCACGTCCTCAGGCGCGCACGTCAGGATCAGCTCGTAGTCGTCGCTGGCTGCCATCACCATGTCTCCCGGAGCGCGACCTCTTTGATCGGCCATGCGTCGGAGGGGCCGGCTCACCGGCAAGGCCTTTTCCAGAACCTCCGCACCAACCCGGCTCTCTTCGCAGATGTGCGCCAAATCCCCGAGAAACCCGTCGCTGATATCGATCATAGCGTGGACCCGGCCGGTCCGTGCTGCAGCCTGTCCTTCCCTGGCCCGGTGCCCCGGCCTCAGGTAGGCATTGACCAGCGGCTGCGCGTCCGGCGATTTCTTGTCCCGGCCCTCCGTCAGACACTGGAGGCCGACTGCCGCCTGACCCGGAAACCCGGTCACAAGAATGGCATCACCGGGACGGGCTCCGGAGCGCAAGACCTTGAAACCGGTTTCCACATCCCCGATCAACGTAATGTCAATAAAGGCCCCCCCGACCGCCTTGGTGATGTTCCCGCCTGCCACGACCGCATTCAGAGGGTTCAGCTCCTCCAGGAAGCCCCTTGTCAGCGCTTCCACACCCTCCACCGGGGAATCGTCCGCAAGCCCCAGAGAGACGACCGCCCACCTCGGCCATCCCCCCATGGCGCCGATGTCGCTGATGTTCATGACCATGGCACGACGCCCCAGATCGATCGGTTCCATGGTGCCTGCCAGGTAGTGGCGCCCTTCCACCATGGCATCGCACGTGACCAGGAGGTCATAGCCGGGACGAGGTTCAAAGACCGCCGTGTCGTCCCCGGCCCCTGCAATCACCCCGCTCCCCTCCACACCCTCGGTCTCCAGGATGTGACGGATACGGCGAATAAGCCCGAACTCCCCGATGCTCTCAAGGGTTTCCACTAAGACCTCCTGTCTTCCGCTTCTCGAATCCGATCCAGGATCTCACCAGCGGCCTTGCGGGGATCTTCCTGGCAGCAAACCGAGGAAATGACGGCCACCCCATACGCCCCGGCTTTCATGACGGCGGCGGCGTTTTCCGCAGTGATTCCCCCGATGGCCACGATCGGAATGGACAACGTGTCCACGATCTCCTTGAGGACATCCAGGCCGCTCACCGGACCGGCATCGTCTTTGCTCGATGTGGGATAGACCGGACCGAACCCCACGTAATCCGCCCCTGCTTCCAGACAGGTCCATGCTTCCTCCGGCGTGGCCGCTGAGCCCCCGATGATGCAATCCGGGCCCAGGAGATCCCGGGCCAGGGGAATAGGAAAGTCGTCCTGACCCAGATGAACGCCATGGGCCTCCGAGGCCAGGGCCACGTCCACCCGGTCATTGACCACAAAGACCGCCCCGCCTTCCTCGCAGATACGCTTCATCCCTCGAGCGGTCTCGATCATATCGCGCGTAGAGCCCTGCTTCTGTCGAAACTGGATCACGTCCGCACCGCCTTCCACGGCCATTCGAGCGAGTTCCAGATGGGAAAACCGGTCCTGGAGCACCGTGTCCGTGAGTACATGAAGCCTTCCAATGCGTTTCATGCATCCTCTCCTGCCGAATCGTTCCTGTACCATGCCTCCTGCAAACCACAACGTCACGGCCCCCATCATACCCCTTTCCAATGAATTTTCAACTGCCGGAAACAGTCTTCCTCGGGATGGCCGGATTCCTTGTTCAGCCCCTTTCGATTGGCTCGGATGATCCAAATCGAAATCGAGAACGAGACGGCACGTGCAGATACCAAAACCGACCGCTTACCGCTTCAGGAAAACGATTTCGATCCCGATAGCGATTTGGATTTCGAAAAAATCGGACGTTTTGAAAGGTGAACCCTTTCTCAGGACCGAGTATTCCATGCATTTGTTACACCGGCAGACTTCTTCGGTAGACCTCTTCGGTTGACAGCCCCCGACCGCTCCTCTAGACTTCTCTTGTTCCTTGGGTTATCCAAATCGCTATCGGGATCGGGATCGAAATCGAAGAAGCACGCCACTTGGACCCAAAAAGCCGATTTCGATCCCGATAGCGATTTCGATCCCGAAAAATGCAAATTCCAACAATCGTGGATCCTGGACGATTATTCTTAGTACCAGGGATCCTTTATGACGAAACGTTGCGCTAAGGCAAGAGGGGATTTCATGGAGAAGGTGGTCCTATCCGTTCTGGGCACGGATCGCCCGGGCATCGTGGCGGCGGTTTCCAGCGTCCTGATGGACTACGGATGCAATGTGGAAGACGTGAGCCAGACCATTCTTCAGGGGGAGTTCGTGGGCATAGTGATTGCATCCGTGCCGGATCAAACCCCACTCGAGGACCTGAGACAAGCCCTTGGCAGGGCCCTTGATCCTCTCGACCTTCACGTGATGCTGAAATCCCTGAACGCCTCGACACCCCCCGGTGCTGGAACGGAGAGCGAGCCCTTTGTCGTAGTGACCACCGGCCCCGACCGGCTCGGCCTGGTAGCCGGCATCACTGAGGTCATGGCCCGGTTCGAAGTGAACATCACCCAATTGAAGGCGGCATTTCGAGGCGGGGACGACCCCCATCGAAACACCATGATCTACGAGGTGGACGTGCCTCCGGATACCGATCCCCAGGGCTTCCGCCTTGCGCTGAGAAAACGGGCCGAGGAGCTGGGATTGACCCTCAGCCTCCAGCACCGGGACATCTTCGAGGCCCTTCACCGAATCTAATTCCACCGAGGAACACTCCATGCTGACTGATCGTGAAGTCCTGTCCACGCTCCAGATGCTCCGCAGCGAGCACCTTGACGTGCGCACCGTGACCCTGGGTGTCAGCCTGCTGGATTGCGCCAGCCACGATCCGGATCGTTTCCGAAAAAACATCCACCGGAAAATATGCACGCTGGGCCGGGACCTGGTCCGAACCTGTGACGAGGTCGGGGACAAGTACGGCATTCCCGTGGTCAACAAGAGGATCGCTGTCAGCCCGATCGCCGTGGCAGGGGCCCCGTTTTCGTCCGATCCGATGGTCCGGATCGCCGGGACCCTCGACGAGGCCGCCCGCGAGGTGGGGGTGGACTTCATCGGCGGATTCAGCGCTCTGGTGGAAAAGGGATTCGCCCCTGGGGACCGCGCCCTGATCGAGGCAATCCCCGAGGCCCTGGCCGAAACCGAGCGAATCTGTGCCTCGGTCAACGTGGCCTCCACGGCCGCTGGGATCAACATGGACGGGGTCCTCCTCATGGGTAGGACCGTCAAGGAGGCAGCGCGGCTCACGGCATCGGCGGATGGACTCGCATGCGCAAAGCTCGGCGTTTTTGCCAACATCCCTCAGGACGTGCCCTTCATGGCTGGAGCCTACCTCGGTGTCGGAGAACCGGATGCCGTAATCAACGTAGGGGTCAGCGGGCCTGGCGTGGTGAAGAACGCCATCGAGCGCTCCCGGCAGGCCGACCCGGCGCTCGATCTGGGTCGCCTCTCGGAAATCATCAAGCGAACCGCGTTCAAGGTGACGCGTGTGGGAGAGCTCATCGGGACCGAGGTGGCCGCGAACCTGAATGTTCCTTTCGGAGTGGTGGATCTTTCCCTGGCCCCGACGCCCAACGTGGGCGACAGCGTCGGCGAGATTTTTCAAAGCATGGGGCTTGAGAGCATCGGTGTGCCGGGCTCCACCGCCGTCCTGGCACTCCTGAACGATGCGGTGAAAAAAGGGGGCGCGTTTGCCAGCTCCCACGTCGGAGGATTGAGCGGGGCGTTCATCCCGGTAAGCGAGGACCTCAACATCTCGGAGGCTGCCCGCAAGGGATACCTTTCCCTGGAGAAGCTGGAGGCCATGACGAGCGTCTGCTCGGTCGGCCTGGACATGGTCGCCCTTCCCGGCGACGTATCGGCGGAGACCATCGCTGCGATTGTTGCGGACGAGATGGCCATCGGGGTCATCAACCGCAAAACCACGGCGGCCCGCCTCATTCCTGTGCCCGGGAAGAAGGCCGGGGACAAGGCCTTTTTCGGAGGCCTTCTTGGGGAAGCCACGATCATCGCCCTTCGCTCTCCCGAATCGTCGAGCGGCTTCATCCATCTCGGCGGCCGCATTCCCGCCCCCGCGCAGAGCCTGATCAATTGAGAGACAAATCGGACCGGCCCTGCATCTCCTTACGGACCCGCGCCATAAGGTCCTCCACGCCCTGCGC
>JASFQI010000176.1:0-9864 GCA_050115555.1 Desulfobacteraceae bacterium
GGACACGAACTTCATGGGGTCCCCCTCCCGGGAATGGACCGTCTTGCCGGTGACCGGCCACCCCACCAGGGTCACGGAGGTCCCCACCCGGGAGGGAAGGTCCCGGGCCCGGGACCGGCGGAGCCCTTCCAGGGCCTTCCCGTACCGCTCCAGGGGATGGAGGGATAGAGGGAACCCAAGGGTCTCCACCTCGAAGCGGGCCCGCTCTTCCCGGGAAAGCGGCGCGGCCTTTCGGTCCCGGGTCTTCCTTTTCGCGGACGGGGACGGATCCGACCCGAAAAGGCGGCCCTGGACCGAGGCCTCGTGCCGGTTGAAGAACCGGAGGGCCTCCCAGAGGAGGACGGGTCGGCGGTCCGATCCCTCGAGCCGGTCGAAGCACCCCGCCCGGAGAAGGACCCGCACGTCCTGAAATCGGACGTGCCGGCGAGTGCGTTCCAGGAAGGAAGAGAACGAGGCGAACCGCCCGTTCCGTTCCCGCTCGCGGATCAGGCCCTCCCGGGCCTCCTCCCGCAGGTCTCGAAGCTGCATGAGCCCCACCCGAATCGTCCGACCCCGGCCCGTGTATGCCACTGCGCTCCGGTTCACGTCCGGCCGGAGGATGTGCAGACCCATGCGCCTCGCCTCCGAGAGGTAGGCAAACGGGGAGTAGTAGCCGCCGCCGTTGGAGATCACCGCGGCCATGAACTCGGCCGGGTAGTGGGCACGAAGCCAGGCCGACTTGTAGGCCACCAGGGTGTAGCTGGCCGAGTGGGGCTTGCAGAAGCTGTACCCGTCGAACCCCATCATCATGTCCCACGTCTCCCGGGCCACCTCCGGCGGCACCCCGCGGGCCTCGGCGCCTCGAAGGAATCGCGCGTGAAAGTCGCGCAGCTTCTTTTCCCGGTGCTTCTTGCTCACCACCTTTCGAAGGGTGTCGGCCTCGGCCGCGTCGAACCCGGCCAGGTGCATGGCGGCCTGGCTGAGCTGCTCCTGAAAGACCATGACGCCCAGGGTCTCCTCGAGCACGGGGCGGAGGTAGGGGTGGGGGACGTCCCAGGGGGCGCCGTGGAGGCGCGTCACCCAGTCCTGAATGCTCCGGTTCGAGGCCGGCCGGATGATGGAGGTCACGATCACGTTCAGGCGAAAGGGATCCTGCCGGAGGTACTCCGCCGGGGAAAGGCCGTGCGCCACCTTGATGAGGACCTGCCGGGTGGCCGGGCTCTCGAAGTAGAACACGCCCATGGTCTCGGCCCGGTAAAAGACCGCCTGGGTCGCAGGGTCGTCCAACGGGTTCCAGGCCGTGTAATCGATGCGCCGGCCGGTGTTTCGCTCCACCTGGGCCAGGGCGTCCCGGATCACGGCCAGGCTCCGGTTGCCCAGAAGGTCGATCTTGACCAGGCCCGCGTCCTCCACGCCGTCCTTGTCCCACTGGAGCACCTGGACCCCGCTCGCGGAGATCTCCACCGGGCAGTATCGGCGGATCTCGTCGGGTACGATCACCACCCCCCCGCAGTGGACCGAGAGGTGGTTCAGGTGGTCCTCGAGCCGAACCGCCGTGGCCAGGATCTCGTTCCAGGGCTTTTCGAACCGGAGCCCCCGCATCTTGGGATGGTTCGGCAGGTCCTCCCAGACCTCCCGCAGCCGCCACCCCCAGCCGATCTTCCCGGTGACCCGGCCGATCTCCTCCTCGGTCAGGCCGTAGACCTTGGCCACCTCCCGGACGGCCGAGCGTGCGCTGTACGTGTTGTGGTTCGCCACCATGGCGGCCCGGCCGTGCCCGTAGCGGGCAAAGACGTAATCCAGGACCCGCTCCCGCTCATCCCAGGCGAAGTCCACGTCGATGTCCGGCGGGTCCTTGCGTCCGGGGTTCAGGAAGCGCTCGAAAAAGAGCCCGTGCCGAATCGGGTCCACGTGGGTGATGCCCAGGGCATAGGCCACGATGGAGGCTGCGGCACTGCCCCGCCCGCACGAGCGGGAGGCCTTGTGTGTGATGTCCGCCACCACGAGGAAGTAGTGGGCGAAGTTCTTCTCCTGAATGATCCGCATCTCGTGATCCACCCGCTCCCGTACGGTCCGGGTGATTCGACCGTACCGGCGGCGGCACCCCTCCAGAGTGGCCCGGCGAAGGCGCTCGTAGGCCTCCTGGTCGCTCATCCGCTCGAACCGGGGAAAAACGAGCCGGTCAAAGGGCCAGTCCGTGCGGCATCGGGCGGCCACGGCCGCGGTGTTCCGAATCGCCTGGGGGGCGTGGGGGAACTGGTCGATCATGGCGCGGGCCGGAGAGAGCGTGTTGTGCTCCCGGGCCGTGTCCTCCAGGGTGAGGCGGGAGAGCTTGGTGTTCAGGGCCACGGCCCGAAGCACCCGGTGGAGCGGGAACTGATCCTGCCGCAGGAGGTAGACCCGGTTCGTGGCCACGGGCGGGAGGCCGGTCCGTCGGGACAGGGCATAGCACCGGGGCAGGCCGTAACCCGGGGACATCTCCACGAACAGGTCCTCGGTCCCGTCCCTGCGCAGGACCTTGAGCACGTCGGCGTCGTCGGAGAGGACGATCAGGCCATGCCGGCGCTCCCGAAGAGAAGCGGCCAGGTCAAAGCCCGGATCGCAGTGACGCGAGGAGATCAGGCGGCACAGGTTGGCATAGCCCTCCCTGTCCCGGACCAGGAGGACCGCCCTATGCCTCCCGGCCGTGAGCTCGCTTCCTATGATGGGCTGCACACCCTCTTTCCCGGCCGCCTCCAGGAAGGGGAGCAGGCCGTAGAGCCCGTTCGTGTCCGTGAGCGCCAGGCGCTCCATGCCCAAATCCCGGGCCGTGCGGCACAGGGCCTCCGGGTCCGGGAGGCCCCAGCCCCGGGAGTAGTGGGAGTGCACGTGGAGGTGTGTGAAGTTGTCCATAAGGGCCGTGATTCGTGTTCGTGATTCGTGGTTCGTGTTCGTAACCCATGAAGACCTGAAAACCCGTCCCCCGGGGCCGCAGCGGGTGACCGCTCTTACGTTTCAGGGCTCCAAAGGGGAGGATTTCTTCCGCTCCCTGAGCTTCCGGCCTGGTCATTGCGGGGGGTTACACCTGGGGGATTCCTGCCCCCTCCGCGTTCCATCCCGCCTGCGGCGGGACTGGCCGCGGTTTCCCCCAGGCATAACCCCCCGCAATGACGAAGGCCTCTCGCAATGTCCGCTACAGAAAGCCTCCCCTTTTCCGCCCTCCCACCCGGGAGTTCCCATGGATCTTCACCCAAACCCCAGGCGCCCCGTTTCCCCGGTAGAACCGACCCGATTCGGGATAGGAGCGGAGGCGACGGGGGAACCGTCTCAAGGAGCGAGACGCAGAGGCCAGGAATCGACTCGGTCCGGCGGTCCCTGGAGCCCCGAAACTGAAAGCGAGGGGCTGGTCGAAGCCCCTTTGGTGCAACTCCCCGAAGGGGGATACGCCTTCCCGAACGCCGGCGATTCCCGCTCAGGGCGGCCGGTTCAGACGCCACCGTACTCTGGCGGAGCGACGGCGAGAGGGATTCCCCCGGTGCCGGAGCGGACATAAGTTCCGTGTTCGTGATTCGTGGCTCGTGTTCGGGAAAGTCCAAACCCGAGTACGAGTACCGTCCCGCTCACACGGAACTGAATACGAGTACGAGTAAGAAACCCTCTACCAAGGCGCCGTGCCGTCCTGCACCTCAATGGGCCGTGGCTTCAAAGGTCCGGCCGCATTGGATGGCCCCAGTCCCGTAGCGGGTGCGGATGCGATCCAGGGCGCAGGTCACCTCCCCCTGAGCCTCACCGGGCGAGGGATTCGCGGCAAACAGGGAGAGCTGGCGCCCCGTGGGGGGAGCCAGGTCCGTGAACACGACCCGCAGGAACCGCACCCGGACCCGGCGGGTGCAGGCCCGGCGAAACGCCTGCTCCAAGGGGGCGTAGAGGTCTGCATCCCAGGCACCCGCCCCGGAAAACGCCACTCCACGGAGCACCTCCCGTTGGTCCGCGTACCGGATGAGCAGGCTTCCCTTCCGGGGAGCCAAGTCCCGCTCCCGAAGGCGGCAGGCGCCCCGCTCCACCATGCCGTACAGGACACCCAGGAGCCTTGCATCGTCGATCTCCTCCTCGCGCAGGGTCACCTCCTCCTCCACCGCCGGCCGCCTTCGAGGGGGATAGACCGGGGTGGGATCCACGCCCAGGGCACGCTGGTGAAGGACCCAGGCCTGTCTTCCGAAGAGAAGCCGCAGGTCGGCCGCCTCCAGGGCGGCGACCTCCCGGACCCGCGTGATCCCCAGCTCCTTCAGGAGGAGCCTTTGGCGAACCGGCCCGATGCCGGGCAGGACCCCCACCTGCAACGGGGCCATGAACACCCCTTCCCGGCCGGGGTCCACGTCCAGGATGCCCGGCGCGGGGTGGATGCGGGAGGCAATGCTCGAGACCATCTTGTTTCCCGCCACCCCCACGGTGCCTGCCAGTCCGATCCGATCCAGGATCTCCCGGCGGACCCGCTCGGCCGTGTCCTTGGCCCGGCCCCACAGCCGGGCCGTGCCCGTGACGTCCAGATACACGTGGCCCGGTCTCGGGGGCTCCCACAGGGGCGTGTACCGGGCCGCCACGCCGCTCAGGAGCCGGCCCGCCCGCTCCGTGCCCGCCGGGTTCGGGGGAAGCACGGTGAGCCCGGGGCAGACGTCTCGGGCCCGGCCCAGGGGCATGCCCCGGGCCACCCCCTCCTGGCGGGCCTCGGCGGAGACGCAGAGCACGGAGGTCCGCCCGGTGCGGCCCCAGGCCACCACCACGGGCCGGGCCCGAAGCTCCGGCCGGACCAGCCGCTCCACGGCAATGGCAAAGGCCGGAATGTGGATGTGAAGAATGGAACGTTCCATAAAATGAGCTAAAGTTTGAAGTGATCTAACGTGATCTAAAATTAGAAGGCGAAAAGCGAGTGCCGATGGATTCCTTGTTTGTTATGATTTTTACTTTAGTTCACTCTAGATCATTCTAGATCACTTATAATGTCTCACCACCCCTACCACTTTGCCCTCGATCCGAAGATCCCCTTTGCGAACGAAGATCGAAGGCATCCCCTCGTGGGCGGGCCGAAGCTCCACGGAGTCCCCCGCGCGGTACAGCTTCTTCACGGTGGCCTCATTGTCCACCAGGGCCACCACGGTCTCCCCGTTTTCCGCCTCGGCCTGCCGGCGGACCACCACGTAGTCCCCGTCCAGGATGCCGTCGTCCCGCATGGAGTCCCCCTCCACCCGGAGCACGAAGTGGTCGCCCCGGCCCTGCATGGAAGGCGGGACCTCGATCACGTCCGGGTCCTCCACGGCCTCGATGGGCCGCCCGGCAGCCACCCTTCCCAGGAGGGGCAGCTCGAACCGACGGGTCTCCATGGGGCGAAGCACCTGAATCGCACGCTTCTGGTTCTTTTCCCGGGGGCGGCGGATGTACCCCTTTCGTTCCAGGTGCTCCAGGTAGGTGGACACCGTGTTGTAGGAGCGGAAACCGAAGTGATCGCGGATCTCCTCGAAGCTGGGGGACTGGCCCCACTCCTCCATGTAGCGGGAAAGATAGGTCAGGAAGGCCTTCTGCTTCTCGGTCAACCTCATGCCTGCCTCCAGTAAAACTTTCAGTTTTGGCCAGCATACTGTAAGTTTTATTGAAAGTCAAGCAGGGAAACACCTCCGGCCGGAGGGGCAGAAAAAAGGCCCCACGAAAAACAGGGGCCCTTCATCGTTGCCTCTTCGACGTTTGACGTGGAATCGAGCCGTTTTGAGGGAGGGGGGAAAGCGCCTCAGGGGCGGATCCCCATCTTATGGCGGACCTCATCCATGGTTTCAGAGGCGATCTCCCTGGCCTGCTTTGCACTTTCGTTCAGGAAATCATGGACAATATTCGGATGTGCAACCAGCTCTTGATATCGGTTCCGAATGGGCTCAAGGGACCTTGAAAGGTGCTCATGCAGGATCTTCTTGCAGTCCACGCATCCGATCTCCGCCTTCCGGCATGCATCATGACATTCCTGTCTGATGTCTTCCGGTGTAAAAAACCCGTGATAGGAAAAGATATTGCATAGCTCAGGGCGACCGGGGTCTGTCCGCTTGACCCGCTGGACATCGGTCTTTGCGGGCGCCAGCTTCTTCCATAGGACTTCCGGTGAGTCCAACACGCCGATGTAGTTCTTCAAGCTCTTGGACATCTTGTTCTCGCCGTCCAGCCCCAAGACTCGAGCCGGCTTACCGCAGGGCTCGGGCTCGGGAAATGTCTCCCCAAACCTCTTGTTGAAACGCCGGGCGATCTCCCTGGCGAACTCCAGGTGCTGAAACTGGTCTTCCCCTACAGGCACGAGGGACGCCTTGTAAACCAGGATATCCGCCGCTTGAAGGATCGGGTAATTGAGAAGGCCCGCGTTGATGTTGGCCTCGTGCTGGGCCGATTTTTCTTTGAACTGCGTCATATTGGTCAGGCGTCCCACCATGGCGCAGGATGCAAAGATCCAGTTCAGCTCCATGATTTCCGGGATGTGGGACTGAATGACAAGACGGCATGTGCCGGGTTCCAAGCCACAGGCGATGTTGACCATGGCGGCATTGATAATATTCTGCTGAAATCCGCTGACATCGTAATCAATGGTGATGGCATGGTAATCCACGATCACGAAAAAGCATTCGTGGTCCTTGGTCATCTCCACCCACTGACGCAAGGCCCCGAGGTAATTTCCTATATGGATGTCTCCTGTAGGTTGAATCCCGCTCATGACTTTCGCATTTTCCATGGACTGCTCCTTATGACTCGTTTTTTCCGCACCCTGCCGCCTGCATAAAGATGCCGCGCCCGGCGTGTTCATCCCCCTGCGGCCCTTCGTGGATCCACCTGCGACCCCGCTCACTGCACGGATAGGGGATCCGCTGTCAGAGGCGTGCCCGGATCGCGTTGCCACCCAGGCTCCCCCCTCGAGGAAATCTCGTACTTAACGTATCCCGGTTCGTCCTTCGAGGCAACAATGAAGATCCGTTCCGGGCTCACTTGAGACGGTCGTGCAGGATGGGGAGACAATCGTCCAAAAGGGAACGTATATTGTGTTGAGGCCGGGCGGAAACGCCCGGGCCCCGGTCAGGTCGCGGCTTCCTGCCACCTGGAAACAAAGCGGAGCAGCACCAGGGCCACGGCCATGATCGCCGCAAAGACCCCCACGGTCGCCGCCGTGCTCCACTCCCACCAGAGCGGGCCGTTCACCAGGACCGTGCACCCCCCGATCACGGGCAGGGCAAAGACATTCATCACGGCGATGTCCACGGCCACGGGCGTGCGGAACTCCGGGTCTGCGATGCGAAGGAGGAGCAGGCCGCAGGAGACCGTGCCGGTCACCGTGCCGAACATCGCGGCGGTCCGTTCCAGGGAGTAGGCGCCGGATCGCCTGCCCAGGGCCACGACCACGGCCGTGGTGACGATGCCGTTGACCAGGGCGATCACGGCCACCGGCACGAGATAGTCGCGCAGGATCGGCAGCTGGATGGCCGTCACCGTGGTCACGATGAGAAAATCCACAGCCGCTCCGGTAATCCGCCGCTGAACCCCCGAATCCACCAGGTGATCCACGCGAATCCCGCCCATAAGCCCTCGGACGCCCAGGGCCGCGGCCAGGCCGAAAAAGAAAAAGAACCCCCAGAGGATCCGCCCGGCATCGGGCGGGAGCAGGCCGGCCAGGAATCGGACTCCGCCGTACGTGATGAGGTAGACAAGCCCGACCAGGGCCGCCTGAAAGGCCAGGGAGTCCGTGTTGCCCCCGTGGAGCATGAGCGTGCCGGCCGACCCGCCCTTTTCTCCCCGGGCAAAGAGGCCGGTGAGGAGCTCCCGCGGCAGCTCGGCCGGACCTCGGTCCGACCATCCCTTGCGCAGGCCGCGGTTCACCAGGGGTACGCCCACGAAAAACGAGAAGAGGTACCCGATGGTGGCAAAGGATAGACCGATGGTGGCGGCATGCTGAAATCCCAGGGTCTCCCAGACCTTTCCCAGGGACAGGGCCTGCCCCGGCCCCTCGTTGAATCCCAGGGGAACGAGGAACCCGAAGGTGGGAAAGAGCTTCAGGCCGACCAGGCCGAAACCGATTACCAGGAGCCCTCCCAGGACGGCCTGAAGCGGGAATGTGACTCCCTGGAGCAGGGCCATCCAGAGGGGTCCCTTGAGCCGTGCGCGTTTTCCTGCAGGCCGCTTCACCCGGGGATCGGACCGGGTGAGGCCCACGGAGATGAACGAGACGTTAAAGGCATGGTAGGCCATCGTCTCCAGCACAGAGGAGGAGACCGACACCACGCCCGTGCTCACCAGAATCAGGCCCAGCAGCCCCCCCAGGAGACATCCCGGGAAGAGGAGCCGTTGAAAGGCCGGCACAACAGCCCGAAGAAACACGCCCGCCAGGAGCATCAGACCGAGGAACCCGAAAATCAAGAGCGGTTCGAACGAAAAGGGACTCTCCATGAAACGCCTCCCGGTTTGCAGGTGTTGTTGTGCGTTGGGGATCCTACTCTTCTTCAGGCCGAAAGATCTCGTTCACAAAGGCCGTGAGCAGCCGCTCGCGAAGCTCCCCAGGAAGGGCGTTCAGGGCGCGGTTGATTGCGGCCATCTCCCAGGGCAGGCCGTTGCTTCGAAGGCCTGCGGCATCCAGGATGCGCGAAAGCCCCTCGTCGTCGAGCTCGGCCGGGTCCAGGTCGGCCAATCCCTCCTCGAGCCCGGGGGGGAGCCCTGAAGTGTCACCGGCCTTGGCCGCTTCCACCGCTTCTGCCAGGTCCTCGAGAAAGGCATCCTCCCGGCCCACGTTGGACGCGTTGATGGAAAGGTGCACGTGCGCCGGGGAGTTGTCGTAGGCAAACGCGGGCTGTATGTACCATCCGCGGCGGGCCATCTCGTCCACCACGCGAAAGACATCCACCGTGTCCGACGTGAACGCCAGGAGGCACATGTCGGGACGGGTGGTGATTCGGAGGTCCTCCATGCGCTCGATCCCCTCCAGAATCCGGTGGGTGGCCTCGAGCTTTCGCCTGGCGATCTCCAGATATCCCTCGTCGCCCACGAAGTGGAGCACGGCCCAGGCCGCGGCCATGGGTCCGCCCGGCTTGCTGCCCTGGACCGCATTGTTCACCACGGAGTAACCTGCCCAACGGGAACACGCGAAGACCTGGTGCTTTCGCAGGCCTGCGTCCCGGTAGAGCACGAGGGAGGCCCCCTTGGGCGTGTAGGCGTACTTGTGGAGATCCACGCTCAGGGACGTCACCCCCGGGACACTGAGGTCGAAATCAGGCACGGGGTGGCCCAGCCGGCGGAAGTAGGGCAGCATGAACCCGCCCATACAGGCATCCGAGTGAAGCAGGAGGCCCCTTTCCCGTGCGAGCTCGCCGAGCTCCCGGATCGGGTCCACCACGCCGTGTGCATAGGAGGGTGCGGATCCGACCAGAAGAATCGTATTCGGCGTGATCGCCTCCCGGACGCGGTCCACGTCGGCGCGAAAGGTCTCCCCGTTCACAGGCGCCTGCACCACTCGAACGCCCAGGTAATGGGCCGCCTTGTGAAAGGCGGCGTGGGCCGTGACCGGCAGGATCATCTCCGGCTCATGGACCTCCGGGCGTTTCGCCCGGCAGAAGTCCCGGGACGCCTTGACCGCCAGCATGATGCTCTCGGTGCCTCCGCTGGTGAAGTTCCCCACGGTTCGCGGGCCGCCCCCGAGATGGCCCGCCGCCATGGCCACGAGCTCGTTCTCCAGGCGAAGCAGGCTCGGAAACGCCGTGAAATCCAGGCCGTTCTCCGAGAGAAACGCGCCGTAGGCCTCCTTGGCCACCTCCATGACCTCCCGCCCCGGATCGAACACATACCCGAACATGCGTCCGGATCGCCAGTCGAGGTCCTGCGCTCGAAATGCCTCCAGCC
>JASFQI010000177.1:0-9838 GCA_050115555.1 Desulfobacteraceae bacterium
GTCTTTCGGGCGGAGGTGGTCGTCCGGGACGATCTTGATGAAACGCTTCGCGGCGCCGGGGGGTTCGGGCACAGCGGGGTGAACTGAATCCTTCCCGCAAGGGGCGCTGCGCAGGAAAAGGCCCCTGCCCGGGCCTTCTTCGTTTCTGATGAGGCCCTGAGGTGGCATCAGAGGCATTCCCTGCCACGCGAAGATGCCTCGCAATGGAAGGGCCTCTCTTTCCAGAGGACTCTGTCCCGGAGAATCTGCGATGCGGTTTTCTGTACTGGCTTCGGGAAGCAGCGGCAATGCCCTTTACGTGGAAACCGCGGAGACGGGTATTCTCATCGACGCAGGGCTGAGCTGCAAGGAGACCCTGCGACGCCTTGAGGCCGTGGGTGCGGACCCGGAAAGGGTCGATGCCTTGGTCCTCACCCATGAGCACACGGACCACATTCGAGGCGCAGGACCGGTGGCGAGACGCTTGGGCATCCCTGTGTACGCCAACCGGCCCACGCTTGAGCAAAGCGCCCGGAACCTGGGGAACCTTCCCGAGACCGTGCTGTTTCGCACGGGGAGCGCCCTGAACATCGGGGATCTCACCATTGAGACCTTCACCAAGTGTCATGACGCAGCCGACCCCGTAGGGCTTGTCCTATCCGTCGGCGGGGTGAGACTGGGGATGATCACCGATCTGGGACGCAGCACCCGGCTGGTGGAGCACCGCCTGAAGGGATGCCAGGCCCTGGTCATGGAATTCAACCACGATCTCGACCTGCTGGAGCAGGGATCCTACCCGGTGCACCTGAAGCGGCGAATCCGCGGACCGGAAGGACACCTCTCAAACGGCCAGGCCCAGGACCTGATCCGGACCCTGGCCCACGAGGGGCTCAGCGTCCTGATCCCGGCCCACATGAGCAGGGAAAACAACCGGCCCGAAATGGCGTACCAGGAGGCGGGGCGCGTGATGGCCGGGTGCGGCCTGAATCGTTCACGGATCGAGGTGAGCCTTCAGGACGAGCCCCTGTCCCTGATCGAGCTTGATTGAGGTCGCCTCGATTCGGAATTCCCCTGAAGGATCCCATAGCCCGGGCAGGCGCAGAACCACGGAGCCCTCTCGGGGTCAAGGTCCCTCGAGATAGAGGGGACGGAATGGACGCCCATCGAATCCTGCACAATCCAGCCCTTCACGTTGCGCTCTACCAACCCGAAATCCCGGCCAATACCGGCAACATCGCCCGGCTTTGCGGCGCTGCGGAACTCACCCTTCACCTCATCCACCCCCTGGGTTTTCAGGTGGACGACCGGCACCTCAGGCGCGCCGGGCTGGACTACTGGCCGGAGGTGGACGTACGTCATCACCGGAGCTTTCAGGAATACCTGGAGGCGAAAGGGTTCGCAGGCCGCATCCTGGGGTTCAGCAGGCACGCAGAGCCCCTGTATACCGAGGCTTTGATGGAGCACGGTGACCATCTCCTGTTCGGTCCCGAGACCCGCGGGCTCCCCGCTGAGATCACAAGGACCTATCCCTGCTTCCGCATACCCATCTGGGGTCGTGTGCGAAGCCTGAATCTCTCCACATCCGTGGGCATTGTGGCCTATCACGGTCTGCACGCCATGGGGCGGTTTTAGGCGGGCCTGCGCAGGGGCGCGAAACGGAAGGGGAATCCACAGAGAACCAGTCGCACTACCTGTTTTGCGAACAAGGAGAAAACCGGATGATTCAAAGATGGGGAAATGAAACAGGGCTGCTCTTGATCGACGTTCAACGAGGCGTGGACGATCTTCAACACTGGGGAGGCAGCAAAGGGAGAAGAAACCATCCCCAGGCCGAGACGCGGATCACCGCCCTGCTGAGTGTATGGAGAGAAAGGGCGCTACCGGTGTTCTACACGCTCCATGATTCCCGGGAGGCGGAATCCCCGCTCAAGGCGAATGCCCCCGGAGGTGCCTTCAAGCCCGGCCTCGAACCACGGGACGACGAGCCGGTGATTCAAAAGGATGTGAACAGTGGCTTTATCGGGACGAACCTGGATCTGGTGCTTCGGCGAAACCGCATCACCCGGTTGGTCGTGGCCGGCTTTTTCACGAACATGTGCGTGGCCTCCACGGTCCGGATGGCAGGGAACATGGGATGGGACACGTACCTCGTGAGGGATGCGTGCGCCTGCACGAACCGCATCGGGCCCGACGGCAAGGACTTCGATCCGGAGCTCCTTCACGAAACGACTGTGGCCACACTGCACGGGGAGTTCTGCACGTCCTTGATCACGGAAGACGTCCTCTCCCTGGCGAAGCGGGACATGCCTTCCCTGAATCGCGTGCAGGGAAACGAATGAAGCGGATTTGCGCGTGCGTCTCATGCGTCTCTCGGGGTTCTTGCTCCTTGTCTTTGCGAATGTATGGAATCCCTTGACTCGAAGATCCATGGGGCTATACTGAGGGAATCTTGAATGCTCGTCGTTTAGGCGGGCCGATCACGCCTCCCCGCCTCCACAAAGAACGTCCATGCCTTCGAGGGTAGCCGTTCAGTTGAAAGATCGGCTGATACCCATTGAGTTCGGTACGCTTTTCGAAGATATGAAAAGGATTCCATTCCCGAAAGAACCCCCCCCCTGAGGATCATGAAATGCGCGTTCTGCTGATTTATCCCGAGTACCCGGACACCTTCTGGAGCTTCAAGCATGCCCTGAAGTTCATTCACAAAAGAGCGGCACACCCGCCGCTCGGTCTTCTCACCATCGGCGCCATGCTGCCCGAGACATGGTCCAAGAGACTGAAGGACCTGAATGTGACCAAGCTCACGGACAAGGATCTGGCATGGGCGGATTGCGCGTTTCTCAGCGGTATGGTCGTTCAGAAAGCGTCCGCCCGCCGCATCATTTCCCGTTGTAAAAAGGCGGGTCTTCGCGTGGTGGCAGGCGGACCGCTCTTTACCAATGAGCACGAAGAATTCGAAGAGGTCGACCACTTCGTTTTGAACGAAGCGGAGATCACGTTGCCGCTTTTTCTGGAGGACTTCGAGAAGGGAAGGGCGAAGCGGATCTATGAAACACGCGAGTTTGCCGACATCACACAGACCCCTGTTCCCCAGTGGGACTTGGCCATGCTCAAGCGATACGCGGGCATGAGCATTCAGTTCTCCCGGGGATGCCCGTTCAACTGCGAGTTCTGCAATGTCACGGCGCTGTTCGGTCACAGGCCGAGAATCAAGACATCCCAGCAGATTGTTCGAGAGCTGGACGGCCTTTATCGCATGGGCTGGCGGGGGAACATCTTTTTCGTGGACGACAACTTCATCGGAAACAAGGGGTACTTGAAAAAGCATCTTCTGCCCGCACTCATTCGATGGCGAAAAGGAAAACGGGGTATTCCGTTCAATACAGAGGCTTCGATCAACCTGGCGGACGATGAGGAGTTGATGTCCATGATGGTGGAGGCGGGGTTCGATTCCGTTTTCATCGGCATTGAAACACCGGATGAGAAGTGTCTGGCGGAGTGCAACAAGAGGCAGAACACGAACCGCGATCTCGTGGCCAGCGTAAAGACGATTCAACGATCCGGCCTGCAGGTTCAGGGCGGATTCATCGTAGGGTTCGACAGCGATACGCCTTCCATTTTTCAACGGCAGATTGATTTTATTCAGAAGAGCGGCATTGTGACCGCCATGGTGGGGCTGCTTCAGGCGCCGGCCGGCACTCGGTTGTATGAACGGATGAAGAAGGACGGACGGCTCCTAGGTCCCATGTCCGGGAACACGGATGGGACGACCAATATTCTGCCCAAAATGGGATTGGAAAAGCTTCACGAAGGATACCGTACGATTATGCGAAATATCTACTCACCGAAGCATTACTATCGTCGGGTAAAGACCTTCCTTCGGGAGTACCGGGTTCCGAGAGTCCATTCCTCCCTGGATCTCCAGCGCTTCCTGGCCCTGTTTCGTTCCGGGTTTCGCCTGGGGATTTTCGGAAAGGAGCGCTTTCAATACTGGCGGCTGCTGGCCTGGACGTTTATCTATCGCCGTCGACTCCTCCCGCTGGCCGTCACCCTCATGATTTATGGGCACCACTTTCGAAAGACCTATGAGTGCGAGGCAATCGAACAGGCAATGAAGCTTCCGTAAGGAAGAGACCCCCCTCATCAAGGCCGTGCAGGCGCTTGAGACGCATGGCCACGACAGGATCAAAGACCCAGATCTCCGATTTTGCTGAGCAGGGTGTTTCGGTGGATCCCAAGCCTCTTCGCGGCCTCCTTCCGGCTTCCGTTCACGCTGTCGAGCACGCTGCCGATGTAACGCCGTTCAAACGCCTTGACGGCCTCCTTCAAGGAGCAGTCACGCATGGGGATGGAGGAGACTTGCGCGTCCAGCGGGATGTCGCCCCTCTGAATCGTCTGCTTACGCGTGAGGGTGCAGATACGTAGGACCAGGTTTTCGAGTTCCCGGACGTTTCCCGGCCAGTCGTACTCCATCAGAAGTTGGCAGGCCCCCTTGGTGAATCGCTTCGGGCCCGCTCCGTGGGCCTTGCGGTAGCGGTTGAGGAAGTGCTTTGCGAGCAGGGGGATGTCCTTTCGCCGTTTTCTCAGCGGAGGCAGGCGGATCGGAAAGACGTTGAGGCGGAAGTACAGGTCCTCCCGAAACGTGCCATTGGAAATCATGTGATGGAGACTCCGGTTGCAGGCGGCCACAAAACGCACGTCCACGCGGGTCACACAGGTGCTTCCGAGGCGCTCGAACTCCTTCTCCTGAATGAAACGGAGCAGCTTGGCCTGAAGGTGGACGTCCAGGGAGTCGATATCATCCAGAAACACGGTTCCCTTGTCCGCCCTTTCCATCTTTCCGGGAAGGGTCCTGACGGCCCCGGTGAATGCCCCGCGGTTGTGCCCGAAGAGCTCCCGCTCCATGAGGGTTTGGGGCACCGCAGCACAGTTGACTACGGAAAAGGGTTTGTCCCAGCGGGTACTTCGGCTGTGAATGGCCCGGGCTACCAGCTCCTTTCCCGTACCGCTTTCCCCCTGAATCAGAACGGCCCCGTTGCTTCGAGCAATGGTGACGATGTACTGAAAGACCTCCTGCATTCGCTCATCCTGCCCTACCATCTCCTCAAAGGGCTGGCTTCCCCTGTTCTTGTTCCCCGGGGACATCTCTTTCGGCCCGGCGGGGCTTTTCTTCAGGGCCCGGTGGATCAGGTCGTGCAGGTCATGCACCTCGAAAGGTCTTGTCATGTATTCAAAGGCCCCGGCCTTGATGGCGCGAACAGCTGTCTGGATCTCCAGGACCTCTGTCACCACGATCACTTCGAGTGCCGGATGGATCCGCTTCAGCTTGTCAAGCAGTTGGATGCCGTCAGCGTCGGGTAGCAGAACATCCAGTAAGACCACATCCACAAGGTGTTCTAGAAGGCAGGCCACGGCGTCGCCTGAGTTCGCAGCCGAAAAGACCTCGAAGCTGCATCCAAGGGCCGCCTGAAGGGCGTGATCCTTCCTCAATTCTTCGCCTACCAAAAGGATTTTATTCCGGGTTTCTTTACCCTTTATGGATTCCTGATACATATCCTTTCCAGGCTTTCAAGGTCCTTTGTATTAATTTCTATCACCACAAAAAATCTAACGTGAACTCTTTGAATCTTATAGAATCGTTAATAAACCTTTTATTGTTCTCTTCTTAGCGGTAACGAATTGCATCACAGCCGGTTGTGAATGTCAACCGGTTTACGGTAATTTTTCGTGAAATGGTGGTATGCCGCACAATCCAGCAGAGTGGCATGCGGATTCCGGTGAGGTGGCTGTGGTGATGGGATGAGGAATGCACGAGCGGAGCATTTTCAAGCACAGGGGTGGTCGTCCCCTTGGTGCGTGTTCGTCCGGCGACGCTTTCGAGAGCAGGATGAAGGAGGGTGCCGCATTCGAAATCCGATCGATTCCGCTTTGGGAACTTCAAGGAAGCGTGATTTTGCGCGGGCTACGCTTCCTCCTGCGATTCCCTTTTGTCAGGGGGTGTTTCGCTTCCATTATCCCCGGGCTGCACGCTTCGGGGACGGTGATCGTTTGGCAGAGGTTCTCCGTTCAGGTCGCACAGGGTGGGCACGGGATGCTGTTTTTCGTGGGTCTCCAGGGCCTTTTCCCATTGCCTCTTGAGGTCGGGCTCCAGGGAGGCCCATCCCAGGCGTCCCCGGCACTTCGGGAACTTGGAGCAGCTCAGCCAGGGACCGCGAGCCCCCCTTCGCAGGTTCAGGGGAGCGCCGCACTTGGGACAGGGGATGTCTGTGCGAAGGGGGGGGACTTTGGGTGGGGTCACCGCACCCTTGCGGTCCAGGTTCAGGAGCCCATCGCACTTCGGATAGCCGGTGCAGCTGAGGAACGGCCCGAAGCGGCCCCGGCGAAGCATCATGGGGCGGTTGCACTTGGGGCAGGCCACATCGGTCTGGGTCGGCTCCACAGGGTTCCCGTCCCGATCGATGGGCGCGGCAAACTTGCACTCAGGATAGCGCGCGCAGCTCAGGAAGCGGCCGTTTCGCCCGAACCGGTACACGGTCTTTCCGCCGCACTCCGGGCAGGTGTGCGGCGCGGGTTCGGTTTCCGCCTTGGCATGCTCCATGCCCTGGTAGGCATGCTCCAGGTCTTTTTGAAAGGGCCCATAGAACTCGCGAAGCATCTGGATCCAATCCGCGTGATTTTCCTCGATGTCGTCGAGCTTCTGTTCCATCTCCCGCGTGTATCCCACTTGAAGGATATCGGGAAAGGCTTCGATCAGCTTGTCTGTCACAACTTCACCGAGGTCCGTGGCGTGGAAACGCCCCTGGATTTTTTCCACGTACTTGCGGTCCTGAATCACTTGAATGATCTGGGCGTACGTGCTGGGACGGCCGATGCCCTCGGTCTCGAGCTTTTTGACCAGCGACGCCTCCGTATACCGCGGCGGGGGCTGCGTGAAGTGTTGACTAGGCTGCACGTCAAAGGCCGCTACCGCCTGGCCTTCCTCCAGGGCGGGAAGCACGGCCTCCTCGGAAGAATTCGGCACGCCGCTTACCCGGTAGTGGCCGTCAAAGACCAGGGATCGGCCGGTGGCCCGAAACAGGCCGCAAAGCGAGTCGGACGCAGAGGATCCCAGGGGGCCTTCCACCAGCACCGTAGACGTATCCCACAAGGCGTTGACCATCTGGCAGGCCACGAAGCGTTCCCAGATGAGCTTGTAGAGCTTGTACTGTCGGTCGTCGAGGGAGCTTCGGACCGTGTCGGGCGTAAGATCCACGTCCGTGGGGCGGATCGCCTCGTGGGCCTCCTGGGCGGACTTGTTCGATGATGCAAAGACGTTCGGCTTGGGGGGGAGGTAAGACTCCCCGTACCGCGCCTGGACGAACGCGCGAGCCTTGTTCACGGCCTCGGTCGAGAGGTGGGTGGAGTCGGTACGCATGTAGGTGATCAGGCCCACTGCCCCCGAGTCGCCGATGTTTACGCCCTCATACAGGTTCTGTGCAAGACGCATGGTGGTCTGGGCGGTAAACCCGAGCTGGTTGGCCGCTGTCTGCTGGAGGGTGCTCGTGATGAAAGGTGCATAGGGGCGGCTCTGGGTACGCTTGGTCTGAATAGATTGAATCCGCCAGGAGGAAGGATCGGCCAGGGATACCGTCAATCGGACCTGCCGCTTTGCAGGGCCTTTGGCCTCGGGAACGTCGGTTTCCAGGCGTTCGTCCACTTGGACCCCGATGCGATCGAGTGAGGAGACCACGGCATCCACATTGCCGGGTTTGAACTTCTTCCCGTCGATTTCCACCAACTCCGCGGAAAAGGCGTCCTGCTCCGAAAGCCATGCGTTCCGTTCGCGAACGGTTCGTCCGCCGTTTTTTCGCCCGTTCTTCGGTTCGGGCGCCGAAGCGATCCAGTCCTTCCAGGCCTGCTGCAACCCACGGGCCTCCTGAGTACACGCGGTGAAGCAGGCCAGGATCTTCCAGTACTCCTCCGGAGTGAACGCATTAATATCCCGTTCCCGTTCCACCACGATCCGAACGGCCACGGACTGGACCCGACCCGCACTCAGGCCTCCGGCCACTTTTTTCCACAGCAGCGGGGAGACCTGGTATCCGACGATTCGATCGAGAATGCGACGGGCCTGTTGGGCGTTTACCTTGTCCATGTCGACTTTTCGAGGGTGCTGGAAGGCCTTCTGGATCTCGTTACGGGTGATGGCATTGAAAACCACCCGGTGGGCCTCCTCCACGGGGATGCCAAGGGCCTCGGTCAGGTGCCAGGCGATGGCCTCCCCTTCCCGGTCGAGGTCGGTGGCGAGCCAAACGCCCTCGGCGTTCCGGGCGGCCTTGCGAAGGGCGTCCACGGTTTTTTTCTTGCCACGTATGGTGTCATACGTGGGGGCGAAGTCGTGATCCAGGTCCACCCCGGGGACCGGTTTTTTCACGCCCTTGGGATTTTTCCCGGGGAGATCCCGGACATGTCCCACCGAGGCCATGACTGCATAGTCGGGTCCGAGATATCGGTTGATGGTCCGGGCCTTGGCCGGCGATTCCACGATCACGAGCTTCTTCCCCTGAGTGTCGAGGGCGGTTTCTCGTTTCTTTTTTGTTTTTTGAGGCTGTTTTTCAGGCATTTTCTTCGTTATTCGAATCCTCTAAGCACGGACAAAGAACTTTCCCGGGAGCTGTTCGACGAGTCCCTTGAGCTCCATCTTCGTCAAAATACCCAACACTCTGGAAGGGGCGATTCGAGCCTCACGGACGATATGATCGATGTGCACGGGGTCGTCCCCCAGCAAGGCCGTCACGCGGGCTTCTTCCGGATCCAATGCCACACGTGAAGGGCGCGCTCCTTCTGAATCCGAGGCGGAGGCCGTGATGCAGGGCCGAAGACCCAGCGTTTCCACGATGTCCTCCGCCGACTCTGCCAGCGCCGCGCCCTGTTTCAAGAGAAAGTGACAGCCCCTGCTCTTGAAAGAGCGGACACTCCCGGGGACAGCGAGCACGTCCCTTCCTTGATCCAATGCAAGTGAGGCGGTGATGAGCGAGCCGCTTCTCTGCGCCGCCTCCACCACGACCACACCCTGCGAAAGACCACTGATGATGCGGTTGCGGATCGGGAAATTGCGGCCTTCCGGAGGCGTTCCCAGGGGGAACTCTGTCACCACAGCGCCCCTTTCCACAATGCGTTCAAAGAGCTTTCGATTGGACCGGGGATAGACCCGATCGATCCCGGTCCCAAGGACGGCCACAGTCCCTCCGTCCGTGTCCAGCGCGCCCCAGTGGGCTGCAGCGTCAATGCCTCGGGCCATCCCGCTCACCACCCCGATTCCGCTGCATCCCAGGCCCGTTGCCAGATTTCCGGCCGTCTTGACCCCGTAAGGCGTGGGGCTTCGAGAGCCCACCACGGCCACCTGATCCTGATGCACGGGGAGGTGGCGGCCCTTGACGTAGAGCACCATGGGAGGTGTCCTGATTTGCCTCAGCGCAACGGGGTATGCGGCATCCCTAAAGGTCAGAATGCGCGCGCCGAGCTGTTCCACACGATGCAATTCCCGTTCCGGGTCCGTGGAGAAGATCCTCCTTCGAATCCGCCGTGCCACATCCTCGCGCAGCCGGCCCATGCTTCGCAGCTCTTTCATGCTCGCTCGAAAGACCGCGTCAGGACGACCAAAGAGGTCCAGAAGCCTTTGCATGGAACGGCTTCCCAGGCCGTGGATCAGGTGGAGGGCTACCCAGTCGGACCTGCTTTCAAATTCGGTTTGCTGCGGCATGGCGCGCCCCGAACGGGCCGGTCTTTATGTCTTCGGGCAGGGGAATCGGTTCCTTCCGGTCCCGGGAGGAATAGGCGGGAGTATAAAACAGACGAATTCCGGATAGTCAAGTTTTTT
>JASFQI010000178.1:0-9836 GCA_050115555.1 Desulfobacteraceae bacterium
AGGAAACCCAGCTCATAGTCCTGCACAAAGAGCTTCTCCAGCTCCGCTCCCTTCCACGCGAAGAGCTTGGTATCGGTCATGGCCTTGGCATACCCGAGGTACTTGCGGTGCTCCGTGTCCAGAACAGCGGAGAAGCCCAGGGTTCTGCCGCAGGAAAGCTTGGTGACGAGGATGAGCTTGGAAGGGTTCTTCTCGGTTTCCAGGCCGACCTCTCCATCCAGGATGGCGTACAGGTGCTCGGCATACTCCCCTTCTTTGAAGATGAACTCACCCGCCTTGTATTCCATGATGGTAGTGATGGGTTCGATTTTCCGGAGCATCTCGTCGTTCAGGTAGCTGAGCAGGTGGACGCTTCGAAGCTGATTGATGTCGATCATGGATGCCTCCTTCCCGCCCTCAGGGGGCTTGAGTAGGTGTCCCTTCCCTTGCCTCTCAAGCTACCCCTATGGCCGGGTTCTGTCAACCGCTTGAAAGGGCTCCGCGCACCCGGGATTTCCGCGGATGGTGTTCTCCGGGCGGCTGGGCCTAGGGCGTCTCTTCGATCATGGCCAGAATCTGGGCGTTTTCAAAACCGTTCAGCGAAATGGCCCCGGATCGGCACGACGCAGCGCAAAGGCCGCAGCCCTTGCACAGCGTGGACTGGATTTTCATTTTCCCGGTATTCTCGTCCAGGGCAGGGGCGCCGTAAGGACACACCGTGGCACAGACCCCGCACAGGCTGCAGAAGTCCGGTTGAATGTAGGCCACGGTCCCGCTCACCGGAATGCTTCGGGCCGCAAGAAGCGTTGAAGCCCTGGCCGCGGCGGCCTGGGCCTGCGCGATGCTTTCGTCCACGGGCTTGGGGGCATGGGCCAGACCGCAGACAAATACTCCGTCCGTCGCAAAGTCAACCGGTCGAAGCTTCACGTGAGCCTCGGCAAAGAAACCGTCGTCGTTCCTCGAGATCTTATAGAACTGGGCAAGAGGGCTGTCCTTGTCCGGCTCCATGGCAGAGGCCAGGACAAGGAGATCGGTGTGGATCACCATGCGCCGGTTCAGGACCGTGTCCGTGAACACGGTTCGCAGACGGTCGTTGCCGTCACGGACGTCAAAGCCCTCCTCCGAGTGGTACCGGATGAAGGCCACACCCGCCTCTCTCGCTTCTCGATACAGGTCCTCGCGCAGTCCATAAGGCCGCATGTCCCGGTACACGATAAAGACGTTCATGGAAGGGTTGTTCTTTTTCAGGCTCAGTGCGCTCTTGATGGACTGCGTGCAGCACACCTTGGAGCAGTAGGGCCGCTCCGGAATGCGAGACCCCACGCATTGCAGGAAAACCGCTGTCCCGATCTCCTCGAGAGCGGGATCTCCCTCTCGCAGGCGGCGTTGCAGCTCCAGACCTGTGTGGACGCGCGGGTCCTTGCCGTAGAGGTAGTCTTCGGGTGCATATTCATGGGCGCCCGTGGCGATGAGGGTTACGCCATGGCGCAGCAAGCGGCTCTGGCGGCCCTGCCGGATCATGGTGCGGAAGTCCCCGACAAACCCTTCCACTTCATCGACTTCCGCCCCGAGAAAGACCCGAATGCCGGGGTGAATGTTGACGTCTTCGATCAGATCGGAAAGGTAGGGGGCCAAGGGTTCTCCCCTCCAGGTCTCGTGGAGGGAAGCGGCGTTGCCTCCAAGCTGCTGTGTCCTCTCGACAAGGTAGGTGGGATAGCCCTGATTGGCAAGGGTCCTGGCGGCCTCCATGCCGGCGATGCCGCCTCCGATGACGAGAGCTGTCTGAATGATTTCCAGGACCGGTTCTTTCAGGGGTTTCAAACGCCCGGCCTTGGCCACGGACATGGCGACCAGGTCCTTGGCTTTGCGGGTGGCCCCCTCCGGGTCGTCCCGGTGAACCCAGGAGCACTGGTTTCGAATGTTGGCCATTTCGAACAGGTACTTGCTCAGCCCCGCGCTGGTCAGGGTCTCCTGGAACAAAGGCTCGTGGGTCTTGGGCGTGCACGCGGCGACTACCACACGGTTGAGCCCTTTTTCCTGAATCAGGCGGGCCATTTTTTCCTGTGTGTCCTGGGAGCAGCTGAACAGATTTTTCTCGGCATAGGCGACGCCGGGAAGTCCCCGGGCAAACTCCACCACCTGGTCCACGTCCACGACGCCCGCGATGTTCGTGCCGCAGCAGCACACGAAAACGCCGATTCGAGTTGGGGCTCCGCGGACGTCCTGTTCCTCGGGGATCTGTGGCGTCTTGGTCAGGGCCCAGCGGGCGTCGGCCAGATCAACGGCTACCTCGGCGGCGGCTGCGCTGGCATCCACCACGGAGCTCGGGATGTCCTTGGGGGCCTGGTGGGATCCGCTGATGTAAATGCCGGGTTGCGAGGACCGAACCGGGCGAAAGCTGCTCGTTCGGACGAAATGGTAAGGGTCGAGCTCGACGCCGAGGGTGTCAGCGAGCTCGGCGCTCCTGGGGTTGGCCCCCAGGCCCACGGAGAGGACCACGATGTCGAAGTCCTCTTCCACGCGTTTTCCCGCCTCATTCACGTAACGAATTCGGTTCGTCCCGTTTTCGCCTGCAATGTGCGTGATGCGGGCCTTTACGAATCGTACTCCCTGTTCCGTCTTGGCTCGCTCGTAGTAACTTTCAAAATCCTTTCCCGTTGTTCGGATGTCCATGTAGAAGACGGCGGCATCCAGATTGCCGTGGCAGTGCTCCTTGGCAAGAACAGCTTCCTTGATGGCGTACGTGCAGCACACGCTGGAGCAGTAGCCCCGACCTTCGAGTGTTTCATCCCTCGATCCCACGCACTGGAGCCAGGCGATCCGTGTGGGCTCCCGGCCGTCCGAAGGCCGAACCAGATGCCCCCCGGTGGGCCCCGAGGCGGAGAGCATGCGTTCAAACTCGAGACTGGTGACGATGTCGGGGTTCTTGGTGTAGCCGTATGTGTCGTGTTCGGCCGGGTCATACGCTTCGCAGCCGTCTGCAAGAACGACGGCCCCGACGTTCAGGGTCCGCTCACTCCCCTTGTCGTCGTACCGGATGGCCCCTGCAGGGCAGACCTTTTCACAGTTTCCGCATTTGCCTTTGGTCAGCTTCAGGCACACCTCAGGATCGATGGCATACTTCAACGGGACCGCCTGGGGGTATTTCAGGTAAATGGCTTTTCTGCGGATCAGCTTTTCGTTGTATTCATCGGGAATTTTTTTCGGGCACTTCTCCGCGCAAGCACCGCACGCAATGCACTTGTCCACGTCCACGAAACGAGGGTGCTGAATCACGCGGACCTCAAAGTTCCCCCTCTCTCCGGAGATGTCACGGACTTCGGAGAGGGTAAGCAGCTCTATGTTGATGTGCCGGCCGACCTCGACCAGTTTAGGCGAGATAATTCACATGGCACAGTCGTTGGTCGGAAAGGTCTTGTCCAGTTGGGACATCATGCCGCCGATGGAACTCGACCTCTCCACCAGGTAGACGAAGAACCCGGAGTTCGCCAGGTCCAGCGCCGCCTGCATTCCGGTGATGCCTCCTCCAACAACCAGTACCGCTCCCGTCTCATTGAATGTCATGGTTCGCTCCATATGTCAGATCCCGAGGATTTCGCCCGTAGGTGAGTCCGGGGTGCTTCCCATGCAACAAGGGATAAGGATATCTTGGGATCCCGCGCCGGAAGCCGTATCAGGGAGCCTCGATCGCTACGGGATCCATTGCGTTCCTTTCGATGCCCAGCAGCTTGTGCCCTATACCCATGCTCCACCCCAGCAGCTGAGGATAAAGCAAAGGGGGGACGACGTCCGAGGGGACGTTGCCTTCCATGATGCGCTGCCGAACGGTGTCGAACTGAAGCTGGCAGTATGGGCAGGCCGTGCAGAGGTGGTCTGCTCCGGCTTTCGAGGCCATGTTCAGCTTGTTGCGGGTGAGAGCCATGGAAAGCTCGTCGTTCACACCCAGCAGAGGAGCTCCGCAGCAGTCCAGCTTGGTATCCCACTGGATGCTTTCTGCGCCGGTGACCTCGACCAGCCCGTCGAAAATCCGGGGGGACACGGGGTCGTCGAACTGCGTGATGTGGCTTGGCCGAAGTGCGTGGCATCCGACATGCGCGCTGATTTTTCGCCCCGTGAGGGGCTGGGTGACCTTTTCCTTCAAGGTGTCCGCGCCGATATCGTGGTAGAGGACACTGAGCAGGTGCTTGACCTCGATGTCGACGTCGAGTCTCAATCCCTGCTCGCGAAGGCGTCTGTCGACGTCGTTGCGCGCAGCCGTGTCGCGGCGGAGGATGTGTTGAGCAGCCTTGAGCGAGCCGAAGCAGCACTTGCACAGGACCATCATTTCCAGGCCCAGGCGGTTTGCCAGAGCCAGGTTGCGGGCGGCGGAGTGAAGAAAGGCCCTTTGGTCCACGTTTCTCAATGGGTAGCCGCAGCATGCAAAGTCGCGGCAGTCCACGAGGCGCACACCGAGTTTGTCCAGAACGGCACGGGTGGCGCTTTCATACGGCTGAACGCGTGCAGGGATGGTACAGCCTAAAAAAAGTGCATACGTTTTCATAAGGTGTCTCGTTTCATCTCCGGGTCATTCAATCTCCCCGCAGACCCGCCAGAGGCGGGACGGGGAAGCGCGAGTGAGGCATTTTCAATCACACTCGTCCGCTGTCCCTCACGGTTCTCCGCATGCCGCTTTCAGACCTCACGGCGAGGGTCCTTGGGCTGTTGCGGGCCCGTGTTTCTGTCCCGCGTGTCGGTATGCCGTTTTTGGGGGTCCCAGTCTTTTTGGATGACCCGGTTTTTCAGCGTGTAAAAGATGTCCGTGATGCGTACTCCCTGGGGACAGTTCTCCTCACACTGGTAGCAGGTGACGCAGTCCCAGAGCATGCCGGCCCGGCCGGCCATGTCCTGCAGCCCGAGTCCCAGGCAGGCCATGATCTGATGGGGCAGGAGTCCCAGGCGATCTTCCGGATCCTCAAAGGCGGCCACTACCGGGCATACGGTGGTGCAGGTCCTGCACCCGAAGCAGTGGGAAAAGTGCTCCGCTTGCAGGAGCGGGTCCTTGGCGGTCTCCTGTGGTCCAAGGACGGGCAGGGGTTCGCCTTTCCCGGAAGAAGGTCCTCCTGCTGCTCCGTTCCCGGCGACGGCATGCCTTGCCCGTAAAAGGGGGCCTCCGTAATCCTCCGTGCGCTCCAACGTGGGACGGCGGAGCCCACGCAGAAAGGAGAACGGGGAGAGCATGACAGGCTCAGGGCTCTCCTCTTGAACCAGATCCTCCCGCACACCCATCCACAGCTCTCGAAGGTTGATCCCGGCCGGGCAGACCACGGTGCATCGATCGCAGTTCGAGCAGATGTATGCCCCCTGGCGCAGTGCCTCGAACGCAGCAGGATCCGGGCGGCCGGACCTGCCCAGGCGGCGCAGGTAGAACATCCTTTCCGAAGGAAGGATATAGGGATTGTCCAAAGCCTCAAAGGCGCCGACTTGGGAGCATCGCAGGCTGCATGTGCCGCATTGCGTGCAGGCGTCCAGCTCAATGGCCTGACGCGTGGCGATATTTGCCGGATCCGAGTGCTCCGCATCCGTCACCGCACTTACGGCAAGCCCCACAGGGGTTGCAAGGATGTGGAACATTTTACTGAACGGGACATAGGCAAGCCCGATGAAGCAGGCCAGGATATGGATGTGCCAGAAAATGAGAACCGCGTGGATGCGCTCCAGAAACGCGGCGATCGGAAGCAGAGCCCTGTTCGTCCCATACCCTGCAAAGGCCCACTGGGACGGGGCATGACAGTACGCGCAGCTCATCTCGTGGACTTCGCGTCCAAGGGAGAGGGCCTCTTCCGGGAAGGGAGGAGACACGTCCGGGGAGGCGACACCGAATTCCTGAACCCAGTAACTCTCAAGCGCACGGAGCTCTTCGGAGTCATCCGTGTCCGCAAAGTCCTCGACCATCTGCTGGTATTCGCGATGGGAGAGCATCTTGGCCCCCTCGAGGAACAGACCCGACACCATGATGATCACCAGGAGGAGAAGGGCGATTCTGTCCGGAGTGCGCGTCCTCAACCGGGGCACCTTCAGAATGAAACGGCGATAACCGGCGATTCCCAGGCCCACGAGGACAAGGACTCCCAGGAAATCTCGAAGAAAGAAGAAGGGGTTTGCCGTGGACGAGTATCCCTCGAAAAATCTCATCGTGATCCACTCGTCCAGTGCGTGCATCAGGAGGAGGAGCATGAACCCCGCAAAAAGGGTCATGTGCATAACCCAACGAAGGACGCTCTCCTTGAGGATTCGGCGTTGCAGGATTCCGTCCAGGAAAAACGCCGCGGCGACCACCACGATTTTCCTGCTGAACAGAGTCCGCAGCATGCCCTGGAGCGCTGCTGAGACTCTGCGGGACGATGGGATGTCCCGGGATGCCGGGCCGATGCAGCGAGTGAACCAGGCGGTTATCTTCCAGGCCGTCCCCAGGACAAAGATACAGAGCGAAATATAGAGAAGAATCGAAAAGAGCATGAACAAGGACCTCCTGGCAGGGCCTTGGGTAAAACCCTCCGTCGTTGCGGCTGAGGGCCCCATGAACGACATTGCATCAGTCAGAAGCCTGTGTGAGTATACCGTATACCGGCAATTGTCAAGTGGGTATCCTTTTCCTGAGTCATCCGTCAGGAAACGTCAGGCGGACCGTGGCCAGGGGAAAGGGACGGGAAGGGGGATGGTTTGCGCTTCAAGACCTTTTCTGCCATAATGCGTCCCCCTGAACAGGGTGAATCGCCTTCAAAGCCCACGGGGCATCGGAGGACGCGTTTCCTGCGGCCGTTCCCTGAGAGGATGAATACAGCGCTTCCCTTGCCAGACGGGGAGGCCGGAGGGTTCGAGAAACGGAGGATACACCAGTATGAGTGATGATTTTGATACGTTTGTACAGGACTTGCAAGATCAGATCTACGACGAAGCCCGAAGAGATTACGGCGACGTGGCTTATGAGCGGTGGAGAAATCCCCGGTATGTTGGAGCCCTGGAGAATCCGGACGGCTATGGCCGGCTCACCGGAACGTGCGGGGATACCATGCAGATTTTTCTGAAGTTCCAAGGCGATCGGGTCACGGAGGCCACGTTCCAAACCGACGGCTGCGGATCCAGCACGGTGTGCGGCTCGTTTGCCGCCGAGCTCGCTTTGGGGAGGTCACCGGAAGAGCTGACGGAGATTACCGGCGAGAGCATTCTGGACATCCTCGGGGGCCTTCCCGAAGAGGATCGTCACTGCGCCTTCCTTGCGGCAGGGACGCTCCAGGAGGCCCTGGACTCTTACATGAAGAAGCAGGTCAGCTAATGCCCGGTCGAACATCATGCCCCCGGCCGGTTGAATTCCGGTCCCGTTCTCACCGCATGTGACGTCCGACAGGCCTGTGCATGCCCGGGGACGGACCGGGATGTTGTCGCACGAGCCGGCGTCTTTTTCACGTGTTCGATGAAAATGGCATCCAGCCTGGTTGAGGGGAAAGGGGAAAATCCATGAATCGCTTGCGGGAGCTGGAAGTCTTGAAGATGCGGGCCCGCAAAGTGGAGGACCGTCTTCGGGAACTGAATCATCGTCTCGCCCGGATGGAGCAAAGAAGCGCCGGTCCGCTTTTCCGCCCTGTGGTGCAAACGGACCGATGCAAGGGCTGTGGAACCTGTGAAGCGGTCTGTCCCACAGGGGCTGTTCAGGTTGACAAAACGGCACGGATCGATGAAAACCGGTGCGTGGGCTGCGGCCGTTGCGCGGATGCGTGTCCTGCAAAGGCTATTGTCCTCCAAAGGATACTGCCGGAAGAGGCAAAACGGATCATAGGAATTTCCTGAAGATGGGCGTTGCGTCATCCAAGCGTTGCGCAACGCAGGTATGAGGTCCTGAAGGAGAAGTGTCCGCCTGGGAAATGCGAAAACACGGATTGTGTGAGGGAACGCGATGAAGGAACAACGGGAAAGGGACGATAGACGGAGTATTTCGTTGGCCAAGGCAGAGCAGTTCAAGCAGTATGCCGTGGACTACCTTGAGGCGCGAAAAGGAGTCCCCACGGGATTGCAGCAGTCTGAGACGATTCACAGGCAGCGCGAGCGGATTCAGAAAGTCCTCAAAGCGTCAGAGGAGGACTGGGCGAACTGGAAATGGCAGCTGGCCAACCGTATCACCCGTGCCGAGGTTCTGGAAAACATCATTCCACTGACTCCGAAGCAGCGGAAGGATTTTACCGCCATCCAGGAACGCTTTCGCTGGGCGTTCACCCCGTACATGGCCAGCCTGATGGACCCGGAGGATGAAAACTGTCCGGTGCGCAAGCAAATGCTTCCGGACATACGGGAAATGGCCCTGACCGGGGTCGCCGACTTCTCCGGTGAGGAGTACAGCTCGCCTGTGGACAACATGGTTCGCTGGTATCCCGATCGTGTCGCCGTGCACGTCACCAACATCTGTGCGGGCTTTTGCCGCCACTGCCTTCGAAGGAGGAAGATCGGAGAGGTGGATCGTCCTACACCCGATGCCAACCTTCAGGAGATTTTTTCCTACCTCCGTGACAACCCTGAAATTCGAGACGTTCTGTTGACCGGGGGGGATCCCTTTACCTTTTCCACGTCCACCCTGGACCGTATGCTCTCCGAGCTCGACGCCATCGAGCACGTGGAGATCAAACGCATCGGATCTCGGGTTCCGGTAGTCCTTCCCCAGAGGGTGGATGACGAGCTCTGCCGAATGCTGGCCCGGCACCATCCCCTGTTTTTGAACATCCAGGTCAACCATCCCAAGGAGATTACGCCAGACACCGTGGTCGCCCTGGATCGCTTGAGCCGGGCCGGTATCCCCCTGGGAAACCAGTCCGTACTTCTTCGAGGAATCAACGACTCTCCCGTTGTGATCAAGGCGCTGAATCACGAGCTGCTGAAGGTCCGGGTGCGTCCTTACTACCTTTACCACTGCCAGGGTACGCTGGGAACCGAGCACTTTCGAACTCCCGTGGAAACGGGGATTGAGATTCTGGAACAGCTTCGAGGGTTCACTTCAGGCCTGGCAGTCCCGGACTACATCATCACGCCTTCGGGGTACGGGAAGACACCCCTTGCGCCGCAGTACCAGATTTCGTCAGGGCAGGGATATCTGCTGCTGAGAAACTGGGAGGGGATTCCATACCGCTACGAGAATCCCGGGTCCGCCTGAGCAGTATTCCCAGTGGACAGGAACGAAACCTCTTCCTCCGGGTGATTTGTTCGGTCTCCGGCGCTCTCGTTTTTCCGCGACGCCCCACCACGGCCCGCAGTCCCTGGCCGTCGGTCCTCCGTCGGAGAAGGGCTTTTCGCACACAACCGCTGCAATGCGCCCTCTCGCGTTTCCCTTTCCGCTACATTTTGATATGCTGTTTTATTGGGGGTGCTCGGGTTCCCGGGGTGAGGGGAACGTCATGCTGAAGCGGCCGGACCTCGAAGGACTGAAGAATGGGGAGGTCCGGTGCGCATTTCCTTCCCGGAAATGCAAGGGGAAAGGAGGAAGGTCATGGCAATCAAGGTCATTATTCAGAGAAAGGTGCCCAAGGGGAAACAGGAGGCGTTGGTCCCGCTGCTCATGGAACTGAGGGCAAGGGCGATCAAGCAGGCGGGCTACATTTCCGGGGAGACGCTTCGAAACGTCGCGGACCCGGAGGATTACATCGTCATCAGCGTCTGGCAATCCGTGGATGCGTGGAAAGAGTGGGCGGCCCAACCCGAACGTAAGGCGATTCACGATCAAATCGATACCCTTTTGGAGGGGAAAACCACGTACCGCGTTTATGCCCATGGATAACCCTGAGGACCCCCGTGCGGCAGAGCGCCGGAAGCGAGGCGCAATCCTGTCTCGTTTTCGC
>JASFQI010000179.1:0-9833 GCA_050115555.1 Desulfobacteraceae bacterium
TCGGGATTGGTGTTCTACGCGGGCCCTGACTTTCCTCACTGGCAGGGGGATTTGTTGGCTGGTGGGCTTGTCTTGAGGCAGATTCGCCGCATGGATTTTGAGCACGGCAAAATAGTGGACAAAACAACACTTCAGTTCGAAGACCGCATCCGGTGGGTCGGTCAGGGTCCTGATGGAGGCATTTATTTGTTGACGGATGAGATTGACGGCAAATTGCAGCGCATCGTCCCCAAAGAGTAAGCGAAGTCAACCCTCGGCTGCACGCGACGCATGTAAGCCGCGCGCCTTAGCCGCGCGTTCGAATATCGCTATTGAATGCTTATGTTTTCAGTCCTCTCTGAGATTACAGGATTCGATAAGACTGCACGTAACAAAAATTCATTTAGGGGTAGTCCCTGCTTGACCGCCAAGCAGAATTCAAGAATATAGTGTGAAATATGGAATCAGGTGACTTGCCGGAATTCAACACGACTCATTGTTCCTTCGGTTGATAGACGTAATTAGGGATAATAAAATTACATAATAACATGAATATTTTGAAGTATTTATAGCATTACATTAATTGTTTCAACTAGAGTATGAACCTCGCCCTTTTTCTCACACGGAGTTGTCAGTCAGATGTATAATTACTTGTTTGGTCAGTCGCTTTTTTCCAACGAAAGGATACGATGGAATCTTCGGAGACGAAACTTAAATCCCTGGCCATGCGCCTCGGTGCCGATTTGGTGGGTGTAACCACCCGAGATCTCCTCGCCGACGGGCCGCCTTCCGCCGATCCGCGGTACCTTCTTCCCTCCGCAAACTCGGTCATTTCTTTTGGTCTGGCCCTGGATAGGAATCTTGCTGAGGACTTCATCAGTAAAAAGAGCTGGCGCCCTCACTGTGACAACCGAAAGGCCATCGCTCAGACGCTTTATACCATCGGCGACGCACTCACTGAACAACTGCGATCGGAAGGGTACGAAGCCGTCAACGTAGACCTCAACAATAACTATCGACCGGAAAGGGACGCGGACGATGTCACCGAGATGACCGAGTTTTATCCCGAGTTTGCTCATCGCTATGCGGCGCTTGCATCCGGAATCGGTCGCCTGGGCTGGAGCGGCAATTTACTGACCAGGGAATACGGGGCGCTGGTGGAGTTGGGGAGCGTGTTAACCTCCGCTGTATTGATTCCCGACAGCCCCATACCGGATAAAGAACACCCCTGCGACAGATGTAAAATGTGCAGCTTGGTCTGCCCTGTGGGAATGATTCATCCCAAGGCATCGACCCGGGTTACGGTTGCCGGTATCACCGAGACCATATCCCTCAAACGGCCCAACACCTGTTGCTGGATCGGCTGCACCGGTTATGAGGGTTTGTCGCTCTCGGGGACCTGGTCCAACTGGAGCCCCTATCGTCTCGACGACCCACTGCCAGAGGACAAGAAGGAGCTCGATGCGCTGTGCATCCGCCTGCAGAAGGCGGATCCCCAGATGCAGGCCGTTGATAACAGCTTTCGCGACTATCGGCGTGCGGTCTTTGATCCTGAATGGTTCTACTACACGGTTTGCGGTTTCTGTCGCGCGGTCTGTTCTTCCCGCCGGGAAGAGCGGCTTGCCAACCGCGAGCGGATTGTCCATTCGGGCACCGCCGCCTTGGAGCTGGACGGCTCGCATACTGTGGCCGATGAAAAGGCCGTAAGAAAGCGAACTCCCTTTGGTCTGAATGTCGTCGTTCAGTGCAAGGAACGATCAGAAAGACACCCAAAACCACAAAAATGGGGAGGTCAGTTCCCTTTGGACCGAGAGGTGATCGAATACTGGTGCCAACATGGTCATTTAGCGGACGTACAAAAACCACGCCGATGATAAAATCATTCGGGCATTCATTTCGACTTTGCGAAACTCCAAGCACTGCTGAAATTCCATACTTCGCTAAGCTACGCAGCACTCACTGTACGCAACATTCACCCACACGGGCGCCTGCTCTCGATCTGACTTCTCTGAATTCCTATACTTGTTGGGGTGCCTTGAGATTTTTGGTTTTCAGTGATCGTGCTGAAATCATGCAGAAAATGCGCCATCTTGATACTTCCAAGTGAATCGGTTGCTGTCCATGCAAGCCCAAATCCCTGATTGCACTGGTCAGGAGAAGATACTTGGATAGTATCAGTAAGTATTTGAAACTAGATATAATAATCTGGAGCTGGATTGAAAAATGTTTTCGGGAGTAATCCTGGTTGCCTTTGCATTTTCCAGTGTTGATAATATCTTACAAGGGCAACTCAGGGTTAGGTTCAATAATTACACACGGAGATAAAAGTGGCTTTTTTGATGATCAATAAAACCAAATGCAAAAAAGACGGAATCTGCGCGGCCGAGTGCCCCAGAGGAATTATAACCCAGGCAGAAGGCAGGGCTTTTCCTCAAGTTACCGAGGCTGATGAAGCCTATTGCATGGCTTGCGGGCACTGCGTGGCCGTCTGCCCTTACGGAGCCTTGAGTGTGAACGGAGTGGACATTGAGGACTGCCCCGAGATCAAAAGAGACCTGGTCCTGTCTTGGGATCAGGCCGAGCAGTTCCTGCGATCCAGGCGATCCATCCGAGTGTTCAAGGACAAGCCCGTGGACCGGGAAACACTGGAACAGTTGATCAGGACGGCCAGCTACGCCCCCACGGCCAGCAACGGCCAGAATCTTCAATGGACGGTGATCGAAGGGCGGGACAGGTTGGAGCCGTTGTCCAGGGAAGCTATCAAATGGATGGAACGGATCATCGAAGCCCACCCTAACTCTCCAGCTGCCGATTACTTCCGCCCGATAGTGGACCGCTGGTCCACCGGTTATGATGGCGTCCTGCGCACTGCACAGACCCTCGTTGTTCCCTCCGCCTCCAAGGAGAACGCCAACGGCCTGGTGGACCTGAGCATCGCCCTGGCTTATCCAGAACTTGCCGCCCTGCCCCTAGGGGTGGGAACCTGCTGGGCTGGCATGCTCCGGGGGGCTATGCTGGCCACCCCCAAGTTGGTGAAATCCATGGGTCTGCCCGAGGGACACACCTGGTATTACCCAATGATGATCGGGTATCCCAAGTTTAAGTATTACCGGTTGCCGGAAAGAAAAGCGCCGGTGATTCACTGGAAGCAGGGCTTGGCCGAACCTGAATGAAGAAGGGAGTGGTTATGCCCTAGTCGTTCATTTTGGAGCAGAGCGCCTAGCCGCCCCCACATCAACATGCCCTATCTCTCCTGTGAGAGACAGGGCTTGGTTCTGTTCCGGATCAGCGCCCTTCGCGTGATATGAAATATCTGCTAATATGCTAGTAAAATAATCTGAAAAAGCATTTTGAGGTTAAAATAAGGGATATTCAGAAATCAAGAGAAAAATTGATGGTGAGGAGGTCAAACCATGGGAATTTGGCGGTGGCCTTAAGGGCCAGACCAAAGGGGCTCCCCAAACGGGGACGGGAAATCGGCGGAAAACGTTGCAAGTGATCATCGGGTGCAGTTGCTGCTCGGGGCGTTCGAGTGGGGGGTCTGAGGGGGTTGGCACGCTTTGCGAGAATGATTAAAGGCGTGAGCGGAAAGGCCGATAAGTACAGTAAGCATTTCTTATCATCCATTTCAACGTTTACGGCTTGTACTCTCTCCGGCTTGTTGCAGTAGGATGCCATGGCGCGCGGAAGATTCTTCAGGAGGGTCTTGAATGGACATCAAAAAGATTCTGATGATCGTGGCGGGTCTGGGAATTGCCGCTTACTGGCTTTTCGGGCCGTCCCCTTATAAAGTTGGAGACACGGTATCCGATTTTTCCCTTGCAACGATGGATGGGGACCTCGTGTTCCTCGAGGACTATCAGGGAAAGGTGGTCTTGATCGAGTTCTTTACCACCTCCTGCCCGGTCTGCAAAAAATCCTATCCTCAAACAGCCAAATTGACCCAGATGTTTGAGGACAATCCGGACGTCGAATTTCTTTCGATCAACCGGGGAGAATCCGCGCCCTCGGTAAAGAGGTATGTGAATAAAATCGGCAAATCCTGGCCGGTCCTGATGGACCCCGATCATGAGGTCTACGACGAATTTTTCAAGAAGGGGGTCCCGGCATTTGCCGTAATCGACAGGGAGGGGAAGCTGTCTTATCGAATCAAAGGATGGTGGACGTCTCCCTCGCAAGGGATCATCACCCTCTCCACGGAGATACGAAGGGCACTGTGAGCGGCCTGCTCCCACAGCCCCCTGTCGCTCGCCCGTGATCTCTTTTCACTCGAAGGCGCTTTGTATCGAAACGCAGTGAAATCTTGCCGGGCTCGCTTCGCGGCACACCGTTTTCTTCTTCAGAACCTTCCGTCATCCCGCATGTTCTCGGACACGGCGGGAGACCTCGGCCGTCAACTCGTAGATCCGGCGGGCCTGCGCTTCTGAGAGCAGTCCTGTCCCGCAGGCCGGCGTGATCATGCTGTGTCTCATCACGTGATTCAGGTCCGTCGGGGCAGGAAACAACTCCTCCCACAACCGGTGCAGGCGCTGCAACAGGGACTCGGCGGTCTCGGTAAAGGGGTCGTCGAGGGTCGGCGCGATTCCCCAGGCAACGGTCCCGCCGCGCTCGAGGAATCCCCTCAGAGGTTCGGCATAAGGAATCAGGGAATCGCCGAAGCGGTAGGTGTCGACGCTGAGAATGTCTGTGGAGGAGTCCATCAGCAGGGACCAGTCCACGGCCTCGCAGGCATGGATCCCGCAGAGGGCCCCTTCCGCTCGTATGGCCGCGAGGATGGCGTTGAGGTCCTCCAGGATCGTCTCCCGGCTCAACGTCAGGTGAGCCCATGAGCCGTAGGCCCCCACGGCCGGGTCGTCCACAAAGACCATCGCTGTTTTGCCCAACGAAGACAAGGCGTTTGCCTGCGCGCGGGCGTTCAGTGACAGGTTTCGGACGATGACATCCCTCAGGTCCTCGCGATAGTACGCCGACCGGCCCCGCTCGTCTTTCAGCTCCAGGGCCACGGTCAGGGGGCCGGCGATCTGTCCCTTGAAAAAGGCGGCCTTTTCAAACACGGCATCGGTCCCGGCCCGTGCTAGAAAGGCGTGAAAACCCGCCGCGGCTTTTGGGGGCGGCAGGAAGGGCTGAAGGGCCTGATCGTCTCCTTCTTCCCCCGCCAGGGAGGCGGAGTAAAACGTGGTGAGATTTTCCGGGCACGTGTCCCGGGTCATGTCGAAGAACCATCGATCCGCATCAAACACCAGCAGGCCGCACTCCACCAGGGGCTGCAGGAACTGGTGGACGAAATGCTCGGGTTGGCCCCGAAGCGGCAGCTGCGGCCAGTGAGGGCACTCCGGGAACTCGGCCAGGATCAGCGCCAGGGCGTCGTCCGGGTCTTCAAAGGGCACACTGCCGATACCGGTGGCCATGCCGCAGGGTAGAAAGGAGGATTCAGAGTTCGTGTCCATGCTTGTGTGTTCCCACCGATGAAGTATGATGCCATCCACGTTTTAGTGATCGAAGAGCCGCTTCCCGGAACGTGTCTGGGTCGGCCGGAGCGGGTTGAAATGGGAACGGTTCATTTTTCTTCGACCTCGTGGTAGGATCGAAACCGTTCCAAACGGTTCGTGGGGCCTGCCCGGCTCGGGAAGAAAACCCGGCCCTGAGGAGAGCATGATTCCAGGGGGCCCATGTGTTCGCACCCATTTTGTCCTCCCGGTCCCTTCGGGATCCTTCGGGATGCATTGAGGTGCTCTTCCGATACCAGGAAAGCAGGAAGGGCTCCAGAGGAAAATCGACCGACGGGGTAAAAAAATGTTACACGCACATTCCCCGCACGTTGGCGCGGGGTGAGTGAGCGACATTCCACGTAGCCTTGCTACGAAGAAATGAAAAGGAAGAGCCTGCAATGGAAGAGGATTCTCGAGAACGGATGGAAGGCGCAATGGAGGAATCCATATCAATGCCCGAGACCACCAGCGGAAATGAAAAGATGCTGCGCGACCTGATCGACGGGTCCGGGGACAGTTATTACGAGATGGATAACCATGGCCATCTCAAAGACTTCAGCGAATCACTGTGCAAGGTGTTGGGGTATCCCAGGGAAGAGCTCCGGAACCAGAGCCTCGAGAGGCTCATGGACAGCAAGCATGCGAGGAAGTTCCGCGAGGCGTTCAACAAGGTGTGGGTCAGCCATCAGAGCTTCTCCAATCTTATCTGGGAAACCAATGATAAGGAGGGAAATCGGAGGGTCATCGAGATTTCCGCCTATCTGGTCAAGAACCATCAGGGGAAAAAACTGGGATTTCGAGGAATCGCCCGGGATGTGACAGAGAAGTTCAAGACCATAAGCGCGCTCAAAGAGGCCCAGGAGCGTTATGAACGGGAGTTCGCATCCAAGGTGAAAGCCCGGCGAAAAATGAAGAACCTCTTTGATTTTGTCCCCTATCCCATGATTGTGTTCACGTCCTCGGGCAAGATCTCCTTTGTCAATCCCGCATTTACAAAAGTATTCGGCTGGACGCTCGAAGAACTGATTGGACGGAAAGTTCCTTACATCCCTCCCGGACTGGAAGAGGAGGCACGGGAAATCCTGCGAAAGATCAGGAAAGATCCGGATGTCACCTTTGAAACCAAGAGGATGACCAAGGATGGTCGCGTCCGGGATGTGAGCATTCGAGGGCAGCTTCCCTCTCAGATGGTCGCCGACACATCCGAAACACTCTTCATCCTTCGGGACATCACGGAAGAGCGCAGGAACGAGCGCATCAATGAAACCCTTTTTCAGATCAGCAGTGCCTTGCCCGGATATCCCGTCCTCGAAGAGCTGCTGGACTTCATCAGCGGCGAGGTGAAGCGGCTTCTCAACACGGATGGCGCCGTGGTGGGCCTCTTCGATGAAAACCGAAAGAACGTCCACTTCCTGGGGGCCTCCTTCGAGGAAGCCTCGACCGAGCAGCACATGAAAAAGACCTGGCTCCCGCTGGATAGCGGAGAGTGGGGAAGGATGGTGCAAAGCGGTGAGGCGGTCGTCTTCGTGGATACTTCCAAGGATGCGGACCTCTACCACGAGTTCGACGAGGCGATCGGTTTCCCTACGAAAAGCATCATGATGGTCCCTCTTGAGGACAGCGGCTCCCTGATCGGCGTCCTCATCGCTGTCAACAAGAAGGGGGAAGACTTTGATCACAAGGACCAGAAGCTCCTGACCATGATCGCAAGCACGGTCGCCTTGTCCATCTCCAACGCCAAGTTCTCCAAGGAGTTGAAGGAGGCCTACCAGGAGGTGGCAAGCCTGAACCGGGCCAAGGAGAAGATCATCAACCACCTTTCCCATGAGCTGAAGACGCCGGTTTCCGTGCTCATGGCCTCATTGAACCTGTTGAAGAAGAAGCTCGAGGCATACCCTGATGAAAAACTTTCGACCACGATCGAAAGGGCCGAGAGGAATCTTCACCGCATCCTGGATATCGAGGTCCAGGTGGAGGATATCATGATGGAACGCAGGTATCCGACGTATCCTCTGATGTCCTTTATGCTCAACCAATGTGCCGAAGAGCTGGAGGCCCTGCTCGCCGAAAAAGTGGGGGAAGGGGAGGTCGTCCGATGGCTGCGGGACAGGCTGGAGCAAGAGTTCGGCCTTCGTAAGAGCGAAATGGAAGAGATCCCCTTGGGCGGATTTGTGGAGGAGCGACTGGCGGCCCTGGAAAAGAAACATCCCCATCGGCATCTGGAGATTCTGAGGCATCTGGAGACGGATGCGTCGGTGAAAATTCCTCGGGATGTGCTGAAAAAGATGGTGGATGGGTTGGTCAAGAACGCCGTGGAAAACACGCCCGACGGGGGGCGCATCGAGATTTTCGTCCGGGATGGCGGAAACGGCATTGAGCTGGCGGTCCGGGACTATGGAGTTGGGATTGCGGAGGAGAACAGCAGAAGGATATTCGAGGGGTATTTCGCGACCCAGGACACCATTGATTACTCTTCCAAGAATCCTTTTGACTTCAACGCCGGTGGCAGGGGTTCGGACCTTCTGCGCATGAAGGTCTTTGGGGAACGGTACGGCTTTCAATTGAGTATGACTTCCAGCCGGTGCCGTTTCCTGGAGCAGGAGGGCGCGGTGTGCCCGGGAAGCATCGAAAAATGTGAATCCTGTGAGCGTGTAGAGGATTGCCTGGAGTCGGGGGGGTCCACGTTTACAGCCTTTTTCCCCAAGTGATGCTGCAAAGGAGGAACGTTCTCCCGGCCTTCCGGGAAACAGGGACCTGGATGAAGAAGCGCCGGGAGCCATACAAGATGGGCGATCATGCCATGATGGACAAAGAGAAATATCTGGAGCCGACATTCACCATAGACTCGGATCACCCGAAAATTCAGGAAACGGCCCTTCGTGTCACGGAAGGCTGCCCCGATGACCCGTCAAGGGCCTCCCGGCTCTTCTATTTTGTGAGGGATTCGATTCCGTACAGCGTGTACATGATCTCCGTTTTTCAGGAGGATTTCATCGCTTCCCGCATCCTGGACTGGGGGAAAGGGTATTGCGTGCAAAAGGCGGTCCTTCTGACGGCCTTGGGAAGAGCGGCGGGGATACCCAGCAGGCTCGTCTTTGCAAAAATACAAAACCATCGGGTCCCTGCCCACGTTGCCGAGCGGTTCGGTACCGTGTTTCCAAGGCACGGGTACAACCAGTTCTTTTTGGGCGGTCGATGGATCAGCGCTGCCGCGACGTTTGACAAAGCGCTATGTGAAAAAAACGACTTGCACGTCGTGGATTTTGACGGCAGAAAGGATGCTGCCCTTCCTGAAAAGGACAGGCAGGGCAACCCCTTTATTGAGTACCTCGAGAAATTCCCGCCTCGAGCCGACCTTCCGTTTGACTGGATTGCAGAGAAACTGAAAAAAAGGGTGGGCCCCGACAAAAGGCCCTGGCTCACCAAGGAGGATGAATATCCCTCCTAGACAGGGGCCTGTGCTTTCACAGGACTCTTGCACAAGCCCTTGCCCTGCACGGCGACAGAAGCTGTCTCACTCTCCCGACGAAGGGATGGAATCGAATATTCCCTGAAGCAGTGCGGCCAGTTTCCTGGCGTGGTGGCGCACAACGCCCCCGGTGGTGTCCAGAAGATCCGATGGCATCACCGTCCGCTCCGACCAGAAGGGGTCTTCCGCGTCAAAGGCCACGAAGTCGGCTTTTTGCTGAGCGTACATCTCCAGGACGTCTGGAGCGGGCTGTCGTGCGTTGTGGATCACCATGTCGAATCGGCGATCCAGAAGGGTCTCGAGGGTCTGCACAAAGTCCGGACCGGAAAACCCGTGGGTCTCCCCGAACTTGGTCATGATGTTGACGACATAGAGCAGCCTCGCGCGGGTCTCCCGCAGGGCCGGGCTCACACCCGGGACCACGAGGTTGGGCACGATGCTCGTGAACAGGTCGCCGGGACCGACGAGAATGGCGTCGGCCCGGGAAATGGCCTCGAGCACCGGCGGGTACACGGAGATGGATTCGCTGTGGTGGGGAACGAGGAACACCTCCCGAATGCGCTCGCGCTGAGTTCCCCGGGGGATGTCGATGGCCTCCTCTCCGAAGATACGTGACCCATCCGTCAATTCCGCAACCAGGGTGGCGCTGTCCGTGGTCACGGGCAGGATGGCGCCCTTGGCATCCAGGATCTCGGCAAGCGCCTGCGCACCCCGCGGAAAGCTCCCGGTGTACCGGGACAGGGTCGTGAGCAGCATGTTGCCGGCATTATGCCCGCGCAGGCGCCGATCTTGCGAAAACCGCTTGAGAAGGAGCGTCCGGGCCACATCCCTGTGAGGGGAGAGGGCAAGGATGCACTTGAGCACGTCCCCTGGCGGAAGGATGCCGAGCTCGTCCC
>JASFQI010000180.1:0-9759 GCA_050115555.1 Desulfobacteraceae bacterium
TTGTTTGATAACCCAGTTTTTCCAGCATGCTGGACGCAATCTCCCGTTGACTATCCACGTCATCTACAATGAGGACCCGTTCCCCGTTTCCGCGTATCTCTTCAATAGGGATGGGCAGCCTTTTTTTCCGGGCATCCTCTCTCACGGCCGGGAAGTAGAGTTCGAACAGGGTACCCGTCTCGTCACTGGTTACATGGATGTATCCATCGTGATCTTTCATGACATTCCACACGAGGGCAAGCCCAAGCCCGGTTCCGCTTCGTCCCATCACCTTTTTGGTAAAAAACGGTTCAAAAATGCGCTCAAGGTCAGCGGGTGGGATTCCGGGTCCATCATCCGACACCGCAAGGACGACGTACTCACCGCGACAGACCTCGTCATAGTTGGGGAAGGTTTGGTCAATATACCGGTTTGTTGTCCGGATCATCACGTGACCAGAGCCTTCGATGGCTTCAGAAGCATTGGAAACAAGGTTCATGATCCCTTTAATAATATGAATTTTAGAAGCATTGATGGAAAATAAGTGGGGTTCCAGGTCCGTTTTTATGGTCACCGACGGATGATATTGAAGGAGTTTTTGGTACTCAGCCGATTGTAAATATTCATTTATCAGGTCATTTATGGGTAATATCTCTTTATGAACGGCCGCTCCTCTGGCAATTGTTAATAATTCCTCCACGATTGCCGCCGCTCTTTTTGCAGAAGTTTGCATAATTTTTATCGGTTTCCTCAGCTTGCTCTCCTCAGGCAGGTCCGATAGTAGTAAATCCGGGTAGCTCACAATTCCCGAAAGCACATTATTCAAGTCATGGGCTACCCCGCCGGCCAGAAGCCCCAGGGACTCCATTTTTTGCAATGCGGCGATTTTCCGTTCACTCTCCTGCCGCGCCTCCTCCTCCCGCTTGCGTTCCGTCATGTCCCGCATGACCGCCAATACGGCAGGACGATTTCGGTACTGCATCATGCTATACGCGATTTCCACGAATCGCTCTTCTCCGTCCTCCCTCTGAATGCGGATGGTGAAGGGAGAGTCCACATGCCCGCCATCTAAAAGGCGTTGGCATTTTTCAAGGACGGTTTTCCAGTCCTCCGAACGTATGATCTCGGGAACCTCTTGAGGTGTGGAATCGGTCAATGGACGGCCGGTCAGACGGCCGCACGCGGGATTGCCGAAGACCACCTTTTCGTCCTGGATCACAAGAATGCAATCGTTTGCGAATTCGGTAATCACCCGATATTTTTCGTCTGCAGCGGCCTTCAGATAACTGCCGAAAACGCCCCAGAGCAGTACGGAAGAAAAACCAAGAAACCCATATTCCATGAAGTAGTGGAGGGTGGGAACACCAAGGGAAGCTACGCCGTCATGAATTCCCATGAGGATCCAGATACCCAACCCGATGATATAGGCCATCCTTTGCTTCGGATTTGTACCCTTGTACCGCACCCAGAAGCCCATGGCGATCAGGCTTGCGACGGATGTGTACCCCACAAACACGGGGCCCAGCGGACCGAGGGCCGGTTCGACATAGGGGGAGGAGAGACCGATGAAATCCCAGGATACAAAATGATCGGAGACAATAAAATCCGTTGTCCACAAGAAAACGAGAATAATGACGTGAAAAAGCCCAGCAATGGGATGGTATATTTTGCTGTTTACCCCAAGATAAGAAAAAGTGAATCCGTAAAGAGCATGAATAAGAAAGATGATTGCATTGTATTCCAAGAGGCCCGAAAAACGGTTAGCGGGGCTTTCCGGGGTATTGTACTCAAGAAAAATTCCGATTGCATATAAAAAAGAGGAGAATGAAATAAAAGAGCTCCATCCATACCATCGATTTTGGGGTTGTTTCCTGTAGAAAAGAAATTGAAGTATCATCATAATGATTGACAATAAAGCTACGGCTAAAGATCCTGTCGATTGTAATATAATTTTGTTGGAAATCATTGAGAATCCATTCTGGAGTTACCAAAATTCGTTCCATCGCGGTCGGCTACGTTGACCGGCTTGGACTCGCTTGGGTAAACCTCTAGTCATGTCCTTTTTATCACCCCATCCATTTTTCCATGACCAAGGCCGTGATGCATGTCGGGGGATCCACAGGCAACCCCTTTGGGTGCGGTTTTCGACCGAAGAAAAAGGACACGGAAAACAAGGGGTAAAAAGGGTTCTCGTCTTCAATGGCTGGAATATATCAATTTTATAACGGAATGTATATCGTTTGTATTCTGGTGGGAAGGATAGGATAAAGATTGCGTCCGTGTCAATAGAAAGCATGATGCACTATAAATAGAAATGAGGTGCGATTATTCATGGGCCTCGTCCCCATTTCCCGGCAGTCTGACCGAAAAATCCTAAACAATAAGGCATTGTATTTGCGATTTCGTTTCCTCGTCGAAAACAGCGCTGGAGTCCAGGGGGAGGATGGGCCCTCCCCGTTTTCGAGAGAACCTGGAGAACGGAAGGGTCAGGGGGAGACGGGAGGCGGCCTTGCGCCCTGTAAGGGCTCGGGCGTTCTTTTGGAGAAGGTTGCAGATGGTGGCGGGCCTCCGCCACCATCCGCATGAGAAGGGGTTAGAAGTCTTTGAACTCAGAGTCGTCCATGGGGATGACGTGATCGGGATGAATAGGTGTTGAGTTCGCGGTTCCATGGCCTTGAGAAACGGCCTTGACCGCCGGCACGGAAAGGGATCTCTGCGGGGTTGTAAGGGTGTCGACGTGGGGGTTTTTCTTCCCATTTCCGCCCGTGCGGTTTTTTCCGACCAGGTTGACCAATTCATGCACGAACTGATTCATCTGCTCGGCCTGAGCGCTCATCTCTTCCGATGCAGCAGCAGACTCTTCCGCATTGGCGGCCGTGTTCTGGACCACTTTGTCCATCTCGGCCACGGCCCTGTTGACCTGATCAACGCCCTGGGCCTGCTCATTGGAAGCCGCAGCAATTTCTCCCACGAGTTCAGCCACTTTGGTGCTACTTTCATATACTTGACCAAAGGCTTCATTGGTTTTTTCCACGATTTCAGAACCCTCCTGAATCTGCTTGATGGTCTGTTCGATCAATCCGGAGGTATTCTTCGCTGCATCGGCCGCTCTCAGGGCAAGATTTCGAACCTCATCCGCCACAACGGCAAATCCCGCCCCTGCCTCGCCGGCGCGGGCGGCTTCCACGGCAGCATTGAGCGCCAGGAGATTGGTTTGAAAAGCAATTTCATCGATCGTTTTGATAATTTTGGAGGTCTCCTCACTGGCCTTTGAGATTTCTCCCATGGATGAGTTCAACTCATTCATAGAACGGTTTGCTTTATCGACGGTCTGGGTGCCCTCTTTCATGAGTCCGTCGGCTTCGTTGGCATTTCCGGCATTCTGTTTGGTCATGGAGGCCATTTCTTCGAGGGAAGAAGACGTCTCTTCCAGGGATGCCGCCTGTTCCGCGGAACCTTCCGCTAGGGATTGGCTCGATGAAGCCACCTGAGCGGAGCCGGAAGTCACTTGGCAGGCACTCTCGGTCAGGCCCTCGATCACTCGTCTCAGGGGTTTGGTAATCCCTTTTTTCATAAACCAGATCATCAGGACACCCGCGAGAAGTCCGAGCCCTGTGATCGCAAAGATCATCATCACGGTGCTCCGAAACGTCCTGGACGCTGATTCGCTTGCCTCTTTTGATAGATTTTGATTGATCTCCGTAAGTTGATCAATGTAGCCACGCATTTCCTCGAATTTTTCTTTGGTTTGTCCCACTGTAAGATCAAGGGCCTCCCGACGCCCCTCCACAGTGTTGGCCTTCCGAGCTTCGATAATGCGTGCGGTAAGCTGTTTCCATTCCTGCCGTGCCGCTTCGAATTTCGGTATCATGGCCTTCTCGTCCGCCGTTGCAGCAAGGGCCTTGTATTTCTCCCACCGAGCTTCAGCTTGTTGCATATTGCTCTCATACTCTTCCAAGAGCTGCCCGAACAGCTCTGAACTCACCTCGGTGAAGATCATGGAGCGCTCCGCCACGAGCAGCTGATGGAGGTCCCGATCGGCCTCGAGCAAGTAGCCCATGCTGGGGAGCATGACGGAGAAAATATCATCGAGTTTTTGGTTGATGTTGCTGGCACTCCTGTACCCGGTCAGACCAATGATGCCGATCAGAAGGATCATCACTGTGAAGCTCAGGGTTAGCTTGCCACCCACCTTTAGACTGCTGAACCATTTCATCTTTTTCCCCTCCCATTGGAATTTGATAATCATGTTTTGCCACGCTTCCATGTCATGCCTGCATTGTGGCCTGTCACCCAATGGGACCGAAACAATTCAACAACCATGCCAAGACCTTCGTGATTCTTTAAATGAAAGTGAATTCAGTTAGTTGCTTCATGGTAGGAGCTGGGGATGCAGCAGGGAAACCAAGATTTCCAGAAAAAGCAGACAGAAATTCCAGTTTCATTGGACATCCGTCCGATTTATGCAGGCTCCTTATGGGGGTTCTCAAGAGGGAACCCCGAGGTGGAGATCCGGTGCTTTTTTAGAAGCGCATAGACACGTGCACGGCCCAGACCGGAGACCTCGCATGCCTTTTTGATGCTGCCGTTGGTCCGCTTCATCAGGTCCTGCATGTATCGGCATTCGATCTCTGAAAGCGCCGCCTCTCGGGCATGCCGAAATGAGGGTAGGGATCTTGCCGGGGAGGGTCCTTCATCGGGGGCGGCTCGAACCGAGGAGGTTTCTACCTGACCGACAGAGGCCCGTGCAGCACGCACTCGGATGGGGATCGGCAGATGCTTGGGGAACAGGATCGGATCGTTGCCTGCTGAGAAAAATGCTTTTTCCAAGGTGTTGTGGAGTTCTCTTACATTGCCGGGCCATGGGTATGAACTGAGGGCCTCGAAAAATTCCGGAGAAAAACCTTTTGTCTCTGCCTTGTTTTTCTCACACAGGGACATCATGTGGTGCAGGGCGAGCGCCTTGATGTCATCTTTCCGTTCTCTCAAAGGACAGAGGTGAATGCCAAAGGTGCGCAGACGAAACAACAGGTCCTTTCTGAACAGGCCGGTCTCCACGAGCTGATCCACATCTTGATTCGTCGCCGCCACGAGCCTGAAATCGCTTTTTTTCTCCTTTTTCGCACCGACCGGCCGGAAACGACGCTCTTGGAGGACCCTGAGAAGCGATTTTTGGATGGGCAGCGGGAGTTCCCCGATCTCGTCGAGGAAAAGCGTGCCGCCGTCCGCTTGCTTGATCAGGCCTTCCTGTGTTTTTTCCGCCCCCGTGTAGGCCCCTTTTTCATATCCAAAAAGAACGCTTTCCACCAGGGTTTCCGGGAGAGAGGCGCAATCAACGACAACGAAATCCCTCTCCGAACGGTTGCTGTTTTCATGAACGGCCCGAGCAAAGAGTTCCTTCCCGGTCCCGGTTTCACCGGTGATCAGGACGTTTGCATCGCTGGAAGCGGCTTCGGCCAGAAGCTCGAGAGACTGTTTCATCTTTATGCTGCTTCCGATGATACCGTTCCGGTGTAAGACCTTTAAAGGCGTGTGGGCATTCTTCTGCGCACGGTACTGTAGGGCCCGGAGAAGCGGCAGCGTCAGGTGCTGGATGGAAGGGGGTTTTTCAACATAGTCCCATGCCCCGCTTCTCACGGCAAGCTCTGCTCCATTGGGATCGCCTTCTCCCGTAATGATGATCACTTCCGGGGAGGAGGGCGCACTCCTGAAATCCGGTATGGCTTCCAGACCATTCCCGTCGGGCAGGCGCACATCGAGAAACACGGCATCAAAAGGGCCCGAAGCTACACGCTCCAGGCCCTTTCTGAGAGTCAGTGCATACTGAGAATGGTGTCCCATTCGCGTCAAGCTCGAGCAGATCTGCTCACAAATGAGCTTATCATCATCAACAATCAGGATTTCAGCCATTTTCGCCCACTATTTCAGCTTGTGATGAGAGGGTTTTTCTTATTTTTTGAGCTAGATCATGCATGATAATCGGTTTCATAATAAATTCTCGAACTCCGATCCGCTTCGCCGTATCCTCATCAATCCATTCACTGAAACCTGTACAGAGAATCACCGGTACATCCGGCCAAGTCGTCAGGATCTCTTCGCATAACTCCCTGCCGGTCATTCTGGGCATGGTTTGATCGGTGATCACGAGATCAAAGCTTGCAGGCTGTTCTCGAAGGGCTTCCAAGGCTTCCACCCCATTGCCTTTCGCAACGACCTCATACCCCAGCCGGGTAAGCATTTGGCCTATAATGTCGCGCATGGCTTGCTCATCATCGACCAGCAGGATACGTTCATTGCCCTCAGGGAGGGGTTCAGAGATTTCCACCTGTTCCACATGGGGTTTCGCGACCTCCGGGAGATAGACTTCAAAAGAGCTCCCCTTGGCTTCCTCGCTTTCTACGGTGATGGCCCCCCCCAATCCTTTGACAATGCCATGAACCAGGGAAAGTCCCAAGCCGGTCCCCTCGCTTTTCGCCTTTGTGGTAAAAAACGGGTCAAAGATCTTTTCCATGGTGTGTGGATCCATGCCATGTCCTGTGTCGGAAAAACAGAGCCTTGCATAATTTCCCGGAGGGAGATCCATGGGATTGCCCATGGCTGCAGCGTCCAGGACTGCAGACTCCAGCCTCACCGAGAGTGTTCCTCCGGTTTCTTTCATGGCATGGGCGGCATTGGTGCAAAGATTCATCACGACTTGATGGACTTGGGTGGGTTCAGCCAGAATGGTCGAATCAGGGGCTTGGATAACCGTTTCAATTTCAATGGTGGTGGGGAGGATAGAGCGTAAAAACTTGATGACTTCCTTGACGATGGGTTCCATCTGCAGGACCGTGAGATCGTCCTTGTTTTGACGACTGAAGGTCAGGATTTGCTTGACAAGATCTTTTGCACGATACCCTGCTTGTAGTACACGCTCTATGCTCTCTCTGGCCGGGTTTTGTCCAGAAATATCCATGAGCGCTGTTTCGGAACCTACGAGTATTGGAGTGAGAATGTTATTGAAATCATGGGCAATTCCTCCGGAAAGCGTCCCTATGGCTTCCATTTTTTGGGCTTGCTGGAGCTGAAGGTGGAGCTTTTTATTTTCTTTCCGTGCATTCTTGAGATCTGTAATGTCATGAGCAATGGACTTTATGGATGTGAGATCTCCATGGTCATCAAAATGGAAATGGATGGTCCAGAACATGTCCTGGATTTGTCCGGATTGGCTGACCATGCGGTTTTCAAGGACTGCACTGGGAATTCGGTCTTGAATCCACTGCGAAAGATGCTCGATGGTTCTTTCCCTGTCATCCGGATGAATGAAGTCGATGACCGAACGTCCAAGGCACTCTTCGGGAGTCAGGCCGAGCATTCGAAGGCCGGTCTCGTTTACAAAGATAAATTTTCCGTCTGGGCTCGCTTCGCCAACGAAGTTGTCCGTACTTTCTACAATATCACGGTATTTTTCTTCACTTCTCAAGAGATCCTGAGTCGAGAGTTCTTTTAAAAAAGCATAGAACACAAAAAGCCACCACAGGGGAAGCAGGGCGCCAATGAAGTCTTCGAAGGCCTCCATGGGAGGGATGATATGAGACCATTCGAGGAGCAGGAAGAGATTATAGAGGAGAGTAAAGAGGATGAGCCCCGTCAATGGCAGTTTTTTGGTGAGATTTGAGGAGCGCTTCCATCCCGCAAGGAGAAAAACGCCTGCAGTCAGTGAGGCCAGAACGGCCACAGCATCGAGGAATACCACAGAGTTCACTGACGACTCCTCGAAAAGGGGGTCCCTTTCCAGAACCAGAACGCCACAACGACCGCGCTTGCCGCATAGCACAGGTGTTCCAGAAAATTGAAAACCCTGGACAGGAAAAAACCCTCGAGGACCGTGAGGACCCATCCGAGCAAAAGGATGTAGAATCCTCTCAAAAAAATCTTTGAAAATGGAACTTGTTTTAATTTTGAGTAGTTTGCGAGGACAAAGGCCAGGGCGCCCAAGCCGGAGGCAAGCATGATCAGTTCATTTTCATGAATCATCTTTCTTCACCCTGCCAGGAGAAGGGACCTTCTCCGTGGACCGAATGGGTCCTCCTGAGAGAAAAAAGGAAGCGAATGATTCAGAGAGGGGCCTTCCCATCGAACACGCTTCTCAGGATGCTTGCCAACTCCCTTATCTCAACGGGTTTGGTCACGTATTTTTTGATCCCCATAGCCCGTGCCTGATCCTCGTTGATGAGTTCACTGTAGCCCGTGCAAAGGATAATAGGGATATCGCTTCGAAGGGAAAGGATCTCTTTGGCCAGTTCCTTCCCGGTCATATGGGGCATGGTCTGATCCGTGATGACGGCATCGAAGAGGTTCGGATTTTTTTGAAAAATCTCGAGGGCCTCCAGACTGCTCGTCTTTGCCTCGACCACGTAACCGAGATGTTCCAACATCTTGTTTTCGATATCGAGCAGCGACCTCTCGTCTTCCACCAAAAGGATGCGTTCACGCCCGGACGGGATGATCCTTCCAGGCTCGTCGCTTTCGAGCTCGCTGTCGTCACCGTCATAAAGGGGGAGATAGACCCCGAAGCGGGTTCCCTTCTCCTGATCGCTCTCCAAGGCGATCGCGCCGCCATGGGTCTGGACGATCCCATGGACCACAGCAAGCCCCATGCCTGTCCCTTCCCCTACATTCTTGGTAGTAAAATAGGGGTCAAAGACCTTGTCTAAAACGTCCGGGGCCATGCCGTGCCCCGTATCCTTTACGGTCAGCCGCAGGTATTTCCCCGTCTCCAAGCCATGAAGGTTCTCGGCCATCCTTGTATCCACCTGAACGTTTTCGAGACGAATCTCAAGAATTCCCCCCTTTTCTCTCATAGCGTGCGCAGCGTTGGTGCAGAGATTGATCAGGACCTGATTGATCTGGGTGGCATCACCCAGGATGGTCTCCGCCGTCGCTGAGAAAAGGTGACGAATCTCAATGGTCGAGGGAATGGAGGCCCTCAAGAACTTCATGGATTCCTTGATAATGGGGCTGATCTGAATAGGCTTGTATTCACGCTCCCCTTTCCGGCTGAAGGTGAGGATCTGCTGAACCATGTCCCTGGCCCGGAGACAGGCCTTGCGAATCTCATCGAGATGGTTTCTGGCCGGGTTGTCCTCCGGCAGATTTATGTCCACAAGATCCGAGTTGCCCAGGATAATTCCCAGGATGTTGTTGAAATCATGCGCAATGCCCCCTGCGAGTATCCCAATGGCATCGATCCTCTGCGCCTGCTGAAACTGCGCCTCGAGTCGATCTCTTTCCGTGATATCCCTCAGGACACCCTGGAGGGTGTCTTTGCCATCGTAACGTATTCTCGAGGTCAGGACTTCAGCTCGAAAGGTGGATCCATCCTTACGTCGGGCCTCGAGGATACGGCGATCGTGTTGAGGGGTTTCCCCCCTTATCAGGGACTGGATTCGATTCTTGATTTGCGAAAACTCGCTGGACGCCATGACATCCCAGATCGCGAATGAAAGGCCTTCCTCCATGCTGTATCCGAAAAGATCGCAGATTCTCTGATTGAGAAAGAGGATTTTCCCCGAGGGAATCTCGCAAATAAAGTAGCCGTCAAGAGTTTGTTCCACGAGGTTTCTGTATCGCTCCTCGCTTTGCTGAAGGGCCTTTTGCGCCGTCTTGCGTTCCGTGATGTCCAGGGCGGTGAAGACAAGGCCGGCATTGGAGTCGCCGGGTATGACGGCGGCCGAGCTGAGCAGGATATCCAGGTTCCGGCCGTCCTTGTGCTTCCAGCGGGTCACCACCGCCGCGACT
>JASFQI010000181.1:0-9727 GCA_050115555.1 Desulfobacteraceae bacterium
CATGCGGGTCAAGCTCAAACCGGGATGAGGGATTGCCCGCCTTGACACAACAGACGGATTTTTCTAGTCTTTGTGATATTGGATCTACATGGAAAGGATTCGCCTGCCCATTCCTCAAGGTTACTGCGAGGAGATGAACATGAGGGGGTTCACAGGGGAAGGATCGGTGTCCTGCGGCCCGGCTGAGGGCTCGGGGGAGACAAGGAAGCTTTTCGCGGGAGGAGGATCGCATGGATCGAGTGACCTGGTCCCTGGAGGAGGACGGCGTGGCCCTGGTGACGATGAGAGACGGGGAGAACCGACTGAACGCTTCGTTCCTCGAGTCGTTTCAAAACGCTCTCGATGCCGTGGAAAGAGAGACCGACGCCAGGGCGGTGGTCGTGACCTCGGACCACGAGAAGATCTTCTCGAACGGCATCGATCTGGACTGGCTGATGCCGTTGATTCAGGCGGAGGCCTGGGAAGAGGCAAAAGCCTTCTTCAGCGGCATGATGGCTCTGTTCCGGCGGATTCTCATATTCCCCGCGATTACCGTTGCGGCGATCTCCGGCCACTCGTTTGCAGGTGGGGCCATCATGAGTTGTGCCTTCGACTTCCGGTTCATGCGATCGGATCGGGGGTTTTTCTGCTTCCCGGAGGTGGACTTGGGAATTCCGTTTCTTCCCGGGATGATCGCAGTGATCTCTAAGGCTGTTCCAGCCTATGCCTTTGAGGAGATGCAGTACACGGGCCGACGACTGACGGCGGAGGAATGCGCGTCCCGCCACATTGTCACCAAGGCCTGCCCCAGGGAGACCCTCCTCAAGGAGTCCATGGCGTTCGCCGCCTCCCTGAAAAAACGTCGGGAGGTCGTGGGGGAGATGAAACGCAGGATGTACCGCGACATCCTCCGAATAATCGACGAGGAGGACCCCCCGGTGATTGAGTCCGGGGTCTTCTACGTCTAGGCGGGATCAGGGATGTTTCCGGAGGGTAGAGTAGGCGCAGGGGATGGGCTGCCATCATGGGTCATCCCGGCGGACGTATCGCCTTCCATCACTTTTTGAATCGCCTCACAGAGCTCGTTGATGCTATACGGCTTGGTCACTGCGGCACGAAACCCATGGCCCTCAAAGTCGTTCATCACGGGATCGTCGGAGTATCCAATGGCGACCACGGCCCGGACGTCGTGGTCGATTTCCCGGAGTCGCTGAACCGCTTCCTTTCCTCCCATGCCCCCCCCGCACCGTCAAGTCCAGGATCACGAGGTCGTAGGGGCACCCCTCCATTCGACCCCTGGCGTACATGCGCACGGCCTCGTCCCCGTTCCGCGTCGTTTCGGTTTCATATCCCATGCGGCGCAGCATTTTGTCTGTGATGTCCAGGGCGATGTCCTCGTCGTCCATGATGAGGATGCGTGCCTTACCGGAGGCAGGAGAGGGTGTCCTTGCGTAGAGAAGGCGCTTTACCGCTCGGTGTGCTCGTGGCGGGAAGGTAGATGTGAAACGCAGTGCCCCGCCCTGGCCCGCTTTCAGCGAAGATGTACCCCGCATGGTTCTGAATGACGGAGTGACAAATGGCGAGCCCGAGACCCAGCCCCTTCTTTGGACCCATCTCCTTGGTGGTGAAGTAGGGATCGAAGATTTTGTCAAGATGCTGCTCGGGAATCCCCGTTCCCTCATCCTCAATGGAGATGTGCACCCAGTTCCCTTCATCCACGGGGTGGCTGCTTCGTTTTCGGGCGGATACGTTTTCCGTTTTTACACGCAGGGTGCCGCCCTGGGGCATGGCCTCGCGGGCGTTGACTGCAATGTTGTGGACGACCTGGGACATCTGAGATTCGTCGTATTCAACCATCCAGATGTCGCTCGGGATTCGGTGTTCGCATCGCACATTGGAACCGGCAAGGGCGAAGTCCACGGTGTTTTCGAGGAGAGGGCGAATGCTTCCGGGCTTCCGGACGGGTTTTCCGCCCTCGGAGAAGGTGACCAGTTTCTTGGACAGCTCCTTTGCCATGTCTGTGGCCTTGCGCGCGCGACCGAGAAAGGGTGCGGCCTCGTGGTTCGGATTCAGGTAGGACTCGGCCAGCGTCACATAGCCCAGGATGGCGGTGAGGAGGTTGTTGTAGTCGTGTGCGATTCCCCCTGCAAGCACGCCGATGGACTCGAGTTTTTTCGCGCGCAGGAGTTCTTCGTTCATCCGTTTCCGCTCCGAGATGTCACGGGCGGTGAACAGAAATCCTTCCCATGCTCCCTGCTTGATGATCGGTGTGGAGTTCACCTCGATCGGCATGAGATGTCCGTCTTGATGCCGAAATACGGTTTCGCAGAGCGTGCGGGTGTCCAGGGTGCGCCTGGCCTCTTCGAGGTTTCGCCGAGCCCTGAGGAACGCGTCCTGCTCGAGAAAATCATCGATTCCCCTTCCCAGGATATCTTCCTTCCGGTGTCCGCTGAGAGTGGTTACGGCCGAGTTGATGTAGCGGATGCGCAGCTCTGAATCGCAAAGGATGATCATCTCTGTAGCGGTTTCAGCGAGCAAACGGTACTGGATCTCGCTTTCGCGGAGCGCCTGCTCGGCTGCGCGGTGTTCCGCAACATCGTGTTCGAGTTGCTGGACCCGTTCCGTCAGGATTTCATGGGAGGGTTTTTTTTGAGGATCACCCTGCATGCCTCCTCCATCAGCTTTTAGCCGTTTTCTTCAACGACCTTGCCCATTGGGCGGGTGTGCTTCGGGGCGATGCATCCTTTCGGACCTTTCCATTGATTTTGTGTCCCAGCGACGGAGAGCAACGGAAGATGACCACCCGCTTGGCTCCGGGTGGAAGAAATGTCCCGTTTGCGCCGGTTTTGGCGTGGAGCCCGCTGGCATGACAGACACGGAATTTCCCAAATCCCCGAATCGCGATTTCCTCCCCCCGTTCCAGAGTCTGTTTCATGATTTCCACTAGGGAGTTCACCACCCGGGTCGAGCGACAATGGCTCATTCCAGTGCGGGAGACGGATTGAATGTGATCTGCCTTGTTCACAGTCATGAGATCTGAGGGAAAGCAGGACAGGATGATGGCGCAAAAGCCCCCGGGTTCCCTGTCCTGAAATGCGTCGTGCCAGCCGCTGAAAAAGGCCATGGACAGGGGAACCCAAACCGCTATCTAGTGTCTCAGGAAACGACCGGCGAAGGCAAGACTGAATTAATAGGTAAAAATCAGGTATGATAAATACACATTATTGAATGGAGACCAGATGAGATCTCAAGTTGGCTTTTTTGCCATTGATCTTGAGTTTTTTGCGAATATTTTTTCTATGTGTCTCCACGGTTTTATTGCTTAGATTGAGGAGGATAGCAATTTCTTTGGTCGTTTTCCCCTGCCGAATGAGATTGGCAATCTTGAGCTCCGCTGGGGTGAAGTTCCAGAATCGCGAGGAGAGACGTTTGGAAAAGGGTGAAATGATGTCGTTCAGATTGGACTCCAGAATGCTGATGTAGGCTTCCTGCAGAGTGGAACAGCCGGAGTTGCGGAGCTTCTCAAGGTAGGGCAGGGCGAGCTCCTTCATGTTCATGAGCACCTTTTCTTCCATTTCCAGCCGGTTCTCGTCGCGTTTCTTGAGCAGGACCTTCAGCGCGGTATTGACTTCCTCGAGGTTGATCCGTTTCGCCTGAAGCTCCTCTTCCGCCCGGATGCGTTCTTGAATTTCCTTCTTGAGTTGCTCATTGGCGGCGCGGAGTTCCTCCGTACGCTTTTGGATACGGGATTCCAGTTCATGGTGGGCTTTTTGCAGCTCGGCCCGGCCATGAAGCGACTCCGTGATATCAGTGACGACGGCAATGAAGCCGAGCAAACTTCCGCTGTCCCCTCTCCGGTAGTCCCAGTCGACCTGCACGTCGAGGACTCGGCCTTCGCAGGTGCGGGCGCGCTGAATCCAGGAACCCGGGGGAAGCTCCTGGCTGTGAAGCCTGGGTAGGATTTTTTGGAGGGCCGCCCTTTGCTCTCCAGGAGGCGTGAGATCGGGAATGTGCATTCCCTCCATGTTTCGGTCCGAATAGCATAGCATGCGTTGATAGGCGCGGTTGGCAAACGTGATATAGAGATTCGGATCGGTTTCCACGACACCGTGCGGTATCATTTGCATCAGCTCGCGGTAGCGGTTCTCACTCTCGCGCAGTTTTCGAGCCATGCGGTCATTGTGAAGCGCAATCTCCACGGCCGCCGAGATTTGTTCGTCCTGGAACGGTTTGAGAATATATCCCAGGGGTTCCAGGCTTTTGGCCCGTTCGATGAGTTCCTTGTCCGTGTAGGCAGTGAGAAAAATTACAGGGATTGCGAGTTCTTCACGAATGCATCTCGCCGCGGCGATGCCGTCGAGCTCTCCGGGCATGACAACGTCCATGAGAATCAGGTCCGGTCTGAACCGGCGGGCCATGTCCACGGCTTCTCTACCGGAGGAGGCCATGCCCACGATATCATAGCCCAGGAACGTGAGCCGCTCCTCGAGCTGGGTGGCAATGATGACTTCGTCGTCCACAAGGAGGATTCTACGCATGAGGCACTCTCCCTTGAGGCAGGGGGAACGAGATCTTGACCGTGGTTCCATGGTCGTATTGGAACTGAAGCTGTCCCTGGAGCTGGCGGTGCACCAGGTTGCGCACGAGCTTCAGGCCCAGGCTGTCCGTTCGGTCGATGTCAATGTCCTTAGGGATCCCTACGCCGTTGTCCCGGACTTCCAGGTGAATCATGGAAGTATCGGCCTCCTGCTCCATGGCGATGATCACAACGCCCTCTGAGCGCCCGTCAAACGCGTACTTGAAGGCGTTCGACAGGAGCTCGTTGAGCACCAGGGCGCAGGGTATGGCTTGGGTCACGGGGAGACGGATGCTTGAAATGCGGAACTCCGGTGTGATGCAACGGTCCCTGGCGTACAGAGTGGACAGGTGTGAAAAGAGCTCTCTGGCGTGGCGTGTCATATCCACCTGGTCGAAACGGTCCGTCTGGTAGAGCTGACTGTGAATGAGGGCCATGGTGAAGATTTTGGCATGGGCTTCGGAGAGCTGATCCGCGGCTTCCGGCGACTTGGCGCGGTGCCGGCTCAACTCCAGGAGGCTTGCAATAATCTGCAGGTTGTTTTTGACGCGATGATGAATTTCACCCAGGAGAACCGTCTTTTCCTCGAGAGCGGAGCGTATGGTTCTCTCTGCATTTCGTCGTTCTTCGATTTCGTCTTGCAGCTGAAGGTTGGCCTCGGTGAGCTGGTGGGTCCGCCAGTTTACGAGTTCTTCGAGCTGATGGCGATGCCGCATGATCTCCTCTTCCACCCGTTTTCGCTCCCGGACCTCTCTCTCGAGTTCCTGGTTGATCTGTTCTACGGATGCCAGGAGATTCCTGGTCTCTTGGGCAGAGGTTTCGGCCACGCGCTTTGCCTCCACAAGCGCAGTGTCGCGCTCATGGATTTCCTGAAGCATTTGATTGAACGAGTCGAACAGGGATCCGAGCTCGTCGTCTCCGGGCTTTTCAGCTCGGACCTCGTAATTTTTCTCCTTGGAAACGACTCGGGCCAGTCGGGCGAGGTCCAGGATAGGATCGGAGATGAACTTCCGCAGCCGAAACGCAAGAAGGTAGGTGAGCAGGGACGAACCCAGGAGGACCGCGGCCACCAGCCAGATGTTTCGCTTCAGGATCGCGTGCATGTCTGTGAGACGCGAGACCAGGCAGATCCTCCCGATGTCCTCTTTGTTGAGGAGGATCCTTCTACATAGCACCAGACGGCCGTTTTCAAACCTGTGTGACGAGCCCTTGAGAGAAGGAGGCGTTGAGAGAGGGGGGGCGCCTTCCCGACGGTAGGTCGCCAGGAGAGCGCCTTCTCGAGTGTAAAGCCACGCAGCGATCACGGATTTTTTGTCCTTCAGTGTCCTCAGGGTTTCCCCGGCATCCGCACGGTCGAAAAAGGTCAAGGCGGCGGAGGCGTTGTGCCCGATCACGTGGGCCAGGGTGCCGAGATCCCTTACCATGGACTGTTTGAAGGATTGCGTCTCGATGAGCACGAAGGCTGCACACGTGACCGTCAGAATCAAGGTGGCGATGACCATCATGATGAGGTGCAGCTTCCGGTTGATGGAAAGGTCCCGGAAGGGGAACAAGCCGCGAAGGGGTGGTCCCTTATGGGATGAGGAAGATGTCATCTGGTATGCCTCCCACGATTTCAGAAAGCCTCAGCAGCCTGGAACGGATTTTGAGTCCTGCACTCAAAGCGGCGTTCAGATTGATGCGGAAACGCTTGGTGCCCCGGAGATCTTTTTCGGTCCGGGCCGGTGGTTCCCGCTCCGGAAGATGCACAAGGGCAACCATGCCCCCCTGCCGCGCAAATCCAGGCATTGTGCTCACCGTGAGACAGGGGACTCCCTGGAGCTTCGCAAGGATCTCCGCAATGGCGGCATCGTGGCAATCCCGAACGAACAGAGCGTGGTAATCGGTGGTCAGGTCCTGAATTCGATGAATTCGCTCGATCGTCAGAGGTTTTCCCTTGAGGGTCCTGCCGAGAAGCGATTCCAGGATAGGCTCTTTACCGGGGGGCAAAAAGACCCCGATCTTGAACTCGTGTCGATTTTGAAACGCGGACTCCGGCCAGTCCACGAAGAGCAGAACGTTGTATAGATAGAGGCCGATGATCCTCTCCTGAGGTGTCAGGTCTTCGACCGTGGTAGCTGCGCATAGCCCGTTCGCGAGAAAGCAGGCGCTGACCAGGAAGAGAAATGTGTGAAGAAGGAGTGCGCGGAGGAGCCGAGGGATCGGTGAATGAGGACCGGGAACGGTCTTTGCTCGCAGGGTCCTCTTGAGGGGCGCCCCATGCTTGGAGTGCTTTTTCACACACACACCCTTTTCAACGCGATTCGTTCCAGGTCGCCAGAAAGTATCGATCCACCTCGTCCTGAGATGGCTGGAAGTCCAAGGCTGCCCGCATGGCTGCAACCGAGTTCCCATAATATAAGGGAGCCCAGAAGGCCTCTTCGGCGATAATTTGCTGGGCCAGAGAAAGCAGGCGCTTCCGTTCCTCTTCGGAGACGCACCGATCGCTTTCCCGCAGGAGGAGATCGATCTCCGGTGTGGTCCCTTGGCACAAGGGTTCGTCTTGAAGAAACCATGGGCGGAGAATAGCGCTGGCATCAAAGATCGAGTAACTCCCCCAGGTAAAAAAGGCGAAGGGGATTTCTCCGCTTCGAAATTTTTCGAACAGTTGGTCCACGCGGCCTTCCATCCAGCGGATCTCGGCCCGAATGCCTACGGCTCTCAGATCCTGGGCCACGGCCTCGGCCACGGACTCGTCGCGGTGCACGTACAGATCCACGTTGAATCCCCCCGGATATCCGGCTTCTGCGAGAAGCGTTTGCGCCCGTTCAGGGTCATAGGCATACGTACGAATGTCCGGTTCGTACCCGAAGTGTTGAGGCGTAGCCGCCCCGTGGTTCACTTTGGCATAACCACACAGGACGTCCGTTACAAGATGCTGGCGGTTAATGGCAAGGTTAACGGCTCGACGGACCTTCCTGTGCATGAAGAAATCTATCCCGCTCCGTCCCCGGGCGTCCATGAGGAGAAAAACGTTGCGAAGGATGTTCGTCCGGCGGACCGTGATATCCGGATGTCGTTCCAGATACTGGATTTGCTCGGGGGCGATGGACCCGCTGCGGATGAGATCCAGCTCGCCGTTGAGCAGCCTCTCGATTCGGATGATTTGCTCGGGAATGATTCGAATGACGAGGTGGGGGATCCCGGGCTTTCTCTTGGGCGCGCCGAAGTAAGCCGAGTGAGCCTCGAATCGCAAACACCCCTCTTCCTCCCAGGAGACGAAGCGGTACGGCCCGGTGCCCACCGGATGTTTCCCGAATGCCTCCCCGCCGACCTTCCGGTAATAACCCGGCGGATAAATGAAGAACACGTTAGCCAGGATTTCCAGCGCCACGCGTGGCTGGAGAGTGGAGTGAACCCGAACGGTCCGTTCGTCAACAATGTGGACATCACCGAACGAGCGGAAGATATTGCGGCAACAAGCCTTGCGGGTCCTGAATACATTCATGGAAAAGCGCACCGCGTCGGATGTCAAGGGCTCGCCGTTGTGGAACCGAATCCCTTTCCGCAAGGTGAACTCGAGCGCTCCGTCTTCTCCAACCCTGTAGGACTCAGCCAGGCAGGGTACGAGATTTCCGCTGGCGGGGTTTCGGTATACGAGCGTGTCCGCCCAGTTGTGACTGAGAAGAAGGGTCTGACGGGAGGTGGATCGGGTCTGGCAGAGCGAATCGAAGTGGTGCTGCATTCCCACGACCAGCGTGTCGTTTCCGCTTTCGGCCGTGGGGATGTGTCCGAGGGAGAGCGTCAGGATCAGGGCGAGGAAAAACAAGCTCTGTCTCATTACGGTCTCCTGCGAGCGTGTTACTCGAAATAAGGGGCAAGAAGCTTCTTTGTTTTGACTACGTTGAGATTCAGTCCGAGTTCCTTTCGGTCGAACCCCATGGCGATTCCAAGGATTTGAGGGAGGTAGAGGACCGGGAGGTCATATTCGGCTTCAAACTCCGAGGCAATGCCTTTCTGGTTACTGTCGTACATGACGGCACAGAACGGACAGACCAGGGATATGGCGTCTGCACCGGATGCCTTCACGTCGTCCAGCTTCTGTTTGGCCACGGCAAGGGACGTCTTCTCCTCCACCGGCAGGAGGGGCCCGCCGCAGCAACGCTTTTTGTCCTTATAGTCTACCGGCGTCGCTCCGGTGATGGCCACGAGTTCGTCCAGCGTCTTCGGGTTTTCCGGGTCATCGAACCCGTCGTAGATTTCCGAAGGCTTGAGATAGTGACACCCGTAATGGGCTGCGACGCGTAAGCCTTCCAAGGACTTTTCAAAGTGCCCGGCGATCGCCTCTTTTCCCACGTCCTCATAAAGGATGCGAGCAAAGTGGCGGACGCGCGTTCCGGGTTCGTATCGAAGTCCGACTCGATCGAGGTCGCGGTTGATTTCTTCCCTCATCTCCTCGTCGTGATCCAATTGATGAGCCACCTCGGTAAGGGCTGATGTACAGGAGCTGCAGAGGGCGCACACATCCAGTCCCTGTTTTTGGGCCAGGGCCAGGTTGTAGGCCCCGAGAAGGGCGGCGGACTTCATGCTGGCGCTCTTTACGGGGAACCCGCAGCAAATGAAGGCATCCACGTCCACGAGTTCCAATCCCAACCGACCGGCCACCTTTCTTGCAGAGAGTTCGTAGTTTCTGGAGCGGGCGGGAATGGTGCAGCCGAGAAAAAGTGCAAAGGTCATTGTTTACCTCGAACGCGATATCATCATAGAGTCCCCCACTATCCGCCATGGATTTCAGCCGAGTACGAGAAAATGGGGAATTTTCAAAGTAAAGGATACTTAATCTCTCAAATTCGATAGACTCCGTCAAGCATGACGAGGCGCCACAAGGCCGTTCCGTTCAGCGGAAAGGCTCCCCTGGCGGCTCCGGCAGCCAAAATCCCCTGTGCCTCACGCAGTAACTTTGAGAGAATGCGCGCAGCTGTTTTTCTTTTCCCCCTGCTCCTGGAGGCGGCGGATGTGTCGAGGTAAAATTCGGGAATCATGAAGCTCATAGGACCTTGCATTCGCCATTGGGTAGAAGTAGACTCGGACCGATTTGAACGGAAGGATTCCGACTCGTCTGTCGGATACGCAGCCCGTGAACCCCCTTTGAAACAGGGGTCATGCGGAGTGTGAAGAGGGAGATTCGGGACC
>JASFQI010000182.1:0-9704 GCA_050115555.1 Desulfobacteraceae bacterium
TGGACCGCTTTCCTCGACAGGGGGGCCTGCAGCTTGCGGCGGAGAGCTTCGACCATGGCGGAGAAGCAATATTACAAGACCCTCGGCGTATCCGAAAATGCGTCCCAGGAAGACATTAAAAAGGCCTACCGAAAACTGGCCATGAAATACCACCCTGATCGAAATCAGGGAAACCAGGAGGCTGAAGCCAAATTCAAGGACGTGAGTGAGGCCTATGCCGTACTCAGCGATCCGGAAAAACGAAAGCAATACGATACGTTCGGAGCCGAGGGGTTCCAGAATCGCTTCAGCCAGGAAGACATTTTCCGTGATTTCGATTTCGGGAGCATCTTTCGGGAGTTCGGCTTTCGCGGAGGCCAGAATCCCAACATCTTCACTCAGTTCTTTGGGGGGCAAGGAGCATCCAGCTTCAAGGGCCGAGGCCCGACGCAACGGCAGCACTACGGCGGCGGCTTCGGGGGGAAAGGTCGTAGCGTCAAGGGCCAGGACCTGATTTACGAGCTCTCCCTGACGCTGGAGGAGGCCGCCAGGACGACGGAAAAGACGATTTCGTATGCGTCCCACGGAAAGCAGGAACAGGTCTCCGTGAAAATTCCAGCCGGTGTCTCCACTGGAAAGCGCCTTCGCCTATCCGGAAAAGGAGAGCCCAGTCCGTACGGCGGTCCTGCCGGGGACATGTTCATTCAGATCCGGGTGCTCGACCACCCAACGTTTCGCCGGGAAGGGAACGACCTCTATATGACCCGGGAGATCCTTTACTCCGAGGCCGTCAACGGGACCGAAGTCGAGGTCCCGACCCTGGACGGCAAAACCCTTCGATTGAAAGTCCCCTCGGGCACGCAACCCCATGCAAGGCTGCGTATGAAGGGGTATGGAATGCCCCGCATGAACGGCGGCGGGAAAGGCGACGCCTACGTTCAGATTACGGTGAAGGTCCCCAAAAAGCTCAACCGCAAGCAGAAGGACGTTATGAAAAAGCTGGCAGAAGCCGGCCTCTGATTCGTCCTTTTCTCGAGCACCGTACCGGAAAAAGCCGGCTTCCTGCCCCGTCCCATGCGGACAGCGGGCTCCTATAGCCACCGGCTGAATCACCTCAACCGCAGGGAGTCCCAGGCGGGAAGGGTCGCCCCTGAAAGAGCGCGCAACACACCATGAAAGCCCTGTCCGTTTTCTCCGGCGGCCTCGACAGCCTGCTTGCCTCGGAACTGCTTCGGGTGCAGGGGATCGATGTGCTGGCCCTTTTTTTTCAGACCCCCTTTTTCGATGCCCACAAAGCCCGACAGTACGCTGAACAGATACGGCTCCCTCTTCGCGTCGTGGATATTACGGAGAGCCATCTGGAAGTAGTAAAGCACCCCGCCCACGGTTACGGGGAAAACATGAACCCCTGCATCGACTGCCACACGTTGATGATTCGAACGGCCGGGGACCTGCTCGAGGAGGAAGGAGCGAGCTTCATTGCCACCGGGGAAGTGTTGGGTCAGAGACCCATGTCTCAGAACCGGAAGGCCCTGAGCATCGTGGAAAGGGAATGCGGGTATGCCGGCCTGGTCTTGCGCCCCCTGTCGGCCAAGCGGTTGCCGCCCACCCTCGCAGAGGAGAAAGGCTGGGTGAACCGAGAGGAATTGAAGGGCTTCTCAGGGCGATCACGAAAACCCCAAATGGCCCTGGCGCGAGAGCTCGGCATTCGGGATTACCCCTCCCCTGCAGGGGGATGCCTTCTCACGGATCGAACATTCACTGTTCGCCTGAAAGACCTCCTGGCCTCAGACCCGAACCCGGAAATCCGGGACATCGACCGCCTCAAGGTAGGACGTCACTTCCGCATCGGACGGAACATCAAGGTGATCGTAGGCAGGAACAAGCGGGAGAACCAGGTCATCCAGTCCCTGGCCTCGGAGGCGGATACGATCCTTCAGACGGTGAATGTCCCGGGGCCCACCGCCTTGCTCTGCGGTGATGCCCAAGAGGAGAATGGTGAGAGGGCGGCGGCGATTGTAGCGGCTTACAGCGATGCCAAGACGGGAGACCCGGCGGAAATCCGCCTGCAGGGACCAAAGGGAGAACGCGTCCTGACGCCTCCTCTTCGGGACAAAGGGGAGTTCCGGCATTTGATGGTCTGACACGCATACCCCGCATGCGTTGTCAAACGCATGACGGGAGTCGTTTTCCCTGCATTTTCTCTCAAGGAACACCCGGATTTCTTCGGGAGACTGCCGGTGGCTGCGGCTTTGGCATAGGAATGATTTATTGTCGGAGGAGCCGCTCCAGGAATCCCTTTTCCCTCAACCTTTGAAGGTTCTCCTCGGCCTTTCCGATGGTACCCTGGCGCCGGTCGATCTCCCCTTCCGTAGAGCGCACTCTTGCCTCCAATTTCTCCAGCTCCAGCTGCAGTTCCATATATCGGAGCTTTTCCTCCCGCGTCAAGGCTCGATTTTCCATAAATTTCAGGCGGTCTTGCAAGGGAATCAATCGTCCCTCGATCCGGCTGAGATCGTCCTGAAGTCCCCTCACCTGGGCCTGGTTGTCCTGAATAATGTGAATGAATTTATCATCCTTCTCCATGGTGAAGAAGAGAAAGAAAAAGACGCCGATCCCCAGAAGGAGGATAAAGCCCGCGGCTTTTATCGCCAGACCCAGGCCGCCCCAGAACGCGCCTCCTGCCTTCACGAACGCCCCGGCTACAGCATCGGTCCCGCTGTACCCCCCGGTTTCTCCTTCCACCTTCTGGCGCACGCCCTGGATGGCATCCGAGAGGCTTTTCAGCCGCACCTCCAGATCTTCACCGACCCGACCGGCCGTGCACTGCCCCCGGATTTCCGCGTCCGCCTCTTCCAGGCGATGCGTCAGCCCCAGCATGCCGTCCACGATTTGATCCGTGTCGACTTCCTGGGCAAAACGGCCCGGGAACTTTTTCTTCAGGGCATGAATCTCATCCTGCAGGGTTGCAAGCGCGTTTCTCAACTCCTTACCGTACTTTCTCAAAAACGGCGGCTCACAAAGATAATCCTTGCCCAGCCCCAGAAGCAGGGCCCGATCCCGGACCTTGCGTATGGCATGAACGGCGTTCTCCGATGAGGCGGCCATGGTCCCCCCGCTACCGCTTTCCATAGAGCTGGCCAGTCGCCAAGAGGTTCCCCCCGTCGTGGGCGTTCCATGCCCCGGCGATTCCGTCGGCCTTGACGCTGCAGATCACCCCGCCGCCCCCGGTAGCCCAGGGAATTGTACTCTGGGGTAAACCACCGGGCGTATTCAGCGTTCCGGAGAGATTCTCGATGTCAAACTCCCCATCCAGATCCAGCGACCCGCTCAATGCTCAATGCGAACCGCGCACACCTTGAACTCCGGAATCCCGGCCGTGGGATCCAAGGCTGCATGGGTCAGTGTGTTTGCAGCCGCTTTGGCCCAGTGAAACGGAATGAACACGGTGCCCGCCACAGCCCGGTCCGAAATCTGAGCTCGGGCCTCGATGGATCCCCGCCTGGAGCTGACCTTCAGGGTTTGCCCCTCGCCCACACCCAGCTCGTGGGCATCGGCGGCGGAAAGCTCCACAAAGCAATCCGGGGCCCGATCGTTCAGCCCGTCGCTCTTCATGGTCATGGTGCCGGTGTGGAACTGGTAAAGCACGCGCCCGGTAGTCAGGTAGAGCGGGTAGTCATCGTCCGGAAGCTCCGCCGGGGGAATATAATCGATGGCATGGAACACCCCGAGGCCGCAGCTGAACTCATCCATATGCAGACACGGGGTCCCCGGATGGTCCGTGCCCGTGCAAGGCCAGTGAATCTCCTCCTCCTCCAGTCGATCATAGGTGATTCCACAGTACGAGGGGGTCACCCGAGCGATCTCTTCCATGATCTCCCGGGCGTTTTCATAGTGCATTTCGTATCCCATCCGGGTGGACAGATCACAAAGGATATCCCAGTCCTCACGGGCCTCTCCCGGGGGATTCACGGCCCTTCGGACGCGTTGCACCTTTCTCTCCGTGTTCGTAAACGTGCCGTCCTTCTCCGCAAAGCAGGCCGAGGGCAACACCACGTCCGCCAGTCGGGCCGTCTCGGTCATAAAGATGTCCTGCACCACGAGAAAGTCCAGCTTCTCGAGGGCTGCCCGGGCGTGGGTGAGGTCCGGATCCGAGACCATGGGGTTCTCCCCGATGACGTAAAGCGCCTTGACCTCGCCCTCGTGCGCCTTGGCCATCATCTTGGTGACCGTGAGGCCCACCTCAGCCGGCAGCTCCTTCACGCCCCAGGCCTCGGCCATGCGCTCTCGAACGGCCAGATCGGTCACCTTCTGGTACCCGGTGTAGACGTTTGGAAGCCCGCCCACATCGCAGGCGCCCTGGACGTTGTTCTGCCCCCTCAGCGGGTTCACCCCGCCTCCGCGAACGCCTACGTTTCCGCAAAGCATGGCCAGATTTGCAAGGGATTTGACATTGTCCGTTCCGGAGATGTGCTGGGTGATGCCCATGGCGTAAAGAATCGACCCGACCCCCGAGCCCGCGTAGAGCCGGGCGGCGGCAATAAGTTCTTCCTTGGGGATCCCGGCGATCTCCTCCACGCGCTCGGGCGTGTAGGCCTCCACGATCTTTTTCATCTCGTCAAATCCCACGGTGCGGGATCGGACGTACGCCTCGTCGTAGAGCCCTTCCTGGATAATCACGTTCATCAGCCCATTGATCCAGGCCACGTCCGTGCCGAGATTCGGGCGCACCCACATGGTGGCAAATTGGGTGATGGGAATGCGCCTGGGATCCACCACGATGAGCTTTGCCCCTTTGAAGGTGACCGCCCGCTTCACGTAGGAAGAGAGGACGGGATGGTTTTCCGTGGTGTTGGAGCCGACGATGAGAATGACGTCCGCCCTCTCAATGTCCCGAATCGGGTTCGTCATGGAACCACTGCCGAACGCTGCGGCCAGACCGGCCACAGTGGAGCTGTGTCAGAGCCGCGCGCAGTGATCCACATTGTTGGTGCCCAGAGCGGCCCGGGTGAACTTCTGGGCCACGTAGTTCTCCTCATTCGTGATTCGTGCGCTCGTGAGCACCTGAATGGCGTCGGCCCCGGCTTCCTGTTTCACCTTCCCGAGCTTTTCGGCTACCAGGTTCAGGGCCTCGTCCCATTCGGCCTCCCGATAGCCTGTCCCTTCCCGGATCAAAGGTTTGATCAAACGATTCTCGTCATGAATGAAATCGTTTCCAAATCGTCCCTTGACACAAAGGCTCCCGTAATTCGGTCCCACGTCCTCCACCCCGGTGGCCTTCACCACCCGGCCGTCTTGCACGTGAAGATAGATCTGGCAGCCCACCCCGCAGTAGGAACAGGTCGTCCGAATCTTTTGTGCCTCCGGCTTCGGGCCCTTCCTGCCGAACTCCGCTTTGGGGACCAACGCCCCCACCGGACAGGCCTGGACGCACTCTCCGCAGAACACGCAGTCCGCGTCCCTGAGCGCAAGGTCTCCCCGGGCCACGATCTTGGACTGCTTGCCCCGGTACCCGTGGCTGATGGCGTTGTTGACCTGGACCTCGTTACAGGCCTGAACACATCGGCCGCACAGGATGCACCGGGAAAAATCCCGGACAATGAACGGGTTGACGTTTTCCACGGGATAGTCGGACTGGGTCGCGGGAAAACGGTCTGTGCGTGCCCGGTACTGAATGGCCAGATCCTGGAGCTTGCACTCCCCATAAGCCGGGCAGATGTCCTCGTGCTCCTCGATCTCCATGGTCTTGAGCTGAAAGTCCGTCCATTCGTCCAGGTCGGCTTCGCGCACAAGGCAGTTGTGCTGCCCCGATGTGAGAAGCAGCTCGATATTCAGCCGTCTCGCTCGGATCACTCTGGGACTTTCCGTGAGGATCTCCATTCCGGCCCCTGCAGGCGCGGCGCACGAAGCCACCAGGTTGCGGGCCCCCTTGACTTCCACCAGGCAAACCCGGCAAGCCCCGGTTGGAGAGGCCCCTTTGAGATAGCAAAGCGTCGGAATGTAAACACCGTTTCGCTGCGCGACCTCGAGAATGGTTTCACCCGGCGTAAACCGCAGCTCCTGACCGTTGATGAACAGGGTATTCTCGGTTTCCATAGTCCCTCCCATACCCATGCACTGGGGACGCTTCCCATGTTGTGTTTCCGGATCCTGCGGAGATACGAGATTCAGGCCGGTGCGTCGAAACTGTCCTGAGCTTCGATGGATTCGCCGACCCGTGAACGACCGGGACCGGCCTTCGAATCCCGTGCGCCTCCGCCGTGTTTCACCGTTGCGCAAACCGTGTGCTTCCCGGTCTTTTCCTTAAAAGAAAGAAAGGCAGGCGCACGGTTCAACCCTCAAAAAGCGTTTGCTCTTTTACTGCGGTCCTACTACTCTTATTCGAGCAGGATTGCCTGGATGGGGGGCTCCCATCCCCCGGACCGGGGTTGCACTTCAGCGGATGATAGAGACCCCCGGAAACCCGCTCGCATGCACTTGGAGCCTGTCGAAGCCATGGTCACAGAACAAGGATTCGTTGAAAAGGCCGCCTCCCGCAAGGCGCTTATCCGCGTCCAGAGAAACGAGGCGTGCTCGCGATGCCAGACAAGGGGAGCCTGCGAAATGCTCTCCGAAAAAACCATGCGTGTGGAGGTCGTGAACGACCTGGGAGCCAAAGAAGGCGACCGCGTGGAGATCAGCGTTCCCACCGGCTCCTTTCTGAAGCTCTCCATTCTGGTCTACCTGCTTCCCGTGGTGGCCCTGGTCGGCGGTGCGTATGGTGGGAGCCTCTGGGCCGAAGCCCAAGGAAACGACGGAACGGCCTATTCCGTGCTCTCCGGCGGGATTGCCATGGGTATCGCCTTCTTTGCACTGCGTCGACTCGAACGTAGTGCGGCGTCTCCTTCCTCGGATTACCAGCCCCGCATGACGCGCATTCTGCCTAGTGAGAGCCCCCCTCCATGCGACGATAGCAAATAAGCCCGCACTGAAGACAACGTTTCGCTTCCCTCAGAGCCTGTTCTTTATCGAAACCCAGCTCGATCTCCAGGGACGGGTTCGTACGCAGTTCCTCGGCCGGGCGAACCGGGACGATCTCCCGAGGGGCTGTGGACACGGGCTCGACCTCGGCCAGACGCAAGACCTGTGTGTTCGCGCGAATCATATGATCCGGGCCTTCCACGGATTCGCCCTGCAGGAAACGGTGAATCGTCGAAGCCGACCTCCTGCCCGAACCGATCGCTTCCACGACCGCACGGTAGTCGCCTGTGGCTTCGCCGGTGCGAAAGATGCCGGTGAGTTCTTCGGCCGCCGGCCCCGCATAGGGTACCAGGGTTTCCCAGGCGAGGGTGTCCTCTTCAGCCTCTTCCGCCTCGTCCTCCTCCCGGTGTTGGCGCACATAGATGAGTTCAGGAAAGCGCCCGGCACCGGTCAGGAGGGTATCCGCCTCCAGGAGTTCCCGGTCTTCTTCGGGCGGGGCGGTCAAATCCGCGATTTCCAGGTGGGTGAGCCGGTCGTCACTCCCGACCATGCGCGTGACAGCGCTCTCGAAAAGGAGTTGGATCCCCTGTTCCTCCGCGTCCTTCAGGACCTCCTCGGAGAAAGGAGCCTTTTCGCGAGGGCCTCGGAATATCATATGGACTTCCCGGGCATCCTCCCGAATGTGAATGCGAGCCGCCTCCAATGCGGCGCTTCCACCTCCGAGAATAAACACCCGCTTGCCCAGAGGCTTCTGCTTGCCTTCCCGGTGCGCGAGGAGAAAGTCCACCAAGAGATAGACGCCCGGCAGGGGCCTCAGCAGATCACCCGGCGTGCGCTGGGGCATATGGGTGTCCCATCCGCCCACGGCAATCAGGACCGCGTCGTTCCCTTCGCGCAGAAGACCTGCAATGGTCATGTCCCGACCCAAACGCCGGTTGAGATGAAACGCCACCCCTGCCTCCTGGATTCCCTCGATGTCCCAGTCGAGCACATCCGCAGGCAGTCGGTTCTGGGGAAGCCCGAAGCGGAGAAGCCCCCCCATTTGTCCGGAGGCTTCATACACAGCGGTCTCGTGCCCGAGACGGTTGAGGAGGTAAGCGGCTGTCATCCCTTCGGCCCCTCCTCCGATCACCGCCACATGTCTGCCCGTTTCAGGGGCGCGGTAGATCTGCACGTGGGCCCCGGATTTCCGCTCCTGGTCCGACGCAAAGCGCTTGAGGGGATTGATGGCCACGGGCTGATCCACCAGGTTCCGCCGGCACTCGTACTCGCAGGGGTGCACACAGATCCTTCCGCACACCGCGGGGAAAGGGTTCGTCTCCTTGATGGTGCGCACGGCATCCAGAGGGCGTCCTTCGGCGACGTGGCGAATGTACGTCGGGATGTCGATCCCTGCCGGACACGCCCGCTGACAGGGTGCGGAGCACTGATCCGTGGTGTACTCATTCAGGACGCGGCGGGAATTGGAGGTCAGGGTGATGATATGCTTGGGGCAGACGCGCTCACAGGTCCCGCAGCCCGTGCACAGGTCCAGATTCACGACCGGCAGGTTATCAGGCCCCATGGAGAGTGCGCCAAAAGGGCAGGCTCGCACGCAGGTGCCCAGACCCAGGCACCCGATGGGACACACCTTGGATCCGCCATCCAACAGCACGGCCGCGCGGCAGTCGTGGAACCCGTCGTAGCGGTACTTCAAATCCGCCTTTTCCAGGCCGTAGGTACATCCCGGCATAGCGATCTCCGGTTCCTTTTCCTTGATCTCCACGCCCATGATCTCGGCCACGGCGCTATGCACCGAGGTGCCCCCGGCTACACAAATGTTGGGCTCGGCCACTCCCCGCACAATGGCACTGGCCGCACCACTGCAGCCAGGGTACCCGCAGCCTCCGCAGTTGGCCCCGGGCAGGGCTTCCTCCACGGCGACGATCTTCGGATCGATGTAGACATAGAAGACCCGGGACGCCACAGCGAGCCCAACGCCCGCCACGAGGCCGAGCCCGCCGATAGCCAGAAGCGCTGTGAGCATGGTTTCTCTCCGTTGATCGTATCGTTATTCCGGCCGCAGTGTCGCGACTACCAGTTATGTTCCCCACAAAAGCGAATGGGCGCTATTGCACCATTCCCGCAAAGCCCAGAAACGCCAGTGCCAGCATGCAGGCGGTGATGAGTGCGGCCGGCGTACCTTGCAGGTTGACCTGCACCGGGGCGGTGGCCAGACGCTCCCGAATGCCTGTCATCAGGATCAGGGCCACACCGTATCCCACGCTGGAGGAAAACGCGAAAACCAACGTCTCTACGAAGCTGTAATCGTTCTGAATGGAAAGCACGGCCACACCCAGGACCGCACAGTTCGTCGTGATCAGGGGAAGGAAGATACCAAGTGCCCTGTAGAGTGCGGGCACGGACTTCTGAAGAAACATCTCCACCAGTTGGACCAGGGTGGCGATCACCAGAATGAAGGCAATCGTCTGAAGATACTCGAGCCCGTACACATTCAGGATCCAGTGCTGGACGAGCCAGGTGACGGCACTCGCCAGAGTGATCACGAAGACCACCGCCATACTCATCCCGATCGCCGTATCCAGCCGGTTGCTCACCCCCATGAACGGGCACTGGCCCAGGTACCTGACCAGGACGACATTGTTCACAAAGGCCGCACTGACAAACAGGAGCACAAAATCGCTCATGGTTCCTTCACCCCCTGAAGCCCCTGAAGAGGCTCCGGATTAAGGCATTTCTTCGTGACCGGGCCTGCACAAAACGAG
>JASFQI010000183.1:0-9691 GCA_050115555.1 Desulfobacteraceae bacterium
GTCCTCTCGGATCCTGAAAAAGAGGCACAAAAGTCCCCCAATCAGAAGGGTAAACCGACCGAAGCAGGGGAAAAGGAGATCCTTCGCCAAAAAAAATTGCGTCGGCGCTGGTCCATGGCCGCTTTCGGTTTGGATGAAACCGACCCTTCGCTCTACGATCTGGTCATTAACCTGGACCAGATCGATCAAAGCGAGGCGGTCGACATCATCAAAGACACGGTCGGGTATCGCAGGTTCTTTCCCATGACTTACTCCGTCAACTGCATGCAGGACCTGGAGCTGGCTGCCAGGGTCCGGGCGTCCATGCTGAAGCGGTTTTCCGATGTCAGGGTGCAGGCCCGTAGCGGTACCCTCGTGGTGGAGACGGCGGCGTTGAAGCGGGAGAAGCAGAAAAGGGCGAAAGCGATTCGGGAAGTCGCAGGGGAAATCCCCGGCGTGAGGTATGTCGAGGTGCATGTGATCAACGACATTTTTCGGCGGGCAGCGGAATCGTTCCGATAAGGTTCGTTCGGCAGGACTTGAGGAGTCCGGGTCTTTGACACAGGACCCGAAGGCGGTCATCCTTGAGCGGTGCCGGTCCGCAAATCAACGCACGATGAACAGGAGGGAGAGATGGCCGAGCAACTGGACGTTTTGCTTCTGGACGATGAACCGATCGTGGGAAAGCGCTTGAAGCCGGCCCTGGCCAAAATCGGCTGCAACGTGGAGGTCTTCGAGGATCCGGGCGCCGCTTTGAAGCGGTTCGACGAAAAGGCGTTCGATATCGTGGTCACGGACATCCGAATGGATGAAATCGACGGCATCCAGATCCTCGAGCACGTGGTCCGGAAATCGCCTCGAACCAAGGTCATTATGATCACCGGATATGCTATGATGGCCCTGGCCCGGGAGGCCATGGAAAAAGGCGCGTTCGATTTCATTGCCAAACCGTTTCAACCGGACGACCTGAGGCAGGTGATCGCGAAAGCCGCCGATGCACTGGGTGCGACCGTAGACTTCGATCCAGACTCATAAGGTCGTTTCGAACCCCTGCACGAAAGACGTCGATCATGAATCCCACGCATTCCAAGGATGGCGAGGAGAGGCAAGGGCAGGACAACGACCGGCACAGAGGGCCCCACCAGGAAATACAGGCCGCGGAATCGGCCCGAAAGGCCTTGCTGACCCGGCGCCGTTTCAGCCTGCGCTTCCAGATCTACCTGGGGTTCCTGCTGGTTTTTCTCTTTGCCGTGGGGATTTCCGCCGCCCTGCTGGTCACGATGGTCGAGGTCGAAGAAAAGCTCCGGGTGTTGGAGATCGTCAATGATTACGTGAACGAGATCCAGCAGGCCCGGCGATTCGAAAAAAACTACTTCCTCTATGGTACAAATCTCAGCGATGCCCTGGAGAATGTGTTCAAGGCCAGAGACATCTTCGAGCGCAACCGGGAGGAGCTCGCGTCGATTCTGACCAAGGACGGCCGGAATGTCGTTCCACCCGACATTCATGCTTACGAAAGCCTCCTGAAGGAGCTCTCGGATCTCGATCAGGAGGGAAAAGACCCGGCCGTATATCGAAAGGAAAAGAAGAGGGTCGAGCTGGAGCTGCGGAGGCAGGGCCAGGAGTTGGTCTCCTTTGCTCAGAATCTCATGGGCCGGGAAAAGGCCGCCGTCTCCCAAGCCCTGACGCGGTCGAGAACGATTCACATCTCGGCGCTCGTTGTTCTGCTCTTTTTCATCCTCATCAACGCCTACCTCCTGGGTAGCCGCATCCTCCACAGCATCAATCGGTTCACCTCCCACGCCCGCCGAATCGCCTCGGGGGACACCACTCCCATCATGCCGGCTCACCCGTTCCGGGACGAGTTCACTGATCTTGCCGTGGCCATCAATCACATGATTCAGGAGCTGGAGAGCCGGGAAGCGGTCTTGATCCAGTCACACAAGATGCGGGCGGTGGGCACCCTTACGGCCGGGGTGGCTCACGAGCTGAACAACCCCATGAACAACATTACCCTCACCGCCTACATGCTCCTCGAGGACTACGACAGCCTTGACGACGGGGAGCGCAGGGAGATGATCGAGGACATCGTGTCCGAAGCAAAACGGTCCAAGGACATTATCAGCAACCTCCTGGACTTTGCCCGGGAAAGCGGGTCTCAGCTCGAGCCGCTGGACCTGCGGCAGCTTCTCCAGGACACCATCACCCTGGCCGGGAATCAGATCAAGCTTTCGGGTATTCGGATCGAGTTTCAGGCTACGGACATCCTTCCTCGCGTGCACGGGGACAGCCAGCAGCTTCGGCAGGTCTTTCTGAATCTCATCCTGAACGCCATCGACGCATCGACCAAGGGGGACAAGATCCAGGTCGTCGTTCTTCCTGCCGACAATCCGAACTACGTGGCCGTGAAAGTCATCGACACCGGTGAGGGAATCCCCGAGCACATCCTGAGTTCCATCTTCGACCCCTTTTTCACCACCAAAGGCAAGGGCAAAGGGACGGGTCTGGGGCTCAGCGTGTCCCAGGGAATCATTGCGAAGCACGGCGGACGCATTCGCGTGAGCAGCCGGGAAGGAGAGGGTTCCACGTTCACGGTCACCCTCCCGGTGACCACCATCCCCGCAGAGCTGTCCAAAGCGAGAAGCCGGTCGTGACGAGTCCGCGTTCGGTGAAAGGGTCAACGCTGAAGAGCCGAAAACCACCTCTATTTACATGCCATTTTAAACTACGATGAATGTAAGCATATAATTGTAGCCGAGATCCGTGAGCTCCTTTTTTATGAATCCGACCGGCGTGATGGAATCCTCGATCTCCTCCGGTGAGAGACGCATGTGCCTTGGCGGTCCAAAGGGCTGCGCCTCTTTCTTGCATTCAATGATGGCCAGGCAACCGTCGGGTCGTAAAACGCGCCTGATTTCACGGAAAAGCTTCTGTCTGACTTCGGAGAGATCAAAGATATGCAGTACCGTGGACAACAGGCACCCATGAATGCGGCCGTTTTCTATGGGCAGAGGGTCCAGGATATTCACTGCCATGGCCTGGACGTTCTTGAATCCGCGGTCCTCTGCCCTCTTTTTCAGCGCCTCGATCATGTGACTTGATTTGTCCAGGGCATAAACCACCCCGGCATTCCCGACTCTTCCGGCGGCATCGAGGGCGTAATCCCCCGGGCCGCAGCCCAGGTCCAGAAAGGAATGTCTCTCTGCGAGTGCAAGTCTGCTGAAGACGGCTTCAGGATCATGCATCCAAAAGCTGCTTCTTCCCCTGCGATGGCTGTGACTTCCGCGGCAATGGCCTGATTCGGACTGAAATCTCCCTGCCAATGTTGGTACCTCCACAAGGCCGGTTTGCTATAAGTAGTACAGATAGGAGTCGATTTTTGTCTGGTCGTTTTCGCTCCGGTTGCCGTCAAAAGCAAGATTCAGAATAGGCTTTGAATTCCCGTTACTGAAACCTTTATGAACGATATCGAGAGTGATCTGGGTGTTCTCATACATGGATCCGACGGTGATAATGCCATCCACCCCATTCATGTCGCTCAACACCTTTGCCTCTCTGTACCTGCCGAACGCACCGGCATAATACCCCACTGTTTTATCCGCGATCCGAATGAGGTCATCGAGGTCCTTTGCAAAAGGGCTCCTCTCTTCCAGGCATTCGGAGATGGCGTGTATATATTTTTTGAACTCATCGAGGCGGTTATGGAGCAACGCCGTCTCTTCATTCCTGTTTTGGTCTGCAAAGTCCCTCCAAAAGACCCACACGTACTCGCTGAAAGGGGCATAGACGACCCTGTGTCCCCCGGCCTCCAGGTCCCTGAATGTGGAGTCGTTGAGAAAATCGTTGTACAGGATAAAGGGCTCTCCTGTGGCAAGTACGCTCTTTCCCTTTTTTGTGTCTTCCGATTCCTGCCGAATAAGAGTGGCAATCCGCATAAGGTCAACGATTTCCAACTCCTTGACTTCCAACAGCTTGTGTATGCTCTTCAGGTATTTTTCTCTCTTGCCGGCATGGGCCGCCCTGACCAAATCTCCTGCCAGAAGGCCGAGAAAAAGGGACCTCGCTTCCGCTTCAGGTTGTCCCAGCGCATCTTCAATAAACGGGGCCACGATATCCACGTTCCCATGCCCCTCCGCATCCAGTTTTGCCCTCACAAAACGGTTGGCCTGCCCGTCGATCTCCGCACCCTCTGTCTGGGGAATGAAGAAGGCCACACCATTTTTCTGGGGAGACCCTACACGCAACTCCCTGAGGACGTCTCCCAGGAGGGCTGTGAGGGACAGGTATTCATTGGTCAGGGTATGTCGTCTACCCAGGTCCAGAGAGGTCTGGTTGGTTTCAGGCATCATCATGGCGTTGATTCCCTTTTTGCGAAGCATTGTTTCGATAATTCGGGAGTATGGATACATATGCGGTAAAAAGATCGTGGTTCCCGATTTCAGCTTCGATATGCTTTCTTTGATATTGACATCCTCTTCTTTAATCCTCTCTGTGTAGTCCGTTATGCTCTCCGCTTTTTGTGTTTTTTGGCTTTTCAAGCTGTTTACAAAGGCTTCCAGCCTGGTCATCACGCCCACATCGGAGGAATGCTCATCGACCTCGATATTCAGATAGGGCTTTCCGTTCATGATTTCTCTGAAATAGTGAGAAAGCACGGAATCCGGTCCGCAGCCGTGGTGGGTCAAGAGGATGGCATAGAGATTGGGGTGTGCCTTGATGAGCTGAGCCGGCTCGAGGATGTGCTGACCAAATGGCCAGTACATGTTCGGATGCTCTCGCGAGATATCCCCTTCGGGCAGGCCGTAAAATCCCAACACCTTATATCCCATGTCCATGAGCTTGCCCGGTATCCCCATGTTCAGGACCGGATCGACCACCCCATAGATCTTTGAGACCAGAACAAAGGCCCGTTCATCGGGCCTTATCTGCTTGACGCTTTCGGCTCCGAATCGGATCATGCTCTTTTCGAAACGGTGAAACTCCATCATGCCCTTTTCAAGGGCGGGCATGATCTTTTCCGAACCGATTTCAAGCTGCTTTCCCAGGTCCGTGAAGGCCTTCATCATAAACTCCTTGCCCAGACTGAAGGCAATGGTCGGAGCCAGCATTTCAATCCCTCTTGCCTTCAAATCCATGGCCTGGTTGATCACCTTGAAGGCAAGCTGCATGTACGGGCACCCGTAGTTCTGCCTCGTGTGGGATCCGGGATGGTCTACCGTGAAAAGATCCGGGAAAAAGATATAATCCACCTTTTTTTGAACCAGCTCCGCCACATGACCATTGATCAGTTTCACGGGATAGCAGGCCTCACCCAGAGAGTATTCCTGCCCCCGTCGGATCGTATCTTCGCTTGTGGGATCGGACAGCAAAACATTGAAGCCAAGCTCCCTGAAAAACCGGTGAAACATGGGAAACATTCCGTAAGTGAACAGGGCTCGCGGGATTCCAATCGTTTTCTTTGAAGGTTCTATGGATTTATCATCGCCATAAAAGATGAGTAGCTCATTCTTTTTGTCGAATATTTCATTGTTTTTGATTTCAGCATTCGAGCTGTACGCGCGGCTGATCTGCATTTCCCTCAGGTCGGGGGCAAAGCCTTTAAATTGGGTCTTTTTTCCGGCCGTTTCTTCTTTGGCCAAAATGGCCGCGCCATACGCACCGGTTACGCTGAAAAACGGCGGCACGACGATATCCTTTCCGGTAACCGCCCTGAAGGCATTGACAACACCCTGATTGTACGCGACACCTCCCTGGAAAAAGATCTTATTGCCGATATTTTTATGTCCAACGACTCTGTTTATGTAGTTCTTGACAATAGAATAGCAGAGTCCCGAAACGATATCCTTCTTTGCGGAGCCTCTGGCCAGTTGAGACGCAATACTGCTTTCCATAAATACCGTACAGCGCTCTCCTAAATGGATTGGGTTGTCGCTGGAAATCGCGATATTGCCAAAATCATGGATGGGCATATTGAATTTGTGGGCCTGCTCTTCCAGAAAGGACCCGGTCCCTGCGGCGCAGATTTTGTTCATTTGAAAATCAATCACACTGCCACCCTCCAGGCGGATGTACTTCGAGTCCTGCCCGCCGATCTCAAAGATGGTATCCACATCCTTGTCCAGAAAGACAGCCGCCTTTGCCTGGCTTGTGATCTCATCCTTGATCACATCCGCCCCGACAAGTTTTCCGATCATGTGCCGTCCAGAGCCTGTCGCTCCCGCGCCTGCAATCCGGATTTCCCCGGATAGCCCCTCCTCGATCTCCTTCAACCCCTTTTTGACGGCCTGGATAGGATTCCCCTGGGTTCGGAGATACTTGAAGCACACAATGCGGTGGACATCGTCTGTGATGACCAGGTTGGTGCTTGTCGAGCCCACGTCTACTCCGAGATAATGACGGGAATTCCCTGCCGAACTCATTGGGACGTTTACATCATGCTTTTCAAGACTGTCGTTCGCTCCATAGGCGGAGAGAGACGGCAGTTTCACTGCGCTTTCCTCTTCTTCAAAAAATTCATCTGCCTGTGCGGCCGTTTTCAGCAATTCATCCATGTCCATTGCGATCTTTTCCTTTTTCGCCAGGATGGCCGCGCCTAGCGCCCCGACCGTGGCGAAGTGCGGCGGCACGATAAATTCTCCCTCCTTTAACCCCAGGAGCTTTATGAAGGCATCGATGATCGCCTGATTGTGCGCTACGCCGCCCACAAAAAGGATCGGTTTTCTCAGGGGGAGCCTTCTCATGACCGCCCCCCTGTAATTTCTGACCATGGCATGGGAAAGCCCCAGCAAAATATCTTCGACCGGGACGCCTTCCTGCTGGTGATGGGTGATGTCCGTCTTGGCAAAAACGCTGCATCTTCCGGCAATCCGTGGGATAGAGCAACCTTTCGCCGCATAAGCTGCATAGTCCTCCAGCTTCAGCTTTAGCCTAGACATCTGTTCCTCCAAAAACGAGCCTGTGCCCGCCGAGCAGCTGGAGTTCATGGATATCTTAATATTCGATGGGTCTTCTGCGCGGAAATCGGTAAGATACTTCGCACTCTGTCCTCCGATCTCGACGATGGACCCAATCGTTTTATCGAGATGAAGGCCGCCTTCCACAAGGGCTGCAACGTCATTTACGGCCTTCAGGTGGCCTGATTTTGTGAATAATTTACTTCCGCTGCCGACCAAGGCCCCGAATTGGATATCAACATTCTTATATTTCGATTGGACCTCCTCGATACACTTTGGTAAATGACAAGCTATATCCCCTTTATGCAGCATGTATTTGCTGGTAATTATCCTATTATCCCCTTGTATAAGGGACAGTTTCACCGAAGAATACCCGATATCAATTCCTAAACTATCCATTATTCCTCTCCTGTTCTCCTCTTTCTGTTTCTTTTTCCACGATCCCCTGTCCTTCGACCTGTCGATACCCGCGGCCCGCACACATGAGGCAGAGGCCCCGGCCGTCTCCATCGCGGACCATTTTTGTCCCCATGATCGATTCGCCGCAGTTCGGGCAGATCGCACTCTCCGTAACAGGGGCATAGTCGGGTAAAACAGGCCGAACCGTTTCAATGAAAAGCAGGTCCTCGAACGGGAGCTCGATCAGGGCGAAAGCGGCTTCGCGAGCCTTTTCCTTGAATGCCGCTTCTTCTTTCGCGCTCCCAGCCCTGTTTTTGATGACTTTTTCCATAAGGGGATAGAACTCCGGGACGGCTTGATCGATGCGGGATCTGAAATCAGGCCGGACTCGAACCCTCGCACCTGTTGCATTCCCACGCACGGCAAAGGTTACGGCGTGTCGCCCCAGATCACGGTACACCAGGGAATTGTTGCCAAGGGTGCATCCGGATACCGCCTGGATCCCATCCGCAAAGCAGGCGTTTATCTCGACAACGGCCATGAGATGCTCCAACCCGTCGGAGGCGAGGGATTCCAGTCCAAGGCGTCTCAGGCCGCACAGCGAGGCCATGACGCCGAGGGCGCTTCCCGGACAGAAATGACCGTGGATCTCGGCCGTCTTTACGAGGCAGCGGACCCGGTCGTCGCCGAATATGGCCTGCATGAAATCAAGCCTGGGATTGCGCTTGAGATCGGCTGTCCGCTCTTCCTCGACATGGATCGCGTCAAGGACCGGTACAAACGGTTTCAGGTCGAAAACAGGACTCCCGTCCAAGGCGTTCAAACCCCTGACCCTCAGCGTGTTCCCCTTCACCTCGAGGAGTTCCACGGTTGCAGATTCGAGGGATGACGGCCGCATGGGACTCCTTGTGGCAAACACGCCCCTGACCTCGCCGCAGTCCGTCAGACATCGATGCCAGTCCCCTTCCTGCGGGGATACTCCGAAGAGGACATGGATATGTTTCGAATCCTGAAGTCTGTAGAGTTCCTCCACGTATTCGTCTTCAATCACGATGCGGTTTTCTTTGTGCCGGTTTTCGAAATGGCCGGCCCGATAGCCGTCTTCAGTTACCACCTTCCCTATCTGGGTGATTTCCATCCTTCTCCTCCTTTATTCTTCGCCTTCTCCGTGGCCTGCTCGTTCCCATATCTCCGAGATTCCGGCATCCAATTTCGGGCCGAGGCCCTTTATGCCTTGATCCAGAAAACCTCGAACGATCATCGAAACGGCCTGCCGCTCTTCAAGGCCGCGCGATTGCAGGTACTCGATTTGTTCCGGTGAAATCCTCCCCACACTGGCCTCGTGGCTCATCCGTGCGTCGGGGTGAAAGGCCTGCAGCCCGGGGACGGAGAGGATGAAGCCCTCATGTCCGGGGTCCAGCAGCAATCCGGCGCAGTCCACGTGCGCCCGGCATGGCTCGTTTCCAAGGAGCAGCCCTTTCTGGAGCATGCGCCCCCCTGTGCATACCCCCCGATGGACGAGCTCGGCGCTGGTGTCAGGGGCGTTCAGGTGGATTTCGCCCCCTGTTTCAATCGTCGCGCCATCCACCCCGAGTATGACGGTGGTGAGCTTTGCCGAAGCACTTCTTCCATTCAGCCGGGTGCGGGGATTGAAGCGGATGTCGCCTTTCGATCCCAGTGAGATATAGCTGCTCATGAGCGCACCGTTCTCTTCCACGACAGTGCCTGACACAGGACGCACGGTGGCTCCCGGACCCCACTTTTGAACCATCATGCTGGTCAGAAATGCGTGCCTTCCGATATAAAACTCGCTGACGGACACGTGGGATCCGCTGCCCTTGCCACACCCGGTGGCACATCCCGTAATGAGTTCCAGTTCCGCCCTCTCTTCCAGGATCACGATGTTGTGAACAACCTGATCCGCGTTCGGGCTCGCCATGAACAGGCCTGCCTGGCAGGGGAGTCGGACCCGCGTCCCCTTTTTGACGCGTATGAAATACCCAAACGGCTCTGTCTGTGCGGCACACCGGGACGTGACCTCATCCGTATCCGCCGGCACCGCGCTCCAGTAGTATTTCCCATGAAGCCCGTCATATCGCTCGAGGGCGTCCTTGATGGGCATGAACTCGAGGCCCTTCACGCGGCTTTCCGCGCAGATCGTCTGAAGATCTCGAAGGAGGAACGTCCCGGATCTTTCTTCCGCCTCTGCAATTACACCTACGCCGGCAAGGATGGTTGCCTCATCCGGGAGCACCCGATCTACGAATATCGGTGCCGCATTTGCTGCGGTCGATGTCATTGCGCGGATTCTTCCTTCTGTTGAATACATGGTGGCAGGCGGTTTGCAGCGGCGGTTTCAT
>JASFQI010000184.1:0-9659 GCA_050115555.1 Desulfobacteraceae bacterium
GCGGTTGCTTCAGGGGGCCTACGAGCACACGCCCTACTGGCGTGAGCTCATGGACGCACAAGGGATCCGGACAGCCGACATCCGATCTCTCCAGGACCTTCAACGGTTCCCCTTGCTGGAGAAGCAAACCCTGCGTGAGCGGCGGGAGGACATGGTGTGGCGGAACGAAGGGAAGCGGGTACAGCTCGTGCGGACCAGCGGGTCCACGAACGAGGCCCTGGAGTTTTACACCTCGTCCACGCGGGAGGCCCACATCAACGCGGCGCGCATGCGAGGGCACGAGTGGATTGGAGTCCGCCGGGGCGAAAAGGAGATGTACTACTGGGGATCCCCTGTGGAACTGAGCAAGCAGGACCGGTACAAGCAGCTTCGGGATCGCCTGATCAACGACGGGCTCACGAACGGGTTCGAGGTCACTCCCGAACGGGTGAAGGGTTACGTTGAGAAGTGGCTTGCCTGGCGACCCAAGTGCCTTTTCGGCTACCCGAGCACCTTTGTGCTCACCGTTACCATGTGCGAAACCCTGAGCCTGGACCTGAAACAGCTCAGGTCTAGGGGATTGAAGGTCATTTCGACCACGAGCGAGATGCTTTCAGAGGCGGATCGAAAACGGATCGAGGAAGGTTTTGGAGTGCCCGTATACGACTCGTATGGGCTGCGCGAGGGTGGTCTCGTTGGCCACGAATGCGCCCACCGGACCATGCACTGCATGGACGAGCAGGTGATTCTCGAGACGGTCGATCCGGAGACCCTGGAGCCGACCGACAGCGAGGGGGAACTGGTGGTGACGAACATCGTGGGGCCGGCGTTTCCTGTCATCCGGTACCGCACGGGCGACATCGTGAAGCTCTCCAAGGAGCCGTGTGCGTGCGGGAGGGCGTTGTCGAGCCTGGAGATCAGCGGGGGCCGGGCCGTGGAGTTCATTGTCACCAGGGATGGGAAATGGGTGGTGGGATACTCGTTCATCTATATTGCCCGTTCGGTCCCGGGAATCGTCAAGTTCCAGGTCGTTCAGGAGGAGATCGGGACGATTCAGATTCGCCTGGTGGTAGACGAGCGCTTTCCGAGCGACGGCGCGGAGCGGGTCCGGGACCAGGCGGCCAAGCGGCTCGGAAGCGATGATCGCATTCTCGTGGAGATTGTAGAGGACATTCAACCCGCCCCTTCAGGGAAGTACCGGCCGGTCATCAGCAAGGTAGCGGAGGAGCGGTATCAGAGAAGGGCCTTTTCCTGAGTCCGGAGTTCCTTTGACTCCTCCATCAGCACTGCCACTCCAGCATGCTCGGCAGGGTGGCCCGAAGGGTCAGAGGTCCGGCCAAGCGCCATCCCTTTCGGCGGATTCTTGCCTTGAGTGCCTGAATGGGCTTTTTGAAATGAATCTCCACGCGGGGGGGACGTCGGAAGGTAAAGGGCTTCATTTCATGGATGCGGCCCAGCGCTCTGGATACCCCCTCGTAGATTTCCTCAACAGCGACGGCGGGGTGCTTGCTAAAGGCGCAGTTCCTTCCCAGCCCTTGCTTGGTGGCAACCGTTTCGATACAGGGCATGAACTGCAGGGCCTCTTCGCATCCATGATCATCGCTTGCAAGGAAGATCAGGGGAACGCCGAACTCCCCGGCGACCGAGGCATCCAGAGCAATCTCACCGGCGCTCCGACCGTTTACTCGCACCTCCCGGAACGCATCCGGGCTGTAGGTGTGCGCAAGAACACCGTTGGGTGTGCCTTCCATGGCGTGATATCCGATCATGAGCACCCCGGAAAACGTTTCATCCAGGCCGGGAAACCGTCTGCCGAAGCCCGTTCCCAGCATGACCTCCACGCCGGGAGGAAGCCGGTCGAACACAAGATTGGAGCCGAACCCGTGATTGTCCCACACGACAACCCGTTCCGCTCCGGCGTCCAGAAGCGCGCGGGCCGCTGCATCGGTTTCACGCGTGGCCTGCTCCCGGGCAAAGGGCATGTCCCGGGAAAGGCTTAACGCCCTTCCCGGATCCCCGACAACGCAAGCCGGTCCATCGCAGTCTACACCGATCAGGAATTTCATTCTCGTTTGCTCATGGATTTCGTACACATCAACGTACTGTGAGGGATCTGCGTAGCTCCTGGGAGGCACTCAGAAGCAAAAGGCCTATATGACCATACAGACATTCAAGGTAGGCGTCAACAAGATGTCGCACGCAGGTTCTATCAGGGTGGCGGATGCGTGCTGGCATTGTATGTCACAGATCTCGTCCGTTGCCAGGAAAAAAAGGAAAGAGATTTCCAAGAATATACAATTTATGTGGCAGGGAAAAAGCAATGGAAAGCATAAAAAAAATACCTATATATCCTAATATATATTTTATTATGATGATGATATTTATATATTTTTTTGCAGTATGCGTAGTTGATGTTAATGCTGAAACCAAACCGCTATACGATAGATATTTATCGCTGGCCATAAAGCTTCAGAAACAGAAAAAATATAAGCAGGCGGATGCAGTATTCACAAAAGCATTAATGAAATATCCGAATATATGTAAACTTTACTTTTTTCGGGCGGAGTTACGCAAAGACTATTTGGGAAATTGTCGGGCAGCCATAAAAGATTATACAATGGCACTCAAATTGAAGACGAATTTAGTCGGAATACATCCAAAAGCCTATTATAAGCGAGGTCTATGTATGTATTCGCTTGGATTACACCATTATGCAATTAATGATTTTACGAACTGTTTAAGGATAAAGCCAAACTATGGGGGTAGGGTTTACCTCGCAAGGGCAAGGGCTCACGCTAAATTAAGTATGATATCGGAAGCCATGCGGGATCTGCACTTAACAGTGAAATACAATCCTGAATATGCTGAAACTGTTTATGATTTGAAGATGAAAATATTGCAAGGTAGGTTTAAATAATATAATATTATTTGAATAATATTTATAAAAGCAATTTTGTATTGCATCAAAGTAGGGCATAGGTTTTGATAAAGCTATAAATAATATCATTATGTTCAATGATCATGCTAAGCATTACTCTTTTTATCCTATTTGATTTGCCGAGTATGCCTTATAATGTTAATGAATTGCTAATGACACGTAATCCTCTCATCTCTTCCATTTTGTTTGTCATTTATATGTACTTAAGTTTTGGGGTCCCGATCCTGTACGCTCAATTGAGTGTTTATCGTGAACGAAAGGTCTTTATCTATTTAGCAATACTGATTATTCATTGTATCATCTCTTATATTATGCTTCGATTTGCAGTTCCTATGGAAAGCATCGGGGACATCGTCGGCGCACCTATCCTTTCTTGGCCATGGGAGTTGGAAACTATTGTTCGCTTTATCCCATTATACTTCGTAGTCATTTTCTCTATTACCTTTGCCGCGGTCATTTGTTTGGTCATTTATATGGGAGCAAGAACAACCGTTCTTATGGAGCGTATGCTATTCGGGGCCATCTTTCTTCCTTTAAGTCACTGGGTTGTTGTGAGGAAGGCGGCTACAGATAACCTGGTGGAGCTCATGGACGGAGGAGGAACTGTGCTGACCAGCCTGCTAATTTGGCTTTGCATTCTGGCGCTCGCCCTGACCGCTTCGCAAATCGCCCTTTTAGCCACACGGATCCGCAGAAAAGTGCTGGGATTTTCCCTGGCGTCCTTCTTGTGCTCATTCCCTGGAGCGTTTCTGTGTTTGCATTACGCCACCGAGCACCACATTGTGAAGTATGGAAAGGAATTTTCTGCACTCCAGTTCCTTCTCAGCACGGATCGCGAAAACTATGCCCAGTTGCCCGAGCTGCTGATTCGATATGCCATGGCACACATCGGATTGGTTTTCTTGATTGCTTTTGTGCAGGTGCCGTTTTGGGTTTGGATTGTGCATAGGAAAAGCGAGGGGGCAATCCAGGGGCGACCTGCCTTTGGAAAGTCTTCCCGGTTTTGAGTCAAGGGCTCGTCCGTCTAAGAGGCACGGACTCGTTGATGTTGAACAACAAGGAAAGACCTGAAGGGCCCTCAACGGTTGAACGGCTCCCGGGACGGAAGTGGTTGCTTCTGGGCGCTGCATGCAGCCTTCTTTTTGTGTTGTATGGGAGCTTGATCCCTTTTGATTATCAAGCAGTGCCCATGCCTGAAGCCTGGGAGGCGTTTAAGACGATGGCGCTGCAGGGATTCAAGATCCGGTCCCGCGCCGATGTGGGGGGCAATTTTTTGTTAATGGTGCCGGCAGGATTTTTCGGCATGGGGCTTGTGTGGGCCAGGGGTGGGCGTTTTCTGAACATCCTGATAGGGGTCGTGGTGTTGATTGTATGCCTTGCTGTCAGCTGTATTAGTGAGTTCAGCCAGATCTTTTTGCGGAGAAGGACCTCTGCATTGAGCGATATCGTGATGCAAACGAGCGGGGCTGTCGCAGGCATCTCTGCATGGTTTTTGTGGGGCCGGGACATTTGGAGGCGCCTGTTTGAGAGGAATGAAAAGGAAGGGAGCCTGAGCTCTGCAGAAAAGATTCTCTGGGGGTATCTCATTGTTTTGATTTTCTATCATATAGCCCCGCTGGATGTGATCATCAGCCCGGTGGCCATTTATCATAAGTTCACGGCCGGTCGACTTGTTCTAGTCCCTTTCTCGTTCGACTACGGCAGCTTGGCTGCCTTTGCTTATGCCACTGTGACGGACTTCCTTATCTGGTCGCCTGTGGGATTCCTGTGGATCTTGACCGGCAAAAAAAGCCCTGGTCAAGCCTGGCTCTGGGCGGTGTGCGCGGTGACGATCGTGGAGGCAATTCAGATCTTCATCGGATCGCGGATTTTCGATGTGACGGATATCCTGTTGGGGATCGTTGGGAGTGGAACGGGTATCCTGCTGGGGCTGAAAATGCCGTCCCAGGTGAAGGGTAGGTCCAGACCCAAAGGTGGAGGGAGTGCACGGTATCGATTAACCTGGGTGGGGCTCGTTCTGGCTTGCTTTTGGTGCCTTGTTCTGGCTGCAGTGTTCTGGTACCCTTACGAGTTCAGGATTGAGAGAGCTTTCGTGGAAGGGCAGATCGAGCACTTCTTTCGGGTCCCGTTTTTCGCCTACTATTACAGCCAACCTCTTCATGCGTTCAGTGCCATGCTCAGGAAAATCCTGTTCTTTGTTCCTTTAGGGGCTTTTGTAGGGGTGGCCTTACAGCCTTTTCGGAGGGATAGCCTCAATTCCCTGTTTCTCTTTCTCTCCCTGCTTCTCATCACGGGCGTGGGAATGGGAATCGAACTCGGGCAGGTCATTATGCCTCGAAAAATTTCCGACAGTACGGACCTGTTTTTCGAGGTCGTAGGGGGGGTGTTCGGGTATTGTCTCATTCAGTTCATTGCTGTGAGAAAAGAGCGAAAAAATAAATAATCAACGCGGACAGCCGCGGGCAGGAATGCGTGATGCGATCGGCAGGATGGGCTGTTTGTAAAGAGAATTACTGCGCGCCAATAAACGCGGTCACATGGGGCTCACAATGAGTTTGGGATTGGAATACATTCAAATCGCACCACAGAAGGGCGACAGGACTGTACTGGAGATTTGGGATGCTTGATTATGATTCACTGGAGACTGGAGAAGGGAAGATCGCGGTAGTCGGTTTGGGGTATGTGGGCCTTCCCCTGCTGGTGCACTTAGCCGATCATTTTGATGTGGTCGGGTTTGACATCAATGAGAAGCGGGTCGCCGAGCTCGCATCGGGGAAGGATCGAACGGGTGAGGTGTTGCCGGAAGACCTGCGTCAAAGAACGATCCACTACACGAGCACGCCGGAGGCCCTGCGAGATTGCAGGCTGGTCATCGTGGCTGTGCCTACGCCCATCGACGCTCATAATCGACCGGACTTGACCCCCTTGGTCAAGTCCTCGGCCACAGTCGGCGGACAGCTCAATCAGGGAAGCTGCGTGGTGTACGAGTCCACGGTCTATCCCGGGGCCACGGAGGAGGTGTGCGTGCCGATTTTGGAGCAGGCGTCTGGGCTGGTGTTTGGAAAGGGTTTCACGGTGGGGTACTCGCCGGAGCGCATCAACCCCGGGGACAAGGTTCACACGGTGGATCGCATCGTCAAGGTGGTCTCCGGGTCGGACTCAGCCACCTGTGACCTCCTTGCAAAGGTCTATGGAAAGGTCACGCAGGCCGGAGTGCATAAAGCCTCCAGCATAAAAGTGGCCGAGGCGGCCAAGGTGATCGAGAACACCCAGCGCGACCTCAACATTGCGCTGATGAACGAGCTTGCCATGATCTTCCACCGCATGGGAATCAACACGAATGACGTGCTCGAGGCTGCCGGCACAAAGTGGAACTTTCTCCCGTTTCGACCGGGCCTCGTGGGGGGGCACTGCATCGGTGTGGATCCGTACTACTTGACCTTCAAGGCGGAATCCCTGAAGTACCACCCCGAGATGATTCTCGCGGGTCGGCGGATCAACGACGGCATGGGCAAGGTGGTGGCAGAGCGCATGGTCAAGCTTCTCATTCGGGCGGAGAAACAGGTGCGCAAGGCCAGGGTCGCGGTGCTGGGCCTCACGTTCAAGGAGGATGTCCCGGATATTCGAAACACCAAGGTGATAGACATCGTTCATGAGCTCGAGGACTACGGAGTGGAGGTGCTGGTGCATGATCCCGTGGCGGACAGTGCGGAAGCCTTCGAGCACTATGGTATCGAGCTGCATTCCGTGGAGACGCTTTCGGGGGCTGACGGTGTGATCGTGGCCGTAGGCCATCAGGCATACCGGGATCTGGGCCTTCGGGGAATCTCCGCCATGTGCCGGGACGGCGTGCCGATCGTGTTGGATGTAAAGGCCCTGTTCAGCAACGAGGAGGCCGCGGAATTCGGGATTCGGTATGGGCGGTTGTAAGACATTTTTCTTCGTGCTGTTCACTGTGCTTCTGGTGTCCACAGGGCATACCTGGGCGCTCGTGCCGGAGCAGGTCTTGGTGCTGGCCAACCGTAACGCTGCCAGGAGCGTCGGGCTGGCCCGATACTATATGGAGAAGCGAGGGATTCCGCCAGATCATCTTGTGACGCTGTGGTTGACGGACACAGAGAGCTGCTCGCGAGAGGCTTATGAAAAGAAAGTGCTGGCTCCGGTCGTGCGCTACCTCGAGGAGAATTCCGCAAAGCCCATCCGGTGCCTGGTCACGGTATACGGGGTTCCTCTGCGGGTCCACCCTCCGGAGATGACATCGGAGGAAAAAAGCCGGTACAGGGGTTTAAAAAGAGAGATCGCGCACGTCAGTGAGAGATTGAAACAGGCGAAAAAGGGGTCAGAAGAGCAAAAGACCATGAGACGGAAGTTCAGGGCAATAAGCGTCGAGATGGGCAGGCTTTCAAAAAAAAGCCAGCGTGCTGCCCTCGATTCGGAGATCGCTCTTGCGCTGGCAGCCCCCTATGAGCTTTCGAAATGGATTCCCAATCCATACTTCCTTGGGTTTCGGGGAAAACCTATGCCCGCCGGGGCACCGCAGCGCAAAGACGTTCTCATGGTGGCGCGCCTGGACGGCCCCAGCCCGGAGATCGTACGCCGGATTGTGGATGAGGCAATGGAGGCGGAAAGGACAGGGCTGCAGGGCAAGGCCTACTTCGACGCACGCTGGCCTAGGCCCGATGCGGAGAAAGAACCTACAAAGCTAACCTACCGATTCTACGATCTGTCGATCCATAAGGCCGCCGAGCTGGTGGAAAAGAACAGCCATATACCCGTCATTTTAGACGCAAAGGAAACTCTATTCCAACCAGGAGAATGCGAAGAAGCAGCACTCTACTGCGGCTGGTACAGTCACCATCAGTACATAGATGCCTTTGAATGGCGTCCCGGTTCGGTGGGCTACCACATCGCGAGTTCCGAGTGCGGAACGCTCAAGGGCAACAAAAGCCAGGTCTGGTGCAAGCGGATGCTAGAGGAGGGCGCAGCCGTAACCATTGGTCCGGTAGATGAGCCGTATTTGCATTCATTTCCCGTTCCTCAGATGTTCTTTGGACTTCTTCTGGAAGGGCGCTGGACGTTGGCCGAGTGCTATACTCTGAGCCTCCCTATTTTGTCCTGGCAAATGGTGCTGGTGGGCGATCCGCTGTACAAGCCGTTCAATCGCAAAGAGGTTTCTGCAGAGGATCAATGAATTCCTAGCCGTCTGGCACGACCGTTTCACTCACCCCTCACTCCCTCCTTTTCCATTCCCGTTCTCACCCCTGATTCAGCCCGACTTCAGAAGAAATCACCGAATCCGACGACGTAGTGCTTTTCCAAAAAGCCGGGTGCGCAACTGCCGGAGCTTGGCCCATCTCAGATGGGACAGGAAAGGGTGAATCCAGCTCACACGGAAGGCCTCCTTATGATAACGTTTCGGGGTGACCCCGCGGGCCAGGAGGTGATTGACTTTGGTGATGCATCGATTCCCCCATCGCGATACCTCGAGGCGTATGGTTTTCCCATCGTCATAGGTCGGGATCTGCTGAACGGCGTGTATTCCATTCGAGCCCAGCTCCGCCACGAGGATGGAGCCGGTTCGTTCAAAGCGGCCCCACGTCAGGTAGTCCCCACTGTCCCAATACACGTGATTCGTGACGAAGTTCCCCAGGGAATAAGCCACTGCTGCCTCTCGATAACGTTCGAGCCCTTGGAGCACGTGAGGGTGGTGTCCGAGAACCATGGTTGCGCCGGCGTCCACGAAGGCGCGGGCCTGCTCGATTTGCCCGGGTGAAGGGATACGAAACCGCTCTTTACCCCAGTGAGGCGAGACGATCACGTGGTCTACGGTTTTGCGAAGGGATTTGATCGTAGCGCACATCTTCCCCGTATCCAGATGAACCACTCCGCTGCTGGTTTCTGTCGCGTAGCGGCAGGGGCCTGTGGACGGGTCCACAGCGGCGATGAAGGCCACAGACCCCCCCCCGAGTTCCACAACGGCCGGTCGCGCGGCCTCTGCAAAGGTGTCACCCGCCCCAAACGATGTGATTCCCAGATCGCCGAGCATGTCTCGAAGCCGGTGGAAACCCTCGTCCATACAATCGAAGGCGTGGTTGTTTCCAAGGGTGACTACGTGGATGCCTGCATCGCGCAGAGATTGAATCTGTCCCGGGCTGGCGATGACGCGCGGCTCCGTACTGACCGTTTCGCGGCCCGGCAATGTGCACTCGAGGTTGGCAAAGACCATGTCGCAGGAGGCAAATAGATCGCGCACTTCCTGGGAAAGGCTCTCCAGGCCGCGCCCGGCATGCCGGTCCCAGGGCTTGGTGACGAACAGGAGATCCCCGACGGCGGCAAGCCGGAAGCGGAGGCCCGGAGCGGGCTGAGCGTTATGGGCACAAAGAATGTTCATAACACGCATGGGTGTAAGGTTCTTGCATCTTTCCGCTTTTCTTGCGCTTATCGTCTGTGATGCGTGAACGCTTTATTCTCAAAAGAGCATGAAAATGAGGCGCTTGAGTGCATTCCTCTTCCCGTGTCAACGGGACTGCAAGAGGAATGAAAATGTCTCAAGAGCGAGGTATGAACATACACCAGAATCCGCGGAAAGAAAACCGTTCCACGAATGTACCATCATACGGCCTGCACGTGAATGATCATTGAAGGCCGAGTACCATTTTTTCACACGTCACGCTTTTTAAAGAAGAGCGCAACCGAATACGAGAGTCTATAAAGCGGTTCCAATAGTTGGAAGTATAATTCC
>JASFQI010000185.1:0-9594 GCA_050115555.1 Desulfobacteraceae bacterium
TATCCACCACGTTGTACATGGTGTGAAAGAAGAATCCCACGCTGGCGGGCACGGCGATTTGGCGGATGAGCCCGGGAACGGGTTGGGTGATGAGGCGCTGGGGGTCACTCTTCGGGGACGTCACGCCTCGCTCCGTTGCATGCGGATCTCCAGGCGTTCCACCCCCAGGGAGAGGCCCAGGGTGAGAAGGAGATAGAGCGCCGTGACGGTGATCCAGATCTCAAAGGTGAGGTAGGTGGCCGACATGAGCTCCAGGCCCTGAAACGTCAGCTCCTGGATTGAGATTGCGGAGACAATGGCCGAGTCCTTGACCGTGGAGATGAGCTGTCCGGCCAGGGGGGGAAGAATGCGCCGGACGGCCTGGGGCAGGATGACGGTTCGAAGCTGCTGGCTGCGCGTCAGGCCGAGGGCCGCCGAGGCTTCCCACTGGCTTGTCTCGATGGACTCGATCCCCCCCCGGACGATCTCCGTGATGTAGGCCCCTTCGAAGAGGGCCAGAGTCACCAGGGCCGAGAGAAAGGCCGAAAACAGGGTCGGCGGGGCGAAAAGGAACGTCAGAACGGCCTTGATCGGCTCGGAGCAGCGCGTGACGCAATCGTCCACCCCCAGAGCAGGCATAATCTGGCTGCTCACGAAGAAGTAAAAAATGAAGATCAGGACCAGAGGGGGCAGGTTGCGGATGAGCTCGACGTACGTCCCGCTGAGAAGCCGCCTGAAAACGCTCCTGCTGACCCGGAAGAGCCCCATGAGGATCCCGATCAGGGTTGCGAGCACCATGCTCCACACGCTGAGCCGGATCGTGGTGAAGAGACCCTGCATCAGGATATTCGCCACCCATCGTCCCTTTTCCGCATCGTAACGCAGGAGATACTGCGGGATTGCTTCCCACTCCCAGTGGTAGTGGAGGCCCGCTCGGACGCGGTAGTAAAGGTACACGCCGGCGCCCAGGAAGGCCAGGGCGATGACCCCGTCCAGCCATGAGATGCGAGTCTTTTTTCGGTGAAGGCTCACGAGTTCCCGGTTTCAGGCCCTGTCCCGGGCCTGGCAAAAGGCTCACCGGGACGCGGACCCTTTGGCTTTTTCCTACTTCAATCGATCCTGCCACTCCACGGTCTCGAACCAGTAGTGCTTGCGTTCCTTGAGCCAGCCCTCGGCCTGGACCACTCGAATCCAGCTGTTGAAGAAGTTGAGGGTGTCCACATCCCCTTTTCTCACGGCAAAGGCAATGGGCTCCTTGGTGAACGTGCCTTCCAGGGGCAGGAAGAGCTTGTCCGAATACTTGGCGGCCTGGAAGGCCGGAAGGGGCGCCGAGGCGACCATGGCGTGGGCACGACCGTTCACGAGTTCCTGAACGGCCTTGGACTCGTCGTCGAACTGGCGAAGCTCCGCTTTGGGCATGTACTTGCGCGCCGCAGCCACGGGTGTGGCGCCGAGGCGTACGGCGAGCACCACGTCCGGGCGGTTGAAGTCCTCCAGCGTCTTGAACCCGGCGGCTTTTTCCTTGTTCGCCACGAGAGACATGCCCGTGTAATCGTACGGAATCGTGAAGTTGACCTTCATGTTGCGTTTGGGCAGGATCCCCATGCCGCCGATGATCACGTCGAACTTCCCGCTCAAGAGCGACGGAATGATGCCGTCCCACTTGGTGGGCACAAAGGCGACCTTGACCCCCATGTCCTCGGCGAGCCGGGTGGCCACATCGATCTCGAACCCGATGAGCTCACCGGTCTTGTCCTTCATGGCCCAGGGAACGAAGGTCGACATCCCCACCTGAAGCACGCCCCGCCTAAGCGCCTGCTCGACCGTGCTCTCCTTTACCAACTGGTTCTGCACCTCCCCGGCCATTCCCGTCCCTGAAACCGGGAGTAGCAGTGCAGCCGCCAGAATGCCCGCGAAAATGATCCGTGTCGTCCTTCCCATCATTCCTTCTCCTTTCTTCCTGTTTAAATCGTTTCTCTCCTAACCATGGGGAGCGGCTCTCCCCTGTTTTCTCACGTGAGGATTCGAAAGCGCTTCTCCATAACACGCACGGTCATGGAGAGAAGCACCGTCATGACCAGGTAGAGGCCCGCCACCGTGAACCAGATCTCGAACGTCAGGTAGGTCTCGGCCACAATGGCCTGGCCCTGCATGGTCAGATCGAAAATGGCGATAGTGCTCACCAGAGCGGAGTCCTTGACCAGAGACACGGCCTGTCCGGTGAGCGGGGGCAGGATCCGTCGAACGGCCTGCGGGAGAATCACCGTCCTGTAGGACTGGATCGTGTTGAGTCCCAGGCTGTAGGCCGCCTCCCATTGGCCTTTTTCAATGGAGACGATGCCGGACCGGAAGATCTCGGAGGCATAGGCCCCCTCGAAGAGGCTCAAGGCGAGAATGGCCGACGTGAACCGTTCCATGCCAAGGATCGGTCCGAGAACGAAGTAGATCAGGAAGATCTGGACCAGGAGGGGAGTGTTGCGGATGACCTCCAGGTACCCCCTTGCAACGATCCGTCCCATGAAGGAAGGAGAGAGCCGCAGCAATGCCGTGAACAGCCCGAAGAGAAACGAAAGAATCAGGCTGATGCCGGAGATCGTCAGGGTGACCTTCAGACCCTGGATCAAAGGGCCGGGAATGAAGTTCCCTGCCTCGAACGTAAAGAGGTGCCTCGGGATGCGGTACCAGTGCCAGTGGTACCCCAGCTGTTCGGTGCCGCGGATCATCAACCACGCCATGACGGCCATGACCACGCTGTACTTGAGGACGTCCATCCAGGGAAACGCCCCGGTTATGGTCCTGAAGGTCTTCCGACCTGCCGGGCCTTTTCCCTCTGTGGATTTTGATGCGGGTTTTCCTCTCGCGAGCAATGCCGTCTCCCGTTGCGAAGCTCGAGACACATTCCTTCAATGGGTTTTCAACGTGTGGTCAACTCCCTCTTGGAGGGTCACTTGCCCGAGCCCCGGCCGTCCGGGATGGGCCACTCTCCCCGTTCCTCAAGGACCTCGCGAAAGGCCAGGAGGGCCTCATTCACCGAGGGCATCCCGCCATACGTGGACAGCTGAAAAAAGACCTCGGCGAGCTTTCGGGGATCGCATCCCACATTGAGCGCACCGTTGATGTGCAGCTTGAGTTCGTCCGTGGCCCGAAGGGCTGCGAGCATGGCGCAGGTGACCATCTGCCGTTCCGGCAGGGTCAGGACCTGCCGGGAGTAAAGGTTGCCGGTAATGTGCATGGAAAGCTCGTTGGCCAGTTCCCGGTCAAAGGCCTTCCAGGTCAAGTACGGCGGGTCCATCTTGATGCCCTTGCCAAAGAGCGTCTTCGCGGTTTCCTGCGTGCGTTTTTTCAATTCCTCGTTGGTTCCCATTCCATTTCCTCCGATTGTGGGTGTTTTTCCTGCCGCGTGCTGCAAGACGCACAAAATTCAGTCTATGCGAATTCCTCCAGATTTGCCAAGCACGGAAAAGGGAACCCTTACGGGACGGGGTCATCCGCTGTTTACCTCTCCCGCTCGCGATTTCCTCAAATTGGTGCTAATGTACGACCGCGTACCCGTCGGCAGGTTTGGCGCTCACACGTTCTCCAGACACGGAAGGAAGGATCAAAAGGAGGGACCAATATGCAGGAGCCCGGGCAGCCGGAGGCTGGAAGGAGCACATCGCAGCCGCCGCAACAGATCCGCGAGCTGGATCGAATTTTCGAGGCCCAGAAGAGGGCGTTTGCCAAGAACCCGATGCCGAGTGCAGAAGAACGGATCGGGCATCTCAAGCGCTTGAAAAAGGCATTGATAAAGCACCAGGAGCGCATCATCACCGCTATTCATGCCGACTACAGCGGCCGGTCCAGGGATGAAACGCTCCTGGGTGAGTTGCTTCCAGGCGTGGAGGGGCTGGGGTTTGCGATCCGCCGCGTCCGAAAGTGGATGAAGCCCGAACGCCGCCGCGTGGGTATGCTGTTTCAGCCGGCAAAAGCCAGGGTCTACTACCAACCCAAGGGCGTGGTGGGCATTCTCGTGCCCTGGAACTACCCCTTGTACTTATTGATCGGTCCGCTTACCGGTGCACTGGCCGCCGGCAACCGGGTCATGATCAAGACGAGCCGCAGAGCCCCTGAGACCGGCGCGACGGTCAAGGCATTGCTCCAGGAGGCGTTTGAAGAAGACCACGTGGCCGTGCTCACAGGCCGGAAGGGCCTGGGCTCGGCTTTTATCGAAAAGCATTGGGATCACCTGATGTTCACCGGGTCCACAGCCGTTGGCGGCGAGGTCATGCGAGCGGCTGCGGGTCACCTGACGCCCGTGACCCTGGAGTTGGGGGGAAAATCCCCGGCTATTATCGGCCCTCAGGTGCCCATGACCAATGCGGCGGAGCGCATCGCGTTCGGCAAGCAGTTCAACGTGGGCCAGACCTGTGTGGCACCGGACTATGTGCTCTGTCCGAAAGACCGTGTGGACGAGTTTGTGGAGGCATTTCAGGATTGCATCGTCCGCATGATCCCGACCATGGCTCAAAACCCGCAGTATACCAGCATGATCGATCCCCGGGCGCACGAGCGGCTGATCGCTGTGCTTGAAGATGCCCGGGCAAAGGGTGCCCGGGTCGTGGAGGTGAACCCGTCACATGATTCCTTCGAAGGGACCCGAAAGCTGCCTCTGTACGTGCTTCTGGATGTCGCGGACGACATGCGGGTCATGCAGGAGGAGATCTTCGGGCCTGTGTTGCCGGTCATCCCCTACCAAAACCTGGAGGATGCCGTGGCCTCTATTCGTTCCCGGCCCCGGCCACTGGCCCTCTACTTCTTCGATTATCAACGGGAAAACATCGCTTACATCCTTGCACACACCCACTCGGGCGGTGCCTTGATCAACGACACCTTGATGCACGTAGCCCAGGACGATCTCCCTTTCGGGGGGATCGGAGATTCCGGCATGGGGGCCTACCATGGAAAAGAGGGGTTCCTGACGTTCAGTCACACAAAAGGCGTCATGATCCGGCCCAAGTTCAACAGCGCAAGATACATCAATCCCCCGTATGGCAAATGGATGCACCGGATGGTTTATCGGTTCTTTGTCCGCTGAGGAGGAAGAGGCGAAGAGGGGCAGTGTCACGGTCTTCGCCCGGGTGAGCGTTTCTTGTCATGAAGAGCGTTTATCCTCGGTGGGGTGCATGGGCCGGGCTATTCGGAAACGTCTCAGGAGAAGAGGGAGACCCGGTTCAAGTTGCTCTCGGCTTCTGCTTCCGGGATATCCAGGTAGGCGAGCGCTTCATCCATGCGTTGATACACTCTCAGTCCTCTCTGGTAGGTTCCGACCATGAGCTGGTACTGCCTGAAAACGCCATAGACACCTGTTTTGGTGGCAACCAGAGCGGATCTCATGTGTTTCAGCACATGGCTGTTTTCCTCTGCCAGTCCTGCCATTGCCTCTTGACCTTCAAGATCCACGGCCACATGAGAGATGTCCCGTCCGTCAAGCAGTTCCCGTCGACCGGCGCCGATGAAACCCTTGAGGATCATGGCCCTGTAATAGGCCAGTAACTCCCGGGTCTGGGCTTCACCGATGATTTTGGTGTACAGGACCTGTCGGGCCTCATCCTGTAAAAATAAAAAGCCATCCCCCGCCCTCAAAAAAGCTCGGAAACGTTTCCACGCCGTTACAGTGAAGGGTTTTTGCAGCATGATGGCCATGAGTTCCATGGCTTCATGCCAAAGCATAACCTCGTCCCGGAGGTCGTGCCTGCATCAAGGCGGACCTTTCCCCTTCCCTGCCATGAAAAGCTTGGAAAGTGAACGGTTTGACGGAGTCGCAAAAAGCCAGGACCTAGAGATTTGCCTCTAACGATTCCAATGGCTTAAGGGCAGCCAACAGGCGGTCGATCGGGTTTTTGCGAGATCGTCAACGGTTTCAGCCGGATGGAAGGGATTGCATTCAACTACTTCTTTTCTTTTCTCTTATTTTTTTTCTTCTTCTTTTTCCCTTTCTCTTTTTTCTTTTTTTCTCTTTTTTTCTTTTTTTCTTCTTTAATTTTAGCCTGTTTTTCTAATGCGTTCTCGAGTAAAGACATTCCTCCATATGCTTTAATTTCCTTTTCATATTCTTTTAAGAAATCTTTTAAATACTTTTTATGCTCTTTTACTTCGCCAGACCTGGCCCATTTTTTTACCTTAGCTCACTTAGACTTACTTGCTTTTTTAACTTTCTCGTCAAATTTTTCGATTTTTTTCTCATGTTTTTTTAATTTCTTCCCTAGCGATATCAGTTTTTTTTCTTCCTTGGTCAATTGAAGCTTCGATTCTTCCTCGCTTGATTTTCCAAAGCAAAGAGAGGGATGAGACATCTGGAAAACAAATGCGCTTCCCCATAAAAAAAGAAGAACCAGCAGAATTCTCTTCAAAATCATTTCATTCCTCCTGTGAAAATGTTTCGCTCTCGCATTCCTCAAGCTTGCCACTGAGATTCAATGTTGCATTCGGATTTGAGGATCATCTATCATAAACCCATGTCGAAACCCATCCAATTCGTCTCCTCCATCCCATTGGGCAGGCCTTTGGCTCCTCGGTAGCTTTTTTTCTCCTTGCTCTTTGCAAGTGACATCTCAAGGGTGTGTTCGAAGCGTCTTACTCCTGTTTTTCTGTTATTTGACGGTCTCGCAAAAACCCGCTCGACCGCTGTTGGCTACGCTGTAACGTATTAGAATACCTAGGGACAAATTTCTAGGTCACGGCTTTTTCGACTCCATCATTATTTCTGTTCAGATGCGTCAAAACTCAGGAACCCGACGCAATGTTAAGACTCAGATCGCTGGGCTGATGTTGAATTATGGTGGATGGCAGAATAGGAAGTTGTTTTTGAATGGGATGATAACCGAAGGTATCGTTCGGTGTCAACCAGAAAGCGGCCACAGGATGTAAGGAATCAACACGTGAGATCATGGATACATGATTCATCTCCCCCCTACGAAGGGAATCACCTCTCCTTTCGGTTCCATTTCTTCCCGTTTTGCGATCAGAAAAAAGGCCGAGATGCTGAATACAAGGCAGACGGTTCGGGCTGTTCGGTCACTTATGATTTTTCGAAGGGGCTTTTTCAGATGAGGTTGAGAAAGGAATTCTAGGATTTTTTTTGAAGTTCCCCGCGTTTCTCATCAGCATCCCCTTTCTCTTTTCTCTCGTTGTAATAATCTTGGTAGAGCTTGCGGGCGCATTCCGGGCAGATGCCGTGGCTGAACTTGGCGTCGGAATGGGTACTGATGTAATTCTCGATTTGATTCCAATAGCCTTTGTCGTCTCGGATTTTTTTGCAGGACGCGCAAATGGGGAGAAGGCCGCTTAAGGTCTTGACGTGCGCCAGGGCGTCCTCGAGTTCCTTGAGCAGCTTTTCCCTTTCTTCTGCCGCGCGCTTGCGTTGGGTGATGTCTTTGGCAATGCCCTGGGTCCCGACGAATGTCCGGGCATTCGGTTGCTCCGAGTGATATAGCCCTTGTGCGCTGAATAGAAAGATCCTTTCGGATTCGGGCGCCATCGTGGCGTTCCTTCCAACCAGGAACCGAAGCTCCAGATCATCCGGGCGGCGTTTCAAGGTTCTTCTTTCATTGATGCGATGCGAAGCCCTGGCCCGATCGTCCGGATGAATCAGCTCCATGATATCTCTGGATAGCAACTCCCGTGGAAGGTATCCGTATGGGATCACAGCGTCACTGATGAAGGTGATGCGGCCCTGGGCATCTAAACGGTAGATGATGTCAGGAACGGTCTTTACGATGGACTCGAGCCGTTCCTCCGATTTTTTCAAGGCCGCCTCCGCCTGTTGTTTCTCCTCCATCAACTGCTGCTGCTCGAGTACCCTCTGGACAACGCTGGGCAGTAGCTCCAGAAACCCGCCGCTCACGTCTTTGACGATGTAATCCCGGGCTCCGAGCTTCATGGCTTCCACGGCAAGGCGTTCGTCCCCGTGGCCGGTTATCATGACGACCGGCGTCATCATTTCCCGCGAAGAGAGCCTTCGCAGGACCTCCAGTCCTTCGAGCACAGGCATGGACTGATCCACCAGCAGCAAGGCATACGTGCCGGCATCGTGCATATCCAGCCCTTCCTGGCCGTTGCTGGCGATATCCACGGCATGGCCGGCACGCTCCAGGGCCTTTTGAACCAGACGTGCGGCTCCGGGATCGTCTTCCATGCAGAGAATCCGAATCCGTTTCGATTCACTCATGGTCATGGGCCCGTTCCTCGGGGAAGGCCACCACAGCGAGAAACAGCCCGAGCTTGCGGATGGCCTCGCTGAAACCGTCGTAGTCCACCGGTTTGGTGATATACACGTTGCATCCCAGGTCATAGCACCGGTCGATCTCCCGCGCGTCATCGGTTGTGGTCAGAATGATGACAGGGATGCGTTGGGTGGAGGGATCCTCCTTCATGCGGCGAAGCACCTGATAGCCGTCCATTACCGGCAGGTTCAGGTCAAGCAGCACCAGCAGGCTCTGCGGCAGCGCCTCACTGGAATAGGCCCCCTCGCGAAAAAGGTATTTCACAGCCTGGGCTCCGTCACCAATAGTGATAATTGGATTGGTGATGTTCGCTCGGCGCAGATTTTTTTGAACCAGCCGGGCATGCCCCGGATCGTCTTCCACCAGCAGGATGGTCACGTTTTTTGCCATACTCGACATCACGACGCCTCATGGGTTGAAATGGGTGCGGGAATGGTAAAGGAAAACGTGGTTCCCTCACCGACCTTGGAACGGCACTGGATATGGCCTCCATGGCGGTTGACCAGGGCCTGCGTGTAGGCCATGCCCATGCCTTCGCCGGGAATGTCTGCCTCACCGGCCCGTCGAAAAGGCATAAACACCTTGTCCATGTCCTCCGGCGCAATCCCCCGGCCATTGTCTTTTACGTGAATGGTAACCTGGTCCAATCCTTCCTCGCTCATGATTTCGATTTTCCCTTCACGGCCTGGAAAAGTATAGGACATGGCATTTTGGAGCAGGTTTCCCAGAATCTGCTGCATCGCCAGCCGGTCGGCTTCGATGACAGGCAGCGGGTCTACTTTGACTTGAATTCGTTTCTCGGTAATTTGATGTGCCAGCGTGTTCAGGGTTTCCTGAACCTTCTTGTTCATGTCGATGCGTTCCGGCTTGAGCTCGGCGCGGCCCAGGCGGGACAGCTGCAGAAGGGCGTTGATCAGGTTGTCCATGCGGTTGGTGGACGAGGTGATAAAGCCGAGCGCTTCGGTGATATCCTGGCTGGCATGGGTTAAAGCGCTCTGCGAGGGGTCGTCCGCCTGGCGGCTGTGGGCCTCCAAAACGGGCTGGATCACGTCGATGGCCTGCCGAAGCTCAGCGGAAAAGCCTTTCAGGTTGATCAATGGGGCACGCAGGTCATGGGAGACGATATAGGCGAAGTTTTTGACTTCTTCGTTGCGCTGCTTCAGCCTCCTGGCGCTCAGCTCCAGACGTTCCTCGGTCCGCTTGTGCTGTTCGATCTCCAGTTCCAGCCCGCGGTTGGCTTCTGCAAGCTGAGCGGTTCGTTCTACGACCCGCTTTTCCAGTTCATCATGGGCGCTCCTGAGTTGGTTTTCTGTGGCGGATATTCGCTCACTGAGTCCCGCCACGACCACGGCGA
>JASFQI010000186.1:0-9478 GCA_050115555.1 Desulfobacteraceae bacterium
TGCCTCCTGGAATGGAGCAGGAGACCCGGGAGGCCATTGAACGGATCTTTCAAGAAGGCGTGGTCATGCGTTTCGAAACGAAACGCCTGACAGCAGATAAGCGCATCGTGGATGTGGTCATGAGTGCTGCCCTGTACCAAGACGCCGAGGGCAACCCTCTGGGCGAGCTCGTCATGCTCCGGGACATCACGCAGGAAAAACGAAACGCCCGGGATAACGAAGCCCTTCGACGCATCAGCATGGCCCTTCCGGCTTATCCGGATCTGGAGGACCTCCTGGACTACATCAGCCAGGAGATCAAGCGGATGATCGGATCCGAGGGATCCCTCGTGGTCCTGCTGGACGAGGAGAGCCAGGAGCTGTTTTTCCTGGGAGCGGCATACGACGATACGGACACCACGAACCGGGTCAAGGAGTTTCGCTTCCCCCTGGATCAACTCGTGGCCGGTCAGGTCATTCGTACCGGGGAACCCATGATCGTGAGCAAGGTACCGGAAGGCGATCTCCTGCACCGGGACCGTGACCGAAAGCTGGGCTACACCACGCGCAACCTTCTCCTGGTACCGCTCAAGAGCAGCGATCGAACCATCGGGGTCCTGGCCAGCATCAACAAGAAAGAGGGGGACTTCACCAGCGGGGACGAGGAGCTGTTGAGCATGATCGCGGGAACCGTCGCCCTGTCTATCGAAAACGCCCGCTTCTCCGAAGACCTCAAGGCCGCATACAGAAACAACGAAACCCTGCTTCGGATCAGCAAATCCCTGCCCGAGTACCCGGACCTCGAGGAAATGCTGGACTACATCAGCGGAGAGGTGCGGCGGCTCATGGACGCGGAGGGCGCCCTGGTCGGCCTGCTGGAGGAAGAAAGGGAACAGTTGTTCTTCCCTGGGGCCGCCTATGAGGATCCAAACGTTCGGGACCGGATGAAAGCCCTTCGGGTCGGCCTGGATGAAGTAGCCGCAGGCCGGGTGATCCGGACCGGAGAGCCTCAGATCGTCAAGGACACCGAGCAGGACCAGCAGCTCTACCCTGAACGGGACAGTAAGCTGGGGTACACGACCCACAACTTCATCGAGGTTCCCCTTCGAAGCAGGGACCGCATCATCGGAGTGCTTTGCGCCATCAACAAGAAGGACGGTACGTTCGAGGAGAAGGATATCGAGCTCCTGAGCCTGATCGGCGGGACCGTAGCCCTGTCCATTGAAAACGCCCGCTTTTCGGACGAACTGAAAAAGGCCTACCTGGAGGTCAAAAGCCTGAACCGGGCAAAAGACAAGGCGATCAACCATCTGAGTCACGAGCTGAAGACACCGATATCCGTTCTCGTCGGCTCTCTGGACATCCTGTCAAAGAAACTGGAGGGCGTATCTGGAGCGGAGTGGCAGCCCACCATGAAAAGGGCGCGCAGAAATCTCAACCGTGTCGTCGAGATCCAGGACGAGGTGGACGACATCATTCGTGAGCGTAGTCTCGAGAGTGGAAAACTCCTCACACGCATGCTGGACCAGTGCACGGACCAGCTGGAAACCATCCTGGTCGGGGAAATCGGTGAAGGACCGGGCGTTGAGCGGATTCGAAAACGCATCGAAGAGATTTACGGCGACCGCGACCTGGAGCCGGAGCATATTCCCCTGGATGAATTTGTCCGCGAGCGTCTGGACGAACTACAGGCCCAGTTCGACCACCGGGAGCTCGAGCTCTTCGTGGACCTTGCACCGGATGTTCCGGTGTTCATTCCCCGCGACCCCCTTCGCAAGGTGGTGGACGGGCTGGTTCGAAATGCCGTGGAAAACACGCCGGATGAGGGACGGATAGAGGTCATCCTTCGACGGGAGGGGGATGCCGTTGATTTTCTGGTGCGGGATTTCGGCGTGGGCATCACCGAAGAGGCGCAGCGGCGCATATTCGAGGGTTTCTTCGCCACCCAGGACACGCTTCACTACTCATCCAAGCGCCCCTTTGACTTCAATGCCGGCGGAAAGGGGGCGGACCTCCTTCGCATGAGGATTTTCTCAGAACGATACGGGTTTCGAATCCGGATGTCCTCGACCCGGTGCCAATACATTCCTCAAGAAACGGATGTCTGCCCGGGTCGCATCAGTGAGTGCTCCTTCTGCACGAGCAGAAACACCTGCCTCGATTCCGGGGGAAGCCTCTTTGCGATCCACCTGCATCGCGCTCAAGAACCGAGGACTTAACGCTTCCGGGCTTCAGGCAGGCAGGGGGATCGTTTCTGAGCTCCCGGGCCGGTATCCGCGCATAAACATGCTCGAGCCCTTAATCGGCCCTGTCGTTCATATCGCCCCACACCACGAGCCCCATGGCGTGCCTGCTCTCCGGGTTCGGATGGTTGGGAATGACCCGGATGTTCAGGCCGAAGTGCCCGGCCTCCTCAAATCGGAAATCCTCCCGGTATCGATATACCCCGTCCGGCCGGGCCTCAACCTTCTCCATCGGCTGGACAAAACGATCCAAAAAGCGATCCGATGAGTCCACCCGCCCGCCGTAAATCTCCACCACCACGTCCTCGGGCCCCAGCTCTCCCAGAAACACCTCCGCCTCGACGCGATAGGGGCTGCCCACCTCGACCCCTTCGATCTCCTCCATGCGAATGCCCCGAAAGGCCACCTTCGACCAGTTGAACATGATTTTCTGGCGCCACCGGGCCAGCCTGCGCAACCCGTCCCAGTCCTCCGCCTGCACCTGGAACCCTCGTTCCGCGGCCGGGATGTAAAAGCGGTTCCAATACTCCTCCACCATCCGGTGGGTGTTGAACACGGGGCAAAGCCTGTGCAGGGAAGCCTTCATCATGCCGATCCATCGCCGGGGAAGGCCGTCCGGTCCCCGTTCGTAGAACAGCGGGGCCACGTCCTTTTCCAGGATGTCGTAGAGGATCCTGCTCTCCAAGTCATCCTGAAAACTCTCGTCCTCATAGGTTTCTCCGCTTCCAATGGCCCAACCGAGCTCCCGGTGGTACCCCTCGTCCCACCAGCCGTCCAGAATGCTCACTTGCAGGGCCCCGTTCGCCGCGGCCTTCATTCCGCTCGTCCCGCAGGCCTCCATGGGCCTTCGGGGTGTGTTCAACCAGATGTCCACCCCCTGGACCATGCGCCGCGCGATCTCCATGTCATAGTCCTCCAGAAAAACGATGTGCCGCCGGAGGGTTTCCCGGTTGGAAATCTCGAGCAACTCCTTGATCAACCGTTTTCCGCCTTCATCGTGGGGGTGGGCCTTGCCCGCAAACACCAGCTGCACGGGTCGGTCCGGGTGCGTCAGGATCCTTTCAAGCCGCGAAATATCGTGCAGGATCAGATGAGCGCGCTTGTAAGGAGCAAAACGCCGGGCAAAACCGATGGTCAGGACCTCGGAGTTCAGCACCTCGGAGGCCAGCTCCAGGTCCCGGTTGGACTGTCCGCGATTCGCAAGCTGCAGCCTCAGTCGCTGGCGCGAAAAGGCCACAAGTCTCTCCCTGCCCCGCTCGTGCGTTCTCCACAGCTCGGTGTCCGGAATCTCGTCCACCCGTTCCCACACCTTCTCGTTGTCCGGGTCCTCCACCCATCGGGGACCGAGGTAGCGATCCAGGTTCTCGGCCATGCCCCGGGAGATCCAGGAAGGGATGTGGACCCCGTTCGTGATGTGTGTAATAGGCAGATCCACCTCCGGGAGCCTGGCCCACACGCCTTGCCACATCCTCCGGCTGACCCTGCCGTGAAGACGGCTCACGGCATTGTTCCAGTTGGAAAGCCTCAGGGCCAGGACCGCCATGCTGAACGGCTCCTGTCGATTCCGTGGTTCCTGCCGGCCGTACCCCAAAAGCACGTCCAGGCTGATTCCCATGGCACGGGCAAACGATTCGAAGTAGGATTGCATCAGGGCCGGATCAAAGGTGTCGATTCCCGCCGGGACCGGCGTGTGCGTCGTGAAGACGTTCGTCATTCGAACGAACTCCAGGGCCTCGTCAAAGCTCAGTCCCGGGTCCTCATGCAGGTCCCTGATCCGCTCGAAAGCGGCAAACGCCGAGTGCCCCTCGTTCATGTGCACGACCGCGGGCCGGATCCCCATGGCCTTGAACATGCGCACTCCGCCGATCCCGAGGATAATCTCCTGCTGAATCCGCATCTCCCGGTCTCCGCCGTACAGCTCTGAGGTGATTTGCCGCGCCCAGTCAGCGTTTTCCGGAAGGTTCGTATCGAGCAGGTAGAGATGTGTGCGGCCGATGTTCACGCGCCACGCCTGGACCAGGACCGGCTCATCTCGAAGCTGCACGGTCACGGTGACAAGCTCTCCCCTTTCGTTTCGGACCTGCTGCATGGGCATGGTGCTGAACTGATTCAGGGGATACGTCTCCATCTGCCACCCGTCCTGAGTCAGGTACTGGCGGAAGTATCCCTTCTGATAGGCCAGAGATACACCGAGAATCGGAAGATTCAGGTCGCTTGCGGACTTGAGGTGGTCTCCTGACAGGATCCCCAGCCCGCCTGAGTAAATCGGCAGACAATCGGCCACACCGCACTCCGCCGTAAAGTAGGCCACTTGAAAGGGCACCCGTCGCTCCCCGAAGACCTGGGGATCCGGTTTCACGGACATGTACCGATCGAACTCCTGCCGCACCCGTGCCAGATTGGCGAGAAAGGCCTCGTCCTGCGCAAGCGCCTCCAGGTCCTTTTGCTTCAGCAGGCACAGGTACTCCACCGGGTTTCGGCGCGTCCGGGCCCACAGGTCCGGATGAATCCATCGAAAAAGCTCATCCGTTTGATAGTCCCAAATAAAGTGAAGATTGTCGGCCAAATCCCGAATGGCATTCAGGGACTCCGGGATCTTTGGTTTCACGTTCACGGTCCTGATCGGTATGGACATCTTCACGTTCCTTTCTTGGGCCCAGGCTCTCCGTTCTTCACTGCGGCTCCTGCGGGATACCACTCCATGCCGGAAAAGCCCTGCTCCTGTGGAGCGGCCCACCCGACTCCGGGCTCGACACGCTCAAGGCGTCTTCTGAAACACGAGTTCTATTCGCGCCGGATCGATCTTTACCACGCGCACCCTCTCGTTGGGAAGCTGGATGTCGCTTCGGGTGATGCGAGCCACCCCTCGATCTCCCGACACCCCGGAGGCATCGATCACGGCCTGCACGTTTTTTTCGTTCAGGATGCTCGCATCCTTTCGAAGACCCTGCACCTGAATCCGAACCCGCGGGTTGACGGGCTCCACAAGACTCCGACCGGAAGGAATGTTCTGCACCACAAGGGGGACGTCGAGCGTGACCTCGAAATCCTGCTGTCCGGCCAGGGCCAGCCATACCACGCAAACCACCCCGAACACCGCCGTCTTCACCCGCCACCTGCGAGTCACGAGCAGTCGCACCTGCTCCCTTCGGGGAATCCCCGGGCGGGAGGGTTCAAAAGCCTCCCGAATCAGGCGCACGAGATCCTCCTTCCCTTCCGCACGCACCATCTCCCCGCCGCGCGCCAGGGATACCTCTCCCCGCTCCTCGGACACCACCAACACCCAGGCATCGCATCGCTCCGTGAGTCCAAGCGCCGCACGATGCCGCGTGCCCCACTGCTTGGGCAGACCGGTCTCCGAGGTCAAGGGGAGATAGCAGGCTACCTGGGACACCCGGCCGCCCCGGATCAGCATGGCGCCGTCGTGGAGCGGGGAATCCTTTTGAAAAACGCTCATGAGGAGCTCGGAGGTCGGATCCGCCTCCAGCAGGTGTCCTTCGGTGATGAGTTCTTCCACAGCGTCGGTCCTCTCCAGGATGATCAAAGCGCCCGTTCGCTTCGATGCCAGCCAGAAGACCCCTTCAGCAAGCCCCTGGGACCAGGCGCCGGGAGCTCCCAGGCGATGCAGGCCAAAAGAGCGCAACGGGTTCACGCGCTCGAGCACCTGCCGAATCTCCCGCTGGAACAGGATGATGAGCAGAAGGACCAGGACCTGCCACAGGATCTGAAACACCCAGGTGGTCAGAAACAGGCCCCACACCCGCGCTGCAGTGAAAACGACGCCGAAGACGAGCAGCCCCACCAGGGCCTTGAAGGCCTTGGTCCCTCGAAACCAGAGAAAGAGGTGATAGGAGAAGACCGTCAGAAAAAGGATGTCCAGCAGGTCCTGGAACCGAAAATCCTGAAGGATGGCTAGAAACGTCATGAAATCCCCCTTCTCTGCTCCAACGTCTTTTCTCCCGGGTCACGCGCACCCGTCGTGCACGGCCCGCTATGCCGTATGCCTGACGTGCAAGCGGCTCAACAGCGACCGTAAAGCTCTGTCATCTCCCGCAACCGGGTGGCCAGCTCCTCGGTCATCTGCTCCGGCCGCATTCGCCACCGCCAGTTCCCCCGGCTGCTGGCCGGTCGATTCATACGGTGCTCCCCGTCCAGGCCCAGCACATCTACCATGGAAAGGATAGAGGTGTCTGCCACAGAGCCCAAGGCCATGCGGATCAAGTCCCAAGCCACGGTATCCGGGGTCACCTCCCGGCCCGCATAGGCCTGCAAACGCACCCTGTCCTCCGGTGTGGCCTCCTCCTCGAACCATCCCCTGGCGGTGTTGTTGTCGTGCGTGCCCGTGTACACCACGCTGTTTCGCTCGTGGTTGTGGGGAGCATACGGGTTGGTGGGAAGGTCGGCGCCGAAGGCAAACACGAGCACCTTCATACCCGGGAACCCGAATCGCTCCATCACCTCGTGGACATCAGGGGTGATGACCCCAAGATCTTCTGCAATAATGGGTGCATCGGGAAATTCCCTCAAGAGGCAATGAAAAAATTCCCCTGCTGGGGCCTCGACCCAGCGTCCGTTGACCGCAGTGGGTTCCTCTGCTGGGATCTCCCAGTACCCCACGAATCCACGGAAGTGGTCGATTCGAATCTGGTCATAAAACGCCAGGTTGTGCCGAATCCGTGAGATCCACCAGCCATACCCCTGCTCGGCCAGGCGATCCCACTGGTACACGGGGTTGCCCCACCGCTGCCCGGTCTCGCTGAAGTAGTCCGGAGGCACGCCGGCCACAAAAGTGGGACGCTTCTCCGCATCGAGCTTGAAGAGCCAGGGCGAAACCCAGACATCCACGCTGTCCAGGACCACGTAAATGGGGACGTCGCCCATGACGCCGATACCGCGCTCGTTGCAATACGACCGAAGCCGCTGCCACTGACGATAAAACAGGTACTGCACAAAGCGCATCCTCTCGACGGCCTCCTCGTGCTCCTTGCGGGCCTGGGCCAGCGCCTCCGGATCGCGGTCCCTCAAGGCTTCGGGCCATGTGTTCCAGGGTCTGCCCTGGAACCGCTTTTTCAATGCGCTGAACAGGGCAAAGTCGTCCAGCCAGTGCGCGTGCTCCAGGCAAAACGTCTCGTACCCTTCCCTGCCGATTCCACCCCGGAATCGCTCGTAGGCCGACCGGAAAAGCGCCTCTTTGATCTCGGCCGACCGGCGGTAGGCAACCCGGCCTTCCTGGAATAGAGAAGGATCGGGCAGGTCACCAGTATCGAGCAAACCGTCCTGAACCAGTCCCTCCGGGCTGATCAACAACGGGTTAAGGGCAAAGGAGGACATGCAGTGGTAGGGGGAGTTCCCGTAGGACGGATCCGTGGGATTCAACGGGAGGATCTGCCACAGGCTTTGACCCGCGGATTGAAGGAAATCGACAAACGCATGGGCGGAAGGCCCCAGATCGCCCACGCCCCAGCCGCGGGGAAGAGATGTGACAGGCAACAGGGCACCGCTTCGACGTACGCTCATGAGGCCTCCGCTCTCACATGTCATGCCCCTGGAAATCATCCACCTGGCCGAGCGCTACCCCACGCGCACCCCGAGTCGGATGCTCATGCGTACAAACGCATCGACCCATGCCTGTGCCGGCGCGTCCCCGCGCTCTGCACGCTCCTGCATGGGTGCGAAAAGCGACTCCCGCAGATCGTAGCCGATGTTCTGGACCGTCCGAAGGTTCACCGTAAACGGAAGATCATCCAGCAGCCCCATCACATCGGTCACTCGGTTCAGGATCTCCACGTCCTCGGGATGCTCTCGAAGCCGCGCAGCCGTCCGCTCGAGGCTCCGGCGGTAGGAAAACTCCAGCGGCGTGGGGTCCAGGGCGATACCCACGCCTCGCGCCTCCTGAAGCAGCGCCTGGATGCGCTCGGGATCGAGATCGTCCTCTTCGAGGCGCCGTTTCAGCTCGTTCTGCATCACAAGCTCCGCTGCCATGCGAAGGGCCCCCGGCACCGGTGCATCGGCGTCCAGGAGAAATCGCATCAGGGGCACCTGGTCATCGTACAGCCGGCGGTACACACCTTCTACGCTTTTCAGCGTTGTGTCCAGGATACGGTCCAGGACACGCCGCTGTTCGTCTCGATAAAGGGCCTTGAGCCCATACACTCCGTGTTCGAAGTGCCGGTCGAATCGGCGCAGCGTCTCGTGGAAATCGGCGCCGTCAAACACCTCGGCAAGGTCGGACACGAGGGCGTCGAAAGCCTTGCGTCCTCGATCCTCGCCCGCGCCTCCACTCAGATTATGATCACCCAGATGAATGGCGCCATAGACAAAACAACGTGCCTCATTCGTAGTCTCCGAAACGAACCGGGCTCGGCCGAGTAAAAGAGTTGCCTTACCGGCTTCCCGCAAAACGCGCTCTTCGTCCTCAGTTCGATAGCAGTAAAAGCGGCCCTCATCCTCCTCCCAAAAGAGCGAGCTCATGGCGTAATGGGCCGCAATCCTCTGAAAATCGGCTGCACCTCTCTTTGCATACTGCGTGTAGACATCCCATCCGGTTCCCCGTTCCGGCCGGTTGCTTTGCGCTCGGGTGAGGTTCTCGCGAAGCCTCGGCTCCGGATCCTCGGCACCGAGGCTCCGGATCAGCTCGACCGCTCGAGCCGCATACTGGAGCACTTGAACGGTCTCGATTCCGGAGAGATCATCAAAGAACCATCCGCAGCTCGTGTACATGAGAAGAGTCTGCCGCTCAAGCTCCATCAGCTTCAAACCAGTCTGCTCGGTTTCCTTATCTGGCGGACCGGCTGCATGGGCCTTGAAAAAGGCCTTTCTCGCGGCCTCGGAGCGATCCAGGACCACGTCGATGTATGCATTCCGGGCGGCCCACGGATCCCGGAACAGCCGGGAGCCTTCGGTTTCGAAAACGCGGTTGGCGTCGACCCTCAACCCGTCAAGGGCCTCGCGCAGGGGGGCTCGCCAGGCCTGGTTCCAGCCGGGATGCGCTCCCGTGCTGCAGCCGCAGTCCGCTTTCCACCGCTCCACGCCGTGGGCGCAGCTCCAGGACGTGTCTTCGAAGATCTCCACTTCGTGCTCCGGAGAGTACTTCTCCAGGAACTCCCCGTAGTTCGTGATCCGGGCGAGATCATGGGCCTCGATGTAGTGAAGCGCATAGGCCAGGGCCATGTCCCCGAATCGGTGGTGATGACCGTAGCTTTCCCCGTCCGTGGCAATGTGAACCAGCTGGGCCGACTCCCCATTTTCCGCGAAAC
>JASFQI010000187.1:0-9465 GCA_050115555.1 Desulfobacteraceae bacterium
CCTCGGGCATGGGGATGTACTCGATGTGGGCGGGGGGGTCCAAGGCGTTGAACATGGCCCCGGCTACGTCGTTCCAAGTGCGGGCCTTGCCCGTGCCGACATTGAAAATGCCGTTTGCCAGCCGGTTTTCCAGAAAAAAGAGGGTCATGTCCACGGCGTCCTTGACATAGATGAAATCCCTCTGCTGCTCCCCGTGACCGTAATCGTCCCTGTACGACTCGAAGAGCCGGATGCGCCCCTGGTCGCGCACCCCGGGATAGGCCTTGTGAATAACGCTTCGCATGTCGCCTTTGTGCCCCTCGTTCGGCCCGAACACATTGAAGTACTTGAGCCCGACAATACGGTCGAGCCATCCCCTCCGCTGTGCGTAAAGATCAAAAAGGTGCTTGGAGTATCCGTACATGTTCAGGGGGCGAAGGTCGCGCAGGCCGGCCTCGTCGTCCCGGTATCCCTGCGCCCCGTCCCCGTATGTGGCTGCGCTCGAGGCGTAGATGAACCGGCAGTCCGGGTGGAGTTCCTGCCAGGCGGCCAGGCGCAGGGTGTATCGGTAGTTGTTCTCCATCAGGTAGCCGGCGTCCTTCTCCGTGGTGGACGAGCAGGCTCCCAAATGGAAGATGGCGCGAATTCGGTTCCCGAGGTCCCCGCGTTCAAGGCGTTCGAGGAACGCGTCCCGATCCAGGTAGTCATAGAAGCGCAGAGGAACGAGGTTCTTCCATTTTTCGTCCTTGCCCAGGTGATCCACGACCAGGATGTCGTCCTCACCCTGTTGGTTGAGGCGCCAGACGATCGCACTTCCGATGAACCCGGCTCCGCCCGTGACAATGATCATGGGATTCCCTCCGATGCATTGGGTGGATGCAGTCTAGGACAGGAGACGCGTGAGCGCAAGCCTCTTGAGTCGGGCTATACGCTTCCTGCCCCCCTCGCCCGAAGCCACACAGGAGAACCACGCTGAGCCTAAGGCGTTATGACGTTGGCCTATCAAGAATTCCAGCACCTTGAACATGCGAGAGAAAGAATAACTCCTGTTTTTCGGGCTCGAAGGGAGGAATGCGTTTCGTGGGTTGAGGGGCGTGGGGCTCTCTCCTGGAGAAGCGATCCCGGAGACCGGAAATCGACGCGATGCGCAGGGTCTCAGTCGGTGGATCCTGTCTATCGCGGGGGAGATCGAAGCCTGCCGGGTGCAACTCCGCGAAGCGGGACAGGGTGCCAGGACATCTGCGGTTCCCGCGCAGGGCGGCCCCATGGGAGCGCATCCGAACCCTGGATCGAGCCGGAAGGAGAGCATCCCCAGGGCCCGAGCCCCGGCCAAAAGCTCGTGTAGGTGGAGGTGTTGGTGCAAGGGTTTGAAAAGGCTTCCGGTCTCCGGGGTGGGGAGGTGGATCGTTCCTGAGCTCCCGGGCCGGTCTTCGCATCGGACTTGCCCGCGGGGGAAGCCGCCCCCTCCCTGTTCCATCCCCGCCGGGAACCGCACCTCAACAAATCACTGCTGGCGCTTTTCGTAACGTTTTCGGCTGTGGCTAGGCACCTGTTCGGCGGGGACTGGCCAGGGGGTCCCCCACGGACAAGCCCGGCGAAGACGAGGCCCTTCCGCAAAGTCACGATCCCTCCTTCCCGCCCCTCCACCCGGATCCACACAGGAGAACTACGTTGAGCCCAAGGCGTTTTTGCTTTTACTTCGGAGGAATTCCAGCGCCTTTAACGTGCAGGCAGTAGGAAAACCCCGTTTTTTCAGTCTCCGATGGGGAAGCGAGTTGCGTGGGGTGAGGGGCGTGGGGATCTCTCCGTTCCCCGAATCGGGCGATGACCAAGTTTGCCGAAGATGCAAGGAAGAGAGTGTTTCGCTATGCTCCGCATGCGAAGCACCCGATGACGCCGCGGATTCGGTGAAATTGATCATCCCGCAGGGTTTCAGATTCTGGAGAAAACCCCCGCCTCCGGAGCCGGAATCGCTTACATAAGGAAGAATGATCCAGAGAGCTCGCAGGAGGAAGCAGATTAACCCTGTACCGTGAGTCAGTCGGATTCGCGGTACAGGGCGAGGATTCCGGATCGGGAGAGCTTCTTGATGCCCATGGGCTCCAGTAGACGGATGAGGGCCTCCACCTTTTCCCGGCGGCCCGTGGTTTCGAGGATATAGTGGGTGGGACTGGTGTCCACGATGCGGGCGCGAAACGTGTCCACGAGGCTTCGTATTTCCTGCCGATTTTCCGGAACCGCTCGCACGCAGATGAGCGCCATCTCCCGCCGCACCGCTTCATCTCCGGCCATGACCCGGACCTTGATCACATTGACCAGCCTGCGAAGCTGCTTCAGGAGGTTTTCGAGCTGCTCAGGGGTGCTCCTCGTGGTGATGGTGATGCGGGACATCCTCGGGTTGGCAGTGGGTGCGCCGCAGATGGTCTCGATGTTGAACCCGCGCCCGGCAAACAGGCTCGTGATTCGGGCGGTCACCCCGGTTTCGTTCTCGACCAGCATGGTCAAGGTATGGAGATCCTGATTTGAAACCGGTGGTTTCACAACGTTTCTCTCCGGCAGGATGTTCGATGCTTCGAGGCGTTCCGTGGGCCGTGCCCCATGCAATGAGGGTATCCTATCTGCTTAGACATTCGCATGTCAACGTTCCCGGTCGCGCGCGGGAACAGTCGAACCAGGAAGGCATGAGGAGAAGCGCCGGTCAAACGGTCTCTTGCCTTTTCAAAATCGTTATGGAAAGGTACTTCACGACGGGGCGTTTGGCTGTCTTCGGGCAGGAAACGTCGCGCTGGAGGGCGGACAAATCGGGCCGGGGCAAAGCGTATGAACGGGGCGATCATGGTGCTGGGGACGGGAAGCGACGTGGGAAAATCCATCGTCGCCACGGCACTGTGCCGCATCCTTCGAAGACGTGGGTACCGGGTAGCCCCGTTCAAGGCCCAGAACATGTCGAACAACTCGTTTGTGACCCTGGAGGGTGGAGAAATCGGAAGGGCTCAGGTGACCCAGGCCGAGGCCGCGGGCGTGCCGCCCTCCGTGCACATGAACCCGGTGCTCCTGAAGCCATCCTCCGATCAAGGCTCCCAGGTCGTGCTCCAGGGTCGCGTCTACGCCCAGATGACCGCCGGCGAGTACCACGCCTTCAAGCCTGGTCTTCGAAAGGCGGTGATGGACTCTTATCATCGCCTGCAGGAGGAGTACGAGGTCATCGTCCTGGAAGGCGCCGGAAGCTGCTGTGAAATGAACCTCAAGGAGAACGACCTGGTCAATTTCCCCATGGCCAAGGCCGTGGGCGCCTCCTGCATACTGGTAGGCGACATTGATCGTGGAGGGGTCTTTGCACAGCTCCTGGGCAGCCACCACCTCATGACCCGAAAGGAGCGTGCTCTCACCACAGGGTTTCTGATCAACAAGTTCCGCGGCGACCCTTCCCTGTTCCAGTCCGGTATCGACTACATCGAGAAAAAGAGCGGAAAACCCGTGCTGGGCCTCGTGCCCTTTTATCGCGATATCGCCATCGATCCCGAGGACTCGGTGGTCGTTCAGGAAGACCGGCGAGTGAAGCACCCGGTGGAATCGAGGAGTGTAAACATCGGAGTGCTGAGGCTGCCATCCATCTCCAACTTCACGGATCTCGAAATTCTGGCCCGCGAACCGGGCGTTGTGGTCAACTACCTCTTTCGCCCGGTTGAGCTCACCGACACATACGACCTGATCGTGCTGCCCGGGGCAAAAAACGTGATGGAGGATGCCGTCTGGCTGGGCAGGACCCGATGGACGCAGGCCGTCCTTCGATTTGCGGATCGGGGAGGACGCGTTCTGGGCATCTGTGGGGGATACCAGCTCCTGGGAAAGCGCATTCTGGACCCGGACGGCGTGGAATCCAGCCGCCGGATCGTCAAGGCACTGGGGCTTCTTCCGGCGGAAACCGTACTGGCCAGGGACAAGGTGGTTCGCCGTGTGACAGGAACCTGTCTGTGGAACGGAAAACGGGTGAGCGGCTATGAGATCCACATGGGGCGGACCCGGGCGCTGGCGACACAGGAAAGACCTTTCCTGCGGCTTCATCAACCGGGGTCCCGGAGCCACTGGGATGACGGGCTGGTCCTGGACGGAGGTCGCGTGTGGGGCAGCTATGTGCACGGGATCCTTGACGCCTCGGGATTTCGCGGGGACCTGCTTAACGAGGTGAGACGGGACAAGGGGCTGAAAGAGCGCCGCCCCAGGCAGGGACGTCTGGCTCGTTTTCATCAGTACGACCGGCTGGCCGATCACTTTGAGAAGCATTGCGATATGGATCGGATACTCGCTTCGATGGGCTGAGCAGGGCGCATGACAGCGGAGGGCCATGCCAAAGGGTTCGCCACGAAAACCGAAAGCCAGGAGTCTGAAGCAGGACGCTGCCGTCCCTGTCCTGACCGTGGCCGGTACGCACAGCGGTTCTGGAAAGACCACGGTTGCGCTGGGGTTCATGGCGGCACTGGCGCGTCGAGGAATTGCGGTCCAGGGGTACAAGGTGGGACCGGACTTCATCGACCCGGGTCATCACCGCGCTGTCACCGGCCGTGCTTCGCATAACCTGGACGGGTGGATGATGGATCGGGCTTCAAATCATGCCCTGTTTACACGCGGTCTTCAGGGTGCAGGGGCCGCAGTGGTCGAGGGCGTGATGGGCCTATTCGACGGTTTCTCCGGGAACGATGAATCCGGGTCCACCGCCCAGATGGCCAAGTGGCTGGGGACACCCGTGCTCCTAGTGGTGGATGCCCGATCCATGGCCCGTTCTGCGGCTGCTGTGGCTCTGGGTTTTTCCCGGTTCGACGCCCACCTGCCTCTGGCCGGAGTGGTGTTCAACCGGGTGGCAAGTCAGGGCCATGCCCGCATGCTGACCGAGGCCATGGGAAGCGTGCCGGATGTGATGCTCCTGGGTTGTCTGCCCAGAGAGGAAGGGCTCGAGATCCCCTCGCGTCATCTGGGGCTCGTAACGGCAGAGGACCTGCACCCGAGTGAGGATCGTTCGAACCGACTCGCCCTGTGGATCGAAAGCCATCTGGACCTGGATCGAATCCTGGAGAAAGCCCCGCGAATTCCCCCGGCCCGGCCCGAAACCGGGTTGCCCGGCGGTCATAGCGTGAGGATCGGCATCGCCAGGGATGAAGCCTTCTGTTTCTACTACGAGGAAAACCTCCGTCTTCTGAAAGCCGCCGGTGCGGAGCTGATTCCCTTCTCCCCGCTGCGATCCGCTGACCTTCCCGAGGGTGTAACGGGGCTGTACCTTGGCGGCGGGTATCCGGAGCTTCACTGCGAAACCCTCTCCGCAAACCGTTCTCTGAAAAAGGAGATTCGGGCCTTTTCCCAAAGCGGGCGGCCGGTCTATGCCGAGTGTGGAGGGTTCATGTACCTGATGAAAGCGATTCGCGACCTTCAGGGAAGAAAGCATCGCATGGCCGGTGTCTTCCCAGTGGAAGCGACCATGGAGCCTCGGCTGCGCTCCCTGGGGTACCGGGAGATCACCACGAATCGGGAGAGCCTTCTGGGCCCTGCCGGAACCAAGATCCGCGGGCACGAGTTCCATTACTCCCGTATGGAGCCTTGCGAGGAGACTCCCATGGAGTCCGTGTACCGTGTGACGCCCCGAAACGGGCAGGACGGGATTGAGGCGGGGTTTTCCATCAACGGAGTCCTGGGATCTTACGTCCATCTGCACTGGGGGTCGAATCCCGCTGCGGCCGAGGCCTTTGTGGCGGCATGCGCCCGCTATGAGATCCTTTCTTGATCTTCTTGATCTTCGTGGTGGACAGGAACGGATAGTCTCGGGCGAGAAAGCCAGGATTCCCGAACCACGGGCAACACAGGAGCGGTCATGAACCAAACACAAGGCCCGAAGCGGCCCGAAGATATCGAATCTCGGTCCTTTGCCATCATAGAGGCGGAGGTTCCCGAGCCACGCCCCTTTTTCGGCAACGAGTGGCTTGTGGTACGTCGATTGATCCACACGTCAGCGGACTTTGAACTGCTTCGTCTCGTGCTGTTCCACGAGGGTGGCGTTCAGGCGGGAATCGAGGCGCTCGGGAACGGGGCACTTGTGGTGACGGATACGGAGATGGCGCGCATGGGCATCTCCCCCCCTCGCATGGACCGATTGGGTTGCCGGGTTGTGTGCGCTATTCGGGACCCCGAGGTGGCAAAGGCCGCCCGCGAAAAGGGGACCACACGGGCGGAGGCGGCTGTGGATTACCTGGCCTCATCGTTGGACGGTGCCGTCTGCGTTATCGGGAACGCACCGACTGCACTTCTGCGTCTTCTGGCACTTGTGCAGGAGGGGGTGATCACACCGGCCCTGATCGTGGGCATGCCCGTGGGATTCGTCAATGCGGCCGAGTCCAAGGAGCTCCTGGCCCGGCAGGACCGCATTCCCTACATCACCATTCAAGGTCGAAAAGGGGGCTCCTCCTTGGCCGCGGCCGCGGTCAATCAACTGGCTCAACTCGCTCTGGAGCGAGATGCGTGATGGAAAACGCCCCATGACCCGGAACCGCCTCCGCGAAGGATTCACCACCGGTACGGCCGCCACTGCTGCGGCCAAGGCCGCAATGCTTCGCCTCTTCGACTTGGGCACCGTAAAAGAAGTGGACGTGCCCCTGCCTCGCGAAGGGCGGCTTCACATTCCCGTCGAGACTGTGGTGTCGAACGGGGAAGAGGCCGAAGCCGTGGTGATCAAGGACGGCGGAGACGACCCGGATGCCACCCACCGGGCCCACATTCACGCTCGGGTGCGCGTACGGAATAAGGGCCAAGAAACCCGAGTCTGTATCCAAGGAGGTGCTGGCGTGGGCCGGGTCACGCGCCCCGGGTTGCCCGTGCCCGTGGGAGAAGCGGCCATCAATCCTGCCCCCAGAAAGCAGATCGAGACAGGGGTTCTGGAAGCCCTCAAGGCAGTTGGGGCCCAAGGGGAGGTCCAGGTGATCATCGAGGTGGAAAACGGGGAGCGCATGGCCCGCAAGACACTGAACCCGCGTCTCGGCATTGTGGGGGGGATCTCCATCCTTGGCACGCGCGGCACGGTCAAGCCCTTCTCGAACCAGGCCTATCGCGATACGATCTCTGTCTCCATGGACGTAGCCGCATCGGAAGGCCTCTCCACGATTGCCCTGTCCACAGGTGGCAAGAGCGAGCGGCTGCTTCAGGACCTTATTCCCGATCTCCCGCAGGCCGGTTGGATTCAGGCGGGCGACTTCTTTTCCTTTTCCCTTCAGGAAGCCGCGAAGAGGCATTTCAGAGAAGTCCTCTACAGCTGCTTCTTTGGAAAGCTGGTCAAGATGGCCCAGGGTCATCCGTACACCCACGCCCGTAAGTCTCGCATCGATTTTCACCAGCTTGCTCGTTGGGCCCGCATCGTCGGCGTAGATCCGCTCCACATCGAAGGAATTGCCGGGGCGAACACGAGTCGTGAGGTCCTGGAGATTCTTCAAGCGGACCCTGCGTTGGAGGCCTTTCGAGAGAACGTGCTTCGAAAAGCAGGGATCTCGGCCCGGAAGTTCCTGGGACCGGGGCCTTGCCTGCGAATGTTCCTTTTCGACTTTGACGGGCGCCTCCTGGGGAAGATGAAGGATGCGGCGTCCTGCGCCGGAGGCGACCCATGAGCCTTGAAAACGACCCCGAGATTCACGTGGTGGGTACGGGCTTGGATCCTTTTTCGCTTCCTCCCGGGAGTGCACGCATCGTGAAGGCGGCGGAGGTCCTCTTTGGAGGAAGGCGCATCCTTCGGGCCTTTGAAGGGCACCCGGCTCGAAAAATTGAGATTCGGGCCCCTGTGTCCAAAACCGTGGATGCGGTGCAGCAGGAGAGTGCGGCCGGAAGGCGCGTCGTGATCCTCGCAGACGGCGACCCCGGGTTCTTCGGTATCGGGAAACGCCTGGTTGAGGAACTGGGCCCGAACCGCGTGTGCGTTCACCCGAATGTGACCGTGCTTCAGGCGGCCGCGTCCCGCCTCAAAACGACCTGGGAGGACGTGCGCACGGTCTCTCTGCACGGTCGAACCGATCTCTGGCCCCTTCGCCGGGCGGTGGCCTTCGAAGAACGCGTGGGTGTCTACACGGACTCGGTCTTCGACCCGGCCCGAACGGCCCGGGAACTCGTGGCCATGGGGGTGAAGGGTTTCCGCATGCACGTCTTCGAGGACTTGGAGCTCGCCTCAGAGCGGGTGAGGACCTTTGAAGACCCTGCCTCGGCCGCGGGAGAAGGCTTTTCTTCGCTGGCCTTTGTGCTGCTCGAGCGCACGCAACCCCCACCCGTACCCCGGGCTTTCGGGCTGGATGATGCATGTCTCGAGCACGACCGGGGTATGATCACCAAGCGCGAGGTCCGGGCCGTGGGCCTTTCCCTCCTGGGAATCAGGCGCAGGGACACGGTGTGGGATCTGGGAGCGGGCAGCGGTGCAGTGGCCGTGGAGGCCTCGATCCTTGCAAACGAAGGGCGGGTGTATGCCGTGGAGCGCAGTGAGGAACGCATGGCCCGGATTCGTCACAACGTGGAGCAGACCGGAGCGTACGTCGTGGAACCTGTCCACGGAGATATGCCGGCCTGCCTGAAAGGCCTTCCCGATCCGGATCGGATCTTTGTCGGCGGAGGGGTGGGCGAACCGGGTGTTCTGGAAACGGCCATGGCCAGGCTTCGGCCTACCGGGCGCATGGTGGTGCACGTAGTTCTCCTGGGCTCCCTCGAAAAGGCCCGGAGTGTGCTGGAAAAGGCCGGCTGGTCGTATACGGTGACCCAGGTCCAGGTACACCGCTCAAACTCGCTCGCCCGGGATCTCCGACTCGAGGCCTTGAACCCGGTCTATGCGCTGTGCGCGGATAAGCCGGAGGAGGAGACTGGAAAAGTTGCAGGGAAGGATGCCGGGAACATGGAGAGATCCTCGCCATGATCCGTAAGAATGCGGTTCAGGTTTCCTTTGTAGGTGCAGGCCCCGGAGACCCGGAGCTGATCACCGTGCGTGGAAGACGTGCCATTGAGGAGGCGGACCTGGTTCTCTACGCCGGGTCCCTGGTGCCCCGGGCGGTCGTGGCCTGTGCCCGGCCGGAGGCCCGGGTCGAAGATTCCTCTTCCATGACTCTCGAGGAGACCCACGCCCTCATGAAGGAAACCGTCCGGGCAGGCGGGATCGTGGCCCGCGTGCACACGGGCGACCCGGCTCTCTATGGGGCCGTTCGGGAACAAATGGTCCTCCTTCGTCGGGACGGGATCACGTACCAGGTGATTCCCGGTGTGACCGTGGCCTTTGCCGCAGCCGCCGCAGCCGGGGTCTCCTTCACCCTGCCCGAGAAGACACAGTCGCTCATTCTGACCCGGCTGGAAGGCCACACCCCGGTTCCCGGGCGGGAGCGGCTTCGGGAAATGGCCCGGCACCAGGCCTCCATGGCGGTCTACCTCTCGACCGGCGACCCCGAGGGCGTCGTGCGCGAGCTTCGAGACGGCGGGTACCCGGAA
>JASFQI010000188.1:0-9465 GCA_050115555.1 Desulfobacteraceae bacterium
GGGCTCGCCGCCATCAAGGACGAGACCCGGAAGATGGGGAAGATGACCTATGCCGAGTACGTCACCTTCGGCATGCTGCTCCTGATCCTCTTCCTCTGGATCATTGGGGGCGAAGAACTTGGGCTTGGCGGTCCGTCTCTCCTTGCCCTCCTGATCCCGGTGGTCTTTCGGACCACGGACTGGAAAAAGATCCTGAACGGGATCTCCTGGGATGCATGGTTCATGTACTGCGGCGCGCTCACCCTGGGTGCCCTTCTCAAGGAAAGCGGCGCAGCCATGTGGCTCGCGCAGACCTTCCTGAAGATCCTGAGTGCGGTGGGCATGAGCAGCGGGTTCGGCCTCTGGGTGGGCCTGAGCGGGCTCTCCGGCCTGATGACGAACTTCATGTCGGATGCCGGGACTACGGCGCTCCTGGGTCCCATCGTCATCCCCATGGGCATCATGACCGGTGTACCGGGAGAGCCCTGGGCCGTGGGCCTGGCCGTGGCGTTTGCCACGAGCTTTGCCCACTTCCTGATCGTGGGGACCCCGAATAACGCCATTGTGTACGGCCTGGGCGTCTACCCGGACACGGGCGAAAAGATGATCCATCCCATGGATTTCATCAAGTACGGATTCGTGCTCTGGGTCCTGTGCATGCTCGTCATGTGGGTCATCGGATTCCTTGGAATCTACAATCTCGTGGGGTTCCCCGAAGGAATCCTGGAAACCGCGCAAGGCGTGATGCAGAGCGGAGTACAGTAGACAGGTTGGGTTCGGGGGCGCTAAGGCGCCCCTGTACTCATTGAACCTGTCCAATCATTTTACACCGTGTAAAAGTTTTCGACATGTCATCGGGGACCTTCATCGGTGCATTGTCAGCCAATGGATCTGCTATTCTATCTCCCGGCGTGCCTGTTCCAGCGGGTGAGGGATCCCGAAATTACAAGGTATTCTGGTTGTCTGACTATCCGTGGCGCTTCCTGAACCCTTTCCTGCCGCAACCGGGGAGGGGCACGCAAACATGGTATGTTCAGAGCGTCGAACCCTGTCTATGTCGGCTCGGATTTTGCAGAATGAAGCGTGTACGCCTTGCCCCGGCAAGGGGAGGCCTGCATGCAATCCCCGAAAAGGAGCAATCCAATGGACGTGAGTCAACCTGTGGTGATGCTGGTCGACGATGAAGTCCCTTTTGTGGAGACGACCACCAAACGGCTGGAAAAAAGGAAGCTGAATATCCTTCAAGCCTTCAATGGCCAGGAAGCCCTCGAAAAGCTCGCGAAGCACCGGAACGTGGATGTGATTATCCTTGATGTGAAGATGCCGGGAATGGACGGTATCGAGACCCTCCAGGAGATCAAAAAAGCTTCTCCCCTGACCGAGGTCGTTATGCTGACCGGGCATGCCACAGTGGAATCGGCCATTGAGGGCATGAAGCTCGGGGCATACGATTACCTTATGAAGCCCTGCGAGATCGAAAACCTCGTACAGAAGGTTCAGGAAGCCACCCAGAAGAAACGCGATCATGAGGAGAAAATTCGAGAGGCCAAGGTACGGGAGGCCCTGGCAGAGCACGGCTAGCCGGAAGGACGGCATCGGCTTCTCCTGCGTGGCCTCCATTTTCCAACCATGAAGAAACGCCTTTTCACCCCACGAAGCGCCTGGACGCTCTCTTCGCGGAGCCTGGGCGCTTCTTTTTGTACGTCTCCTGCGGGATACCCTGAGAAAGGAAGGAGTTCACGGACGGCAGCTCTCGGGCGCCGGACCTCGTGAATCCAGGCGAAAGAGCCATGTGGGAACGTATCAGCCTCCGCTCGCGCATCTACATACTGCTGGCTGCCCTCGTGTGCATCTCCTTTGCAGGGGGGTTGGTCACGGTCTGGTACACCTACCGCATGGAAGGACTCCTCTCCGAGGTCATCGAGCGAAACGTGGCCGCTTTTCAGGCGGCCGAGGCCCTGGAAACCGCGCTGGTCAACCAGAAAGGGTTCGTGTCCTACTACTTCCTGGACGGGGATCCGGACTGGCTCCGGCAGCTCGGAAAGTACCGGCAGATCTTTGACGAGAAGCTCGCTGAAGCCCGCTCCCTGGTCGATACGAAACGCCAGGAAGACGCCATCGACCTCATTGAGGCCCGGTACCGGCGTTACATCACGACCAAGGACGAGGTGATCGCCCTGTACAAGGCGGGCCGGCGTGAGGAGGGAGCACGGCTCCACAAGGAGGTGCGCGAGATCTTCTTCGAGACCGTGGACGTGTGCCGCAACTACAAGGACCTCCACAAGCAGCGCATCAGAGAGGCTCGAGCCCACAGTTACAACGAAGCCTACAGGCTGCGGCTCATGGCAGGGGGCGGCATGATCACGGCCTTCCTTCTGGGCCTGGTCCTCGTCTTCTTTCTTGTGCACAACATCCTGAGCCCCGTGCGCCGCCTGGCCCTCGAGGCGAACCGGGAAGGGGAGGCGGCTCGATCCCCGGACGAGGTCCAGTCGCTGAGCCGCAGCGTCCATGAGTTGATCGAAGAGTACGATCAGACTCACTCCGAGCTTGAAAAAAGCCGGGAAAGCCTGGTGCAGGCCGAAAAGCTTGCGCTCGTAGGCAAGCTTGCCGCCGGCGTAGCGCACAGCATACGCAACCCCCTCACCTCTGTAAACATGCGCTTGTTCTCCCTTGCCCGCACCCTGCAGCTTCAGGGATCCCAGCAAGACGACTTCGAGGTGATTGCGGAGGAGATCCGGCACATCGACACGATCGTTCAGAACTTCCTGGAGTTCTCGCGTCGGCCCAAGCTCCGAATGCAGCGGGTCAACCCTTCGGAAATTGTGGACATGACGATCCAGCTCCTCCACCACCGCCTCAAATCCTACGACGTGGAGGTTCGTGTGGAGCGAAAGCTCCCCCTGCCCGACGTTCACGCCGACCCGGAACAGATGAAAGAGGTCCTGGTGAACCTCATCATCAATGCCTGCGAGGCCATGGATCAAGGCGGACGCATTGTCATTTCCGAGGAAACCGCCGTGCATTCCAAGTCGGGCAGGCAGGTCGTTCACATCCACGTGAACGACAGCGGACCCGGCATCCCAATCCCGGTTCGTGAAAAAGTACTCCAGCCCTTTTTCACGACCAAGGACGAAGGAACCGGGTTGGGCCTGAGCATCGCCGTTCGCATCCTCGAGGAGCACGGGGGTGGGCTGTCCCTTGCCACCACCGAGGAAGAAGGCACCACTTTCACCATCACCCTACCGCTTGGAGAAACCGTCCATGAGTAGCATCCTGATCATCGATGACGACGACCAGCTTCGGCGAAGCTTTGAAAAACTCCTTCGCGAGGAAGGCTATGACGTACGAAGCGCCGCTTCGGGCGAAACCGGGCTGCAACAGGTCCGCAAAGAGATGCCCGACCTCGTCATGCTTGACATGCGACTTCCGGGCATGAACGGGTTCGAGACCTTCAAGCTCCTGCACGAGATGGACCCCAAGCTGCCCGTGATCATGATGACCGCATACGGCACGACCGACACGGCCATCGAGGCCACGAAAATGGGCGCCCACGATTACATTCTGAAGCCCTTTGACATTCCCGAGATGCTCAAGGTCATTCGGCAGGCCCAGGAGGCCGGCCGGTTCATGCGTTCACGGGTGGACATGAACGGGACACCCGATGCATCGGCGGGCGAGGCGATCATCGGTCGCAGCCGGGCCATGCAGGATGTCTACAAAGCGATCGGCCGTGTATCTCCCACCGAGGCCACGGTACTGATTCGAGGAGAGTCGGGCACCGGCAAGGAACTGGTGGCCCGGGCGATCTACCAGCACAGCCTTCGTGCCCAACGCCCGTTCCTGGTCATCAACTGCGTGGCCATTCCCGAGAACCTTCTGGAGAGCGAGCTCTTCGGATTCGAAAAGGGGGCGTTCACCGGGGCCAGTCACCGACGTGTGGGTAAAATCGAGCAGGCGAATCGGGGAACCGTCTTCCTGGACGAGATCGGGGATATGCCGTTCACCATCCAGTCCAAAATTCTTCGACTGCTCCAGGAAAAGAGCATTGAACGACTCGGAGGCCGGGAGACCATTCCCGTGGACGTGCGCATCATCGCCGCCACGAATCGGGATCTGGAACGAGCCCTTGAGGAAAGCCGCTTCCGCGAGGACCTTTACTACCGATTGAAAGTGGTCACGATCTGGCTGCCCCCCCTGAGGGAGCGAGTGGACGACATCCCTTCCCTGTCCGAATATTTTCTCTCGCGTCATGCGGCTGAAGCACAGGTGGAAACGCCCGTGCTCACCGAGGAGGCCAAAGAGGTGCTCAAGACTTACTCCTGGCCGGGAAACGTCCGAGAACTGGGAAACACACTTCAAAAAGCCATCATATTCAACCGGGGGGCTCCCATTCGTCCCGAGGACGTGAGCCAGGCCATCAGTGACCGAAACGAAAGACGAAGGCCACCCGGCGATCCGGAGAAGGAGATCCGTAAGTGGGTCAACGATGCCCTCCAGGGCAGCCCCCAGGAGCACCTTTTCGATCGATTCATGGATCGATTCGCCAGCATCCTGATCAGTGAAGCCCTGCTCGTCACGGGCGGAAACCGCTCCAAAGCGGCAAGGCTCCTGGGGCTCTCCCGCCCCACTCTCCACTCCAAGATCGAAAAATACCACCTTCGATTCGAGACCTCGATCAAGGAGGAAGCCGCAGAATAAGCGTGAAATTCCTTTACAGGCTGTAAAACCCCTCGACATCCCTGGTCCGGTTTCGAGGCGTACCACTATCCTGCCTAGGGCAACAACGCCAATTAAATCAGTGCATTCCAAATCCATCCTTTGGCAGGTGTGCCTGGCACACGGGTTGCTTTCAAAATGAGAAGGCTCCTTTTGAATGGCGCAAACCCGCTGCCGGCCTGAATCAGGCAAAGGAAAGCCCTTCGATGAACAGCCACAGCGGGAAGCGGAATGCACGAGCAAGTCCTTTTCGCAGGAGGGAACCCCATGGAACAAGGCTTCCGCATACTGATTCACCGAAACGACGACCGCCTGCATGTCAAGATGATAGGGTACTTCGACGAAAGCGCAGCACGTAAACTGGTCGGTCTCCTGGAAAGCTACGCCAACAAGTTTTCCATCGTTTTCCTTCACACCAACGGCCTTCAGTCGCCGGTCCCTTCCAGTCTCGAGGCGTGCCGCCGTACGCTTCGGCGCGTGAACTGGAAATCTACCCGTCTGGTGGCGACAGGGACCTATGGGGACACACTGGTTCCGGGCCCTGCCTCCATTCGCATCGAAGGCCCTTTCCAGGGTACCCAGACCCGGGCGGCGACGGGCTGAAAGGAACGTCTTTGCCACGGATAAAGCAAAACCCTTGAGTCCGTACCACACTACGCTGCAAAAGGAGGATCACCATGTTGGTCAAGAATTGGATGAACAAGGATATCATCACCGTTGATGCAAACGAGTCGATGCTCGATGCAATCAACCTTTTAAAAAAGCATGATGTCCTCATGCTCCCGGTCATGCGCAACGGGGAGCTGGTAGGGGTAGTGACGGACAGAGACCTCAAGCGGGCCTCCGCCTCGGATGCCACGACGCTGGAAGTACACGAACTCCTCTACATTCTGTCCAAGATCAAGATCAAGGACATCATGAGCCGTCCCGTCATCACAGTGCCCTTTGACTATACCCTGGAAGAAACGGCCGAAATTCTTCTCAACCACAAGATCTCGAGCGCCCCTGTGGTGGACCACGATGGTCAGCTGATCGGAACGATCACGCAGACCGACCTTTTCAGGGCCATGCTGTCGGTCACAGGGTTGAAAAAGCGTGGTGTACAGTTCGCCTTCCAGCTCGAAGACAGACCCGGCTCCATCAAGGAAGTCGCCGATATCATTCGCAAGTACGGCGGCCGCATTGCGAGCATCATGTCATCTTACGAGCAGAGCCCCGAGGGTCAAAGGCGGGCTTACATCCGAATGTACGGCGTGGACCGAAGCCAATTGACCGAGCTCATCAAGGAACTCAAGGCAAAGGCCACACTCCTTTACATGGTAGACCATCGGGAGAACCGGCGTGAAATCTATTAGCACGGGGTATGCCGCCTGAAGGCGGACCTCCGTCCTCGGCCGCTGAACGCAATCTTGGAGGATGCGCACTTGTTCGAAAACATCCTTGTACCGACCGATCTTCAGGAAAAAAGTCAGGCGGCGCTGAATATCGCCGTTCGAATGGCCCTTCGTGACCCCGGTCGCATATGGATGCTCCATGTGATCGAAACCATCGACGACACCGCCGAAGGCGAGTTCGATGCGTTTTACGAGAAGCTGCGGGCGAGGGCTCTCAAGAAGATGGACGACATGATCGCCTTTCATGCCGACAAGCCCGTGCACATCGAGGGCGAAATTGCCTATGGCAAAAGGGTGCAGAAAATTGTAGACTTCGCCAGGGAAAAGGATGTGGATCTGATCATTCTGCCTTCCCACAGAATCGACTGGGCAAATCCTGCAGAAGGATGGGCCACTATCAGCTATCGGGTGGCGATTCTTGCCCCCTGCCACGTCATGATGGTGAAGTAGTGCCCATCCGGAAACGCTTTTCGGGCATATTCGAGCTTGAGTAAGGAGGGCGAACCATGCTGGTCAAAAACTGGATGAGCAGAAACGTGGAGACCGTGGGTCCTGATGACAGCATGCTGGACGCTGTGAACCGGATACGAGAACACAAGATCCTCATGCTGCCGGTGATGGACGGCGGAAAGCTGGTGGGTGTAATCACGGATCGGGATATCAAGCGGGCGTCGGCCTCGGATGCGAGCACCCTGGAAATCCACGAGCTCATGTACCTCATTTCCAAGATCAAGGTTCGGGACATCATGTCGAAAAAGGTGGTGACAGTGCCCGAAGACTTCACCGTGGAGGAGACAGCGGAGGTCCTCCTGGAGAACAGGATCTCCGGCGTCCCCGTGGTAGACAGGGAGGGGAAAATCACCGGCGTGATCACCCAGGCCGACATCTTTCGCGTGCTCATCTCCATCACCGGCGTGGAAAAACGCGGCATACAGTTCGCCTTCCTCCTGGAGGACAAGCCGGGCTCCATCAAGGCTGTGGCGGACGTCATGCGCACATACGGCGGCCGCATTGCAAGCATCCTGACCTCCTACGAAGAGGCCTCCGAGGGATACCGGAAGGCCTTTATCCGCATGTACGGACTGGATCGTTTCAAGCTCGAAGAGCTCAAAAAGGAGCTCAAGGACAAGTTTCACGTGCTCTACATGGTGGACAACCGCGAGGAGAAAAGGGAGATCTACGAGTAGAATACATTGTGAAAACCCGGACCGAAAGACCCGGGACGCGGGATACCCCATGTACGAGTTCACCCACTACCAGGCCCGGGACGTGATGACCCAAGATCCCGTGACCGTTTCTGAAACCACTCCTCTCAGTGAAGTAGAGCGCGTCTTCGAGGCCCACGATTTCAACGGGCTCCCTGTTATCGACGAAGAACGCCGGTTGCTCGGCATGGTGACCAAGCTCGACCTCTTGCGGGCCTTTGCCTTCGGCCGGGACTCCAAAATCCCGCACTACCGGGAAATTATGGCCCGGGCGGTCGGCCGGGTGATGACCCGCACCCCCGAGACCGTGGGCCCCAAATCCCCCCTCACCCATATCCTCCAGCAGTTGGTGGACTCGCGAAAAAAAAGCCTTCCTGTGGTCTCCGGGGACCGTCTCGTAGGAATCATCGCGAGGGAGGATATCCTCAGCGCCTTGCGAGAGGCCTCTATGGGACGCATGCCCGAGCGGCTCAATACTTCGACCAACGGCAGCCTTTGAGGTATTGAGCGGTTTACACGTTGGAAAACAGCCCGACAACGGAGCCGTTCCCCTCCATCTTTGCCCTCCTCCCTGCAGATCTAATTTATTCTTAAATTACAAGTTGATACAACCTCTTCACCCCTCTTTGCCCACTTGGTATGCCCCTTGCTCTTTTATTTTTGGACGATCAACGGAAAAGGGCTTCGCAAAGGGACCTTACGAGAGGTCCCGGCCTGGTACGGAACCCTCGAGGAGGGAGGAACATGACTGCATCCCGAAAAAAACGGATTCTGCTCGCCTTTGACGGATCCTTTCACGCTATGGAGTCGGCACGCTACATCGGGCGCATTCCGGCGTTTCAGAGTATGGACATCGTGCTCTTTCACGTCTTCACGAAGATCCCCGAGTGCTACTACGACCTGGAAGCTTCTACTCCCATGGGATCGCGCATGAAGGAGATCCGCGCCTGGGAAGCGCAACAGGAAACCGAAATTCAAAAGGCCTTGGAGAAGGCCCGGCATCTCCTGATCGAGGAAGGCGTTCCTGAAGCTCACATCCACGTGAACATGCACGAGCGACAGAAGGGAATCGCACGGGACATCACATCGGAGTCAAAAAAGGGGTATGCCGCTGTGATCGTAGGACGCAAAGGGGTGAGTCGCATCCGGGACCTGGTGATGGGCAGCGTATCCGCCAAGCTCCTTGAAAAGCTCACGTTCGTGCCACTGATCGTCGTGGGACGAAACGCAGGCGCTCCACGAGCTCTCGTGGCGCTGGATCGATCGGAAAACTCCTGGAGGGCTTCGGAATTCGCCGCCCGCATGCTCGGCGAGACCGACTGGGACCTGACCCTGGCGAGCGTGGTTCGAGGGGACATTACCGAGTGCATTGAGGAAGCGCGCTCGGCCATGGCCGATGTCTTCGAAAGGGTCACAGACCGCTTTGTGAAATCGGGCATCGGTCGAGAGCGCATCGCCACCCGTTTGATCTCGGGGGCACAGAGCCGGGCGGCGGTGATTGTTCAAAAGGCGGACCAGGGAGGATTCGGCACCATCGTGGTCGGCCGAAGAGGACTTTCTCGCGTGAAAGACTTCTTTATCGGCAGGGTCAGCAACAAAGTCATTCAGCTTGCCCGGGACCAGGCGGTATGGGTGGTGAGCTGAATGGGACCGAACAGAAGTCAAAGGCGTCACGAAGGCCTTGCCGACGCGCACACCCTTACGGGTCGCCGCACCCGAAGGGGGACAATCGCCATGAAGAACGACCGAACCGTTTCCGTCGTATTCAGTGAGAAGGACTTCCGTCGGCGTAACCGGGAGCTGTCGGCTCTTTTGGAGCTGAGCAACTTCCTTTCCTCGGCTAGGGGACTGAATGAGCTCCTCAACGGTGCATTGAAAAAGGTCCTGGCGTTTTTCCGACTGGAGGCGGGACGAATCTACCTCAAGGACGAAGAGAAGCCGTTTCTCGTTCTGGCGGCCCACCAGGGGATGGAGCCGGAGGGTCTGGAGCGGGTGCATGTGGATGAAGGCTTTTCCGGAAAGGCCTACCGGACCCGAGCTTACATTGTTCAGCACGTCCTGGAGCTCGAGGACAAGAGGCGCGCCGCCCTGCTGCTTGGAAAGGGATTTGAGACGATCGTTTGTGTTCCTCTGATTTACACCGACAAAGTGGGAGGGGTCATGAATCTCGC
>JASFQI010000189.1:0-9328 GCA_050115555.1 Desulfobacteraceae bacterium
ATGTCCAGCAAAACCTTCAACGTCTCCAGAATGTCGGGCTCGTCATCTACAATAAGAATGTATTTTTCGGCCAAAGGATGGGTTTCAGACATATTCGAACCTCCGCACGATGTCGAGAGCCCCGTTGCCCTCTCCAAGGATGTTCCGCGTCATTGCGGACGTACAGGAAGATGAGGTTACAGCATCAGTTCCGGCAACCAGGTGGCCAGCACGGGAAACAACATGGTCAGCAGCAACACCAGCAACTGAATCGCCACAAAGGGCGGTATGGATCGCCAGATGTCTTTGGTATGCACTTCCGGCGGAGCCACACCCCGCATGAGGATCAAGGCCCATCCAAACGGCGGGGTCAGATAGGCGACCTGCATGTTCAGAATGAACACAATCGCAAACCAGGTAGGATCGAAGCCCAGGTACACGGCGATCGGGACGAAGATCGGGGCGCAGATGGTCAGCACCGCGTAGTCGTCCATGAACATCCCGAAAAGGATCAGGATGACCTGCATGGCCGCGAGAATGACCCATCGATTCACGGAGACGCTCTCTACGATCTCCATGACCATATCCTGAGCGCCCGCACTCGTGTAGACTACACCGAAAAGCGTCGCCGTCACCAGAATCCACAAGGCCATGCCGCTGATTTTCATAGTCTCGACGCAGGAATCCCGGATGACCTTCCAGGTCAGGCGCCGATACAGAATGCAGATCAGAAAAGCACCCGAGGCGCCCACACCGGACGCTTCCGTCGGGGTTGCCATTCCCGTGAAGATGGACCCGAGAACCAGCACGACAAGCAGTGCGGGTAAAACGATGTCTTTCAGCGATTTCCAGCGGGTGCGCCACGTGACCACCCCCTCGGCCCGAGGCGCCAGGTGAGGCTGCAAGTAGCAGCGGACCGCGACGTACACGATGTAGAGAAACGCCGTGATGAGCCCCGGAATCGCCCCTCCGAAAAAGATCTTACCGATGGAAATGCGGGAAATGTAGGCGAAGATGATCATGATGATGCTGGGGGGAATGATTTCACCCAGCACGCCTCCGGCCATGACGCTGCCCAGGGCCAGAGACCGGTTGTACCGGTTCTTGAGCATGGCCGGCACGGCAATGAGACCCATGGTGAGAATCCCCGGGCCGAAGCCTCCGCACATGGCCAGGGCCACGCACACACCGATCGACACGATGGCCAGACCGCCGCGGAGGCCGGAAAGCCACTGGTTCAGGGCGGTGAAAAGCCGGTCCGAGATGCCGGAGTGGATGAGGAAGTTCCCCATGAGCAGAAACAGGGGAATGACGATCAGGCCGGGATCTGTGATCTGCCGATAGGTCGTGGTGGCAATGATGAAAAGATCTGTAGTCCCCCCGATGATGAACGTGATCACTACGCTGATGGCCCCTAGCGCAAAAACCACGGGGACGCCGATGGCCAGGAGAAACAGGAGCCCGCTGAACAATAGAACTGTGACCAGCTCGATACTCATACCTTACACCCCTTCGCGTCCATGAATGCGTGCAGCCTCTAGTCGTCCTCAGAACGGGTGAGCACCACGATGCCTTCGAGAAGAAAGAAAAAGGCCAGAATCGGGATGAGCATCTTGAAGGGGTACACTGGAATCCGGAAGGTTCCTGCGGCCTTTTCCCCAATCGAGAAGGAGTTCCACCCCATCCACGAAGACTGCCAAACCAGCACACCCATGAAGATCAGGAAGCATCCCAAGGCGATGATGCGTGCAATGAGCTTGTACTTTCGAGGAAAGTGGTCGTACAGGATCTCAATGCGGATGTGCTCCCCCTTGCACATGGCAAAAACGCCTGCAAAAAGGATGAAGACCCCGAAGAGCTGACGATTCAGGGTCCAGCCCCAGAGGAGGGGTTGATTGAAGACGTACCTGGCGATGACGTCCACCGTGGTGATCACCATGATGACGAACACCAGGTAGCAGAAAATGGATCCCATTCGATTGCTTGCGGCGTCGATCATCTCCGCAATCCTTTTCAGTCCACGCGCCATTTCCGCATCCTTTTCCATGAAGGGACGAAGATCCGTTCCACCGTCCGATGAGACAGGACGGGGTTGTCCGCAGGGGCCATGTGCACCCCTGCGGAATCAACCCCGTACGTATTGGAAGTCATGCAAGAGGGGACGTGTTGACTACTCGAGGGTCTTCCGCCATTCCTTGATCATGTCGATGGCCTTGGCTGCCGCCTCGTCCCGTTCGGCGATCGTGTCCCACAGCTTGTAGGCCGCTTCCCGGTGCTTCTTCTCGCAGGAGTCGTTCAGGTAGCTCTTTATCACCTCGCCCTTCTTTACGAGCTCCGCCACCTTGTCCATTTCCTTCAAATGGATGTTGAGAAGCTCGTGGTAGTAATGCTCGGCCACGTCCCGCATCACCTGCTTCAGGTCGTCGGGCAGGCTGTTCCAGGTGTCCATGTTCACCAGGATCTGCCCTGGAACCACATCGTTCTGGCCGCCGATGAGCCAGTAGGGGGCCACCTCGTGCCACTTGAGGGCCGTGATGGCGCTCACGTCCCACTGGGAGGCATCGATGGTTCCCAGCTTGAGCCCCATGTAGGCCTCTGTCCCGGGAATAAACGTCCCCCGCGCCCCGAGCATGTCGTAGTAAGTGGCCCAGGATCCCTCGACCCGGAACTTCATGCCCTGGAGGTCATCGCAGCTTTCCACCGGCTTGGTGGCCACAGTGAAAATCCGCCCATAGGAGTGCATGTCGAGCCAGTAGAGGCCGTGCTTTCCATACTCCTGCCGAAGCAGATCAGAGAAGCCTGTTTTCAGAAAGAAGTCCCGCACCTTGGCGGAGGACTTGTCAATGGGAAGATCGCCCGGAATGTTGTAGGCATAGGGAAGGCCGAACTCCACTTCTCCCACCGGAACGATGCCTCCCCACATCGCAGCCACGGTGTGGAGCATGTCGAGCGTTCCCTTCTGGGTCGCCTCGAACAACTGCTCGGCCGGTACAATCTCGGGTTCTCCGAAAACGCGGATTTTGATCTGGCCGTTGCTTTTTTCATCCGCCCACTTGGCCATGTCATTCAGGAGTTCCATGGAGATATCGCCGCGAGGAAAGGCGGATTGGATCTTCATGCGAAACACCTTGGCCTCGGCTGCACCACTCAGCGGCGCGACCAGGAATGCGACGGAAAGAATGGCCACGATGAAAGCTGCGCCTGTCCAGGTAAACCGTTTCCCTCTCATAAGTCCCCTCCTTCTTTTTGAATGTTCGACATGGACCCGGCCGTGGACAGGGTCCCCGACCAACGCCTACGGTTCGAATCAGCGGCGCCCGTGCGCCGCGTCTCCACACATCGAGCTCACCCCCTTCGACACAAAACCGCGCCCCAAACAAGGCGCACGCCTCCTTGGAGACGGTTTCGAAGCACATGCAGGAGAGCGCGGTTCATAAGCTTTTCCCGACCAGGGTTAGGGGGTTTACATTTCTACTCGTGGAATCATGGACCCTCAGCGCCTTTCAACAGGTCAGAAGGAACAGAAGGGGGGTGCGCCGCATTCGATGTCAACGCGTGGCGACCCTTTCTTCGAATGAAATGCAATGGATACTGCACACAAAGCCCGGACAGGACCGGTATGATCCGACGTCCTCCGGGAGAGTGCGGTTCTCTATCTTCGAGCGGTGGTATACGATCCGGTGATCGCCTCCACTTCGATCTCGACGAGGTGCTCGGGGCGCGCAAGGCCGGAGACCTCGGCCATGGTAATGGCCGGCCTGACGTCCTTGAACCACTCGGAGTACGCCTTCAGCACATCCCGTCCCTGTCCGATATCCGTGACATACATGCGTACGCGAACGACCTCGGACACCTTGGCGCCGGCTCGGGTCAGGACCTCTTCGATCTTTTGAAGCACGATTCGTGTCTGAAGGTAGGCGTCTCCCACCCCTTCCACGACACCCTCGGAGTTTGTGGAGGTGGTACCGCCCACGATGACCGTGTTCCCCACGCGAACGGCACGGCTGTAGCCGGCTTTCTCTTCAAACGGCGCACCCGAGGAGAAGTTTTCCCTTTTCAACAGATCCATGGCGGCGTCTCGCTTCTGCAAAGGCTCCTTTCCGGAAACCGCTGCGGCTGGAGTTCGAAAGGATGGAAGAGGCCTTGTTCACACACTGTTCACCCGCCCCGGTGGAAAAGAGGGGATGTTTCGATAGGAAGCTCTAATCTTATATATTACCTGTCTTCGCCCCAAACCGATACCGAAAATCGTCCTTCAGGACACACCGCCTCGTGAGAGAAAACATCCTGGGGCGGGTGTGTCCCTCGCCGTTGGTCGCGATGTGAAAAGATACGAAGCCCTCTCCGGCCACGCCGACGCTGGCCAATCCTGTGGACCCGTTTTTCACAAAGGCAGCGCATCGCGCCATGCTGGCCATTTTCTGAATGCGGTTCAGGTCGTTGGAGTGAATGGCCATGGTGTGACCGTTTCCCTGCTCCGACGCAATCGCCCACTCAATGGCCTGATCCGCATCCCTGCACCGGACCAGGGGGAGCACGGGCATAATCTGCTCCGTCCATACAAGCGGATGGTCCTTGTTCGTTTCCAGAATGACGATTCGAGCCTCCGGTCCTACCTCCAGGCCGATGGAACGCAGGATGTAGCTCGGGGAACGACCAATGTAGTCCATGTTGATGACCCCCGGCTGTCCCGGTTCCTTGACCTCCTTGAAGATGTGCTTCACCAGCTCTTCGCCCTGCTCGCGCGAGATCTCGTAGGCTCCGTGGCGGATGAGAAGCTCCTTGAGGCGATCGGCCACGGACTGAACCACGAAAATCTCCTTTTCGCTCGCACAGGCGATGCAGTTCGAAAAGGCGGCCCCCTCCAGGATGCTTTGAGCGGCACGCTCCAGGTCGGCCGTTTCATCCACCACCACGGGCGGGTTCCCGGGCCCCCCGGCAATCACCCTCTTTCCGGTCTGGCTGGCAAAAGCGACCACGCCGTGCCCTCCGGTCACCGCGATCATGGGGACACTGGGATGGGTCATAAGGGCCTGGGCCGAGGGAACGGACGGCTCCTCCAGACAACAAATACAGTTGGGAGGGCCGCCGGCTTCCACGATCACCCGATTTAAATCCCGGATCACGCGGGCGGAGACCAGACGGGTCTTGGGGTGGGGATTGTTGACCACCGTGTTCCCGGCCGCCATCATCATCACTGCGTTGAAAAGAATGGTAGGCGCTCCGTTGGTGACCGGATTCACCGAGGCGATCACCCCGATGGGGATCCTCTCGATGATGGTCAACCCCTGATCCCCCATGAAGACCTCCGGCTCGAGGTCTTCCATGCCAAGGACCTGACAGGCGGAGATGTTCTTTTTCTCGTTGTCCTCGGCGGATCCGAGCTCGGTCTCTTCGAACTCTAAGCGACCGTACTCCTCTGCATGGGCGATGCCCAGGTCACGGATGGCCTGAATAATCCTCTCGCGGACCTGCAGGGGCACTGCGACCAGGGAAGCTTGAGCGGTTTCCGCCGCGCGAATGGCATCCTCGATCTCCTGAAACACCCCGTCCTGCACGCCGGAAACGGTCTTAGGAAGCGCTTTCCCGGGCTGCGCGTCGTCTCCCCCCGCCGACTGCTCGGACAGTTTCCGAACCACCGTTTCCACGATCTGGTTGATTGCTTTCTCGTCAAGATTCATGAGCATCCTCTCGATTCGCGTTGCGAATGAACGATCCGACCGGCTCCGGACTCACTCCTCGACGTTCGCCTTTTGAGGCCAGAGCGAGGTGACGGTGGGTCCGTCCAACCGGTATTTGAGCCTTTCGTCCGAGTACTCTTCCGTGTAGAACTCATTCGCCACTTTCACGCCGTGGTCGAAGTTGGAAAGACCCCTCATGGCCTTTTCGCTGTCGACGAACGTGATCTCGTGAACCAGGGCCCCGAGAAACGTGATGATGTGCGCAAACGGGTCTACAAAGGAAACGCCTTCGATGTCGACGACCAGGTGCTGGTCCGCGAGGGTGATAATCGGGGAAAGGGGGGTGTCGCTCAGCCCGATGACCGTCACATCGCACTTCTTGGCGTATTCGATGATGTCGATGGTTTTCCGGGGATACCTGGGGAACGCAATGGCGAATAGAACGGTCCCCGGGTTTGCAGTGTTCAGGGCGTCGATCAGCTCCCAGGAAAGGGTGATATCGATGAAGACGTCTTCCCGAATTTTTTTCAGCAGGTATCCGAAATGCTGAGCGAGCGTCGCGCTGGCCCGGTATCCCACGACGTACACGGCGCGGGCTTCCCCCAAGGTGGTGGCGGCCTGCTTCACGTTGGCCTCGGAAACGCGGCTCATGAGGTTCTCCAGGTTACGTATCGCGTTGTGGCAGTACATTTCCAGAGTGGAGCCTTCATCAAACCGATGCTGTGTTCTCTCGAGACGATCGACGCTCGTCAGCTCCGTGTGGAGCAACCCTTTCATGTAGTCGAGAAAATCGGCATACCCCGAAAACCCGAGATCGGCTGCAAAGCGCACAATGGTCGGTTCACTGACCCCGCACGACTGCGCGATCTCCTTGGCCGTCATAAAAAAGATCTTCTTGTAGTCCTTCATGATCAGGTCCGCCACGCGCCTCTTTTTGGGTGAGAGGTTCGGATAGACCTTGACGATTTTCTCCAGAAGATCTTGCTTGGCCGAGCTCATGGCTGGGTCGCTATCCTTCCCTTCCATCCAAGGAAGCCAGGGCCGTTTCTGCGGCCTCCCGGGCCGCGAGCACGTCCGAGCGTTCCCCGGCCAGGTAAAGCCGGCCGCTCGCACCGAAAACGGTCACGTGGATCAGCTTGACGTCCGCCGCCTTTTCCGCCTCGTTTGCGGCGTACCCCGCATACCCCGCGGGAATCATTTCAAGAAGGTACAGTGCATCGTCCTCCAGCAGCATGCTGGCATTCCGAAACCGGTTCACGATCTGGGTCATGTGCGCGTCCGTTCGATCGATCATATCGGAGGCGATGATTTTGGGTTTCAGGCGGTCCTCTTCCTGCAATCCGAGATAATCCAAAACCTCATCCGCAGCCTCCCTCACATCCGCAGGCGTGTCCCCGTGGACCTCGAGCATGCCGAAGGTCCTTTCCACGACCATGGCGCCCGGCTTGACGTTCGCCCGCTTGAGCACGACGTTGGTGATGGAGTTGATCTCGATCCCCGGAGCAATCTCCACGAAAAACGCGGACTGTCCTGCCACGGGGTAATAGCCCAAGGCGGTACTGCCGATGAACCCCACAAACTGCCGCTGTATGCGGTCAATGATTGCAAATGCCCGTAGATCGATCATGGGATCTCGCTTTCTCTAAATATTCTTGAGGAACGCCCGCTTGTTCGGGCAAACGGCCGTGTTGATGGTGCAGGTGGCATTGCCGGCGCAACTGCATTCACATTCCTTGCCGTGGTTGAACCGGGAAAAGCAGAACTCGTGAATCGGTAGGGATACGTCGCAGTCCATGATCAGCTCCGACATGAGGCGGCCGATCACCGGCGCCAGCCCGAACCCGTGACCACTGAATCCCGTGCAGAAGACGAAGCCGGGGACCTCCTGCGTGAACCCGAGGACCGGAAGGCCGTCGGACATGGCGGCAATCAGTCCGGACCACATGCGAATCACGTGGAGGTCTTTGAGGACCGGAAAGTACTCAATGACGGCCTTGGAGATGGCCGGTCCGATATAGTGAAAGAGCGGCTTCCCTCCGCGGTGGATGTATTGCTCCGTTCCCACGAATCCACCCCAGAAAAACGGCCCGTGCACGGTCTGTCTCCCGTAAAACAGACCCCGTGCGTGCCCGAACATCTGGGGAAAGAGGGGCGGGTAGGGTTCGGTGATCAGGGCCTCGGAAAAGACCGGACGCATGGGGATGTCCAGACCCACCAGGTTGGAGATCTGCCGTCCGGCCACGCCCGCGGCATTGACCACGGTGTCCGTTTCCAGGGTGCGCTTGTCCGTGACCACGCCGGTGACCCGACCCTTTTGAAGCCGGACCTCGCGGACCTCCTCACTGGTGTAAAACCGGGCCCCTTGCTCCTTGGCGCGCTTGAAGTACCCATAGGTCACCAGAAAGGGATTGACGTGCCCGTCCGTGGCGCAGTAGCTGGCACCCACCACGGCATCGCCGATGTACGGATTGAGCTCCAGCACCTGCTTGCGATCGAGCATCTCCAGGTCGAGGCCCACGGCCTTCTGATTTTCCACAGATTTTCGGAGGGTTTCGAACTCCTCGTCGTTCGTGCAGAGCCTGAGATTTCCTTTTCGGACGTACTCGACGTCCATGCCCAGCTCCTCGTGGAGCTCGCCGTACAATCGAATGCTCTCCATGGCCATGGGCATCTCTTTGAGATTTCGGGCGGACTGCCTCACCCCACCGCCGTTGCTGCCGGACGCCTCACCGCCGATGTCCGACTTCTCCACAACGACCGGCTTCAACCCCTCCTTGGCCAAGTGGTAGGCCAGGGCACAACCCATCACGCCGCCGCCCACAATGACCACATCTGCAGTATCGGGCATCTTCTCTCCCTCTCTCAGCCAGTTGCAAAGACCGACAAACGAACGGGTCGAACCGGAGCGCGTGCCGTGCTGGGCTCCACATCGGCCGGGGCAAGGCCGAGTTCCTGGGCCAGGATCTGGCTCACCAGCCTCTGGCACGTCTGCCCCTGGCACAGGCCCATCCCGGCACGGGTCACCCTCTTGATCCCGTTCAGGGTCGTCATGCCGTTTCGGATGGCTTCCTTGATCTCTCCCTTGGTAATCTCTTCACAACGGCAAATGATCATATCGTCGTCATCGGCAGGGGCCGAGGGACCCGAGGGATCCGGAGGCGGCGCTCCCTTCAACCGGCGGAACCGATCGATGACGCGGTTGACGATGGCTTCCAGTTCCTCCTCGGAGATGGAGGACGCAGAGTCCGAACCGGGGGTTCCCGATTCCTCCGGGCGCGCCGGAAGGGAAGGCCCGGAGCCGGCTTCCGGTTTTTCTTCGGCCTTCCGAGGTGCGGCTTCGGCCTCCGCACCGCCGGAAAGGGGCTCGTTTGCGCCCTGTTGAACCACGCGGACACCCCGCTCCCGAATGAGGTCGAGAGCCGCGGGGGAGACCTTTGCCCCCTCCGGTATCAAAATCTCCTGCCTGCCCTCCTTGAGAGCGGTCTCCACATCTTTGACAAAGACGAAAACGGGTGCCATTCCCTACTCCTGTGTGAATGATCTGCAGCCGCGGGTTCGACTCACGGAATGCTCGGCTTGCATGCCGGCATCCCATGTTCCCGGCAACGGGTCGGCCCCTTTACTTGGATCGCGGCGGTTTACCACCCTTCCCCTTGGATTTTGCACCC
>JASFQI010000190.1:0-9280 GCA_050115555.1 Desulfobacteraceae bacterium
GGGGCGGAGGTCGATGTCCAGGGCGATGTGGCTGTGACCGGAGGTATCATCGGGGCTACGATCCGGTTGGGCGGGAACCTGCGCGCGAGGTACATTCACAAATCGCGGATTCGGGCCTTCGGAGACGTGGCCGTGGAAAAGGAGATCATCGACGCGGACATCGAGACGAGTGGCGCCTGCATCGTCAAGAGCGGGCCGATCCTGTCGTCGCAGGTGGCGGCCAAGAAGGGCATCGAAGCGGCTCAAGCGGGTTCCGGCACCTCCAATCCCTGCCATCTGGCCCTGGGCACGGAGGACCGGGTCAACCACGAGGTTCAGGAAATCCAGGAGCGCATTCTCGCAATGGAGGAAACGCGGGATCAGCGGGAAAAGGAGATCAAGGCCCTGGACAAGGAAAAGCAGCAGATCGCGCTGGAGCTTGGGGAAAAGGCTCAGCTTCAGGATGCCGCGAGCGTGAAAAAGCGGCAGCTCGAAGAGAAGATTGCCGAGCTGCGCAAGGGAGGCGATGCGGCGTTGCTGGAAAAGGCCGAGGGCATGCTCGAGGCTATGAACACGGAGATCGCCGAACAGGAGAAGGTCCTGGAGGAGTATTTCGCTAAAGAAGACGCCATCGATGAGGCCATTTCAGAACGCAGGCAGGACGTCGAGAAGACCCAGGCCCAGATCGACGAGATGAAAGACGAGATCGAGCATCTCGTTGATTGGGCCAAAGGGGAAGCGCCCGTCCCTATCCTGAGGGTCCATGGGAAGCTTTTCCCTTTCACGACGATCAAGGCCCCTCACACGTCTCTCAGAGTTCCTGAAGAGCAGAAAAGGATTCAGATCAAGGAAGTGCATTTGCAGGAAGCCCAAGACGGGAAGGAGTGGAAGCTGCGTCTCTCACCCATCAAGTAATGGAGCCGCGGCAGGGATCCTTGCCGGATCCCGGTCGGGCCTCTCATCGTTCCAAGGAGCGCGTATGGATGTACAGTACATCAACCCATTTATCACGGCCACGGTTCACGTCCTGAAAACCATGGCCCATACCGAGGTCACGCCCGGAAAACCCTATCTCAAGAAGGAGAAGGTGGCCAAAGGAGACGTCTCCGGCCTGATCGGGCTTACAGGGGACGTGAGCGGTACCATTTCCGTGAGCTTTAGCGAAAAGAGCATCCTTTCCATTGTCTCAGCCATGTTCGGGGAGAAGGTGCAGGCGCTGAACGACGAGATCGGCGATGCGGTGGGAGAGATCGCCAACATGATCTCGGGGCAGGCCCGACAGGCCCTGGAGGCCATGGGGCGCCCCCTTCAGGCCGCCATTCCCTCCGTGATCATGGGGAAGGGCCATCAGATCACGCACATCACGAACCATCCGGTGGTCGCGATTCCCTTTCAGACGGACAACGGCGGGTTCACGATCGAGGTCAGCTTCGAGAAGTGATGTGGCCCGACCGCTGTTGGCTGCGCACAGCCCTTTTGGATTCCCGGGGCGAATCTCCAGGTTCCAGACGGTTTAAGGCGTTGCCAGCCTTTCGGCGTAGGTTTCCTGAAGGGCCTGTACGAGGTTGGTGAGCACCTCGTTCGCCGGCGTGGGAACGCCCAGGGCTTCCCCTTCCCGCACAATGGCCCCGTTGATGAAGTCCACTTCGGTGAGGCGCTCCTTGAGCACGTCCTGGAGCATGGACGCCACGTTCTCCGCCGTTCCCCGGCAGACCTCGAGGACCCGGCCGAACGGGTCGGGGTAAGGCAGGGCAACCCCCTTGGCCTCGGCCACGGCTGCGGCTTCGGCTACGGCCCGGGCCATAACGCGTCGGGTGCCCTGGACCTCGGGAAGCCGGCCGTTGCGAAGTCTCGTGAGGGCCGTGAGCGCGTTGATCCCCACGTTGACGATGAGCTTCCCCCAGATCACACCGGTCACGTCCTCCAGGCACCGGGTGGAGAAACCCGCCCGGTTGAATGCCTCGGCCAGTCGTTCGGCCGGTCCGCCCGGCTCGCCCTGCGGCCCGAGGATCGTCTCCCCGCGCCCGGCGTGACGAATCCGGCCCGTGTCGAGGAGCGTGGCGCCCTCGGAGGTCACGCCCCCGAGCACGCGGTCCGGGCCGAAGAGGGTTCGCAGGGTCTCCACGTGGCCCAGACCGTTCTGAAGCGTGACCACCACGGCCGCCCGGTCCACGAGGTCGGCGACGGCCCGGCCGGCCGCTTGGGTCTGGTTCGATTTCACGCAGATGAGCACGAATTCCGGACGAACGGCCCCTGCCTCGGCCCCTGCCGTCACAGGCACCCGGACGGTATACTCCCCGCTCACCCCCTCCACGTGCACGCCCTGACGCTCTAGCACGCCCGCCCGCTCCGGTCGGTGATCCATGAGCATGACGTCCGAGCCGGCTTGTTTCAGCCGGGCCGCAAAAAGGCATCCCATGGCGCCCGGCCCTACCACTAAGAATTGCATGGTCCTCCTCGCCTTGCGGACTCCCGGTACCGGTGTTTTCAGATCTTCTCCGCCTCCTCCGCCTTCATGGCAAAGCTGTGCTCCGGGCCGGGAAACGTCCCCTGCTCGACCTCTTCCCGGTACTGGGTGAGCGCGTCCCGAATCGTGGGGGCCAGGTTCGTGTACTGCTTGACGAACTTCGGGGTAAAGCGTTCAAAGAGCCCCACGAGGTCGTGATACACCAGGACCTGCCCGTCACATTCCGGGCCCGCACCGATCCCGATGGTCGGGATGCGGATTTCCTTGGTGATTCGTGCGGCGAGCAGGTCCGGGATGCACTCCATGACGACCATAAAGGCCCCGGCAGCCTCCAGGTCCTTGGCGGACTGGACCATGGCGCGGGCGCTCTCCGCGTCCTTGCCCTGCACTTTGAATCCGCTGAGCATGGTCGCCGTCTGAGGGGTGAGCCCGATGTGGGCGCACACCGGGATTCCAGCCCGGACCACAGCCTCCACTACAGGGGCCATCTCCGAGCCTCCCTCCAGCTTCACCGAGTCGCACCCGGCCTCCTTGATGAACCGGCCGGCGTTCTCCACCGCCTTTTCCAGGCTCACCTGGTAAGAGAGGAACGGCATGTCCCCGATGATAAAGGAGGCCTCGGTCCCCCGTCGCACGGCCTTACAGTGGTGGATCATCTCGTCCATGGTCACGGGGACCGTGGAGTCGTATCCAAGCACCACCATGCCCAGGGAATCGCCCACCAGGGTCGTGTCGATCCCGGCCTGGTCCACCAACTGGGCGCTGGGGTAGTCGTAGGCGGTCATCATGGTGATCTTCTGGCCGGCGTCCTTTTTCGCCTGGAGTTCCGCGATCGTGACCTTCTTGCGTTTCATGTCCTCCTCCTGCTCGGGATTGGTTTTCTTCGGAATCGAAAAAAAAGGCCCTTCGGTGCACCGAAGGACCTGATCAGCAAGTCGTACGAGTCAAAACAGCCGTTCCGCGCAAAGGCCCGGCGCGGGCTTTTCGGCCGTCCCGGTCACATGCGATTCGAGATCCAGGCGGCGCCACCTCGTGCCCGTCCAGAAATAGTTATCGGGCACTTGCAAGCTAAGGCACTCCGTAAGGGGTTGTTCGGCCTCGGCCTTTCGGCTCGCGGCATGGCGGTCTCGGGCTTTGTGTCTTCCTCTTGAAGATCCCATGCCCGCCTGACCGTCGTGAAGACATCTTATCAGAAGCGCAGGTCCTGTCAACCGAAACCCTGTGCATGATTTCACAAACAAAAATGCACTTGACAAGGTGAAAAACAGTTCTATTATATGAATTTTCCTTCATGATTTGAATTGTGATTCACGTACAGTTCGATTCCATCGCCGCCTGCGTCATGGCTCGTTCCGCATCACGGATCACCCAAACACCCCAGTGCGGCAAGGGGGATAGGAATGGGAGCAGAGCATCTCTCGAGAAGAGAGAGAGAAAAACAGATACAGCGTCAGGCCATGCTCGAGGCCGCCCTGCTTCTGTTTTCGGAGAAGGGGTATCACCGCGCCTCCATGCAGGAGATCGCAGAGAGGGCCGAGTTTGCCGTAGGGACCCTTTACAAGTTTTTCAAGAACAAAGCGGATCTTTACACGAGCGTTGTCCTGGAGCACATCGACGAGTTTGAAGAAGAGTTCGACCTGGCGGTCAACGCACACACCGACGAGGTCGAAAAGCTGAAGAGCTATGTCCGGCTCAAATGCGAAAAGTATCGCGAAAAGCTCTCCTTTGTCCGTCTTTTGATCGCGGAAAACGGGGGGTCGAGGCTCAACCTCACAGCGGCGGGGCTGGGGGAGGCCGTCCAAAAGCGATACCAGGATTTCCTGGAAAGGCTCGCCTTGATTTTTGAGACCGGCATGGCGAACAAGCGGTTCAAGCCCATTGCCGCACCGTTTCAAATGGCCGTGGCCCTCGACAGCGTGGTCAACGCCTTACTGCTGCTCTGGGTGGAAGACCCGGAAACGCATCCGTTTCCAGAAGATCCAAACTCGATACTGGATATCTTTTTTAAAGGGCTGCTCGAAGCCTGAGGGCGGACAGGGCCCTTGCGGGTGAATCAGCGCCTCACTTCGATACGGGAGACTTCACATGCAACGGAACACGCAGCGACATGGGATCATTTTCTGGTTGGCGGTATTCCTGCTTCCGGCGCTCCTGCTGTGGACGGGGGGCTGCGAAAACAGCCACGGAAAGCAACAGGCGGCCCCGGCTCGCGTACCCGAGGTCGGAACGGTAACGATGGAACCGCGATCGGTCGAACTGACCACCGTGCTGCCGGGTCGTACGTCCGCTTACGGGGTAGCGGAGATTCGGCCGCAGGTCGACGGCATCATCCAAAAGCGATTGTTCGAAGAAGGCTCGCGCGTGGAGGCCGGTCAGCTGCTTTACCAGATCGATCCCGCGCCTTTCCGTGTGGCGCTGAACTCCGCCAAGGCCTCCCTTGCAAAAGCGCGGGCCGGTGTTCCCGCCCTTCGGTCCACCGCGGATCGTTACAGGGGGCTCCTCGCGCAACATGCGGTCAGCCAGCAGGACTACGACAATGCCCAAGCCGCACTGGACCAGGGTCTGGCAGAGATCGAGTACTGGAAGTCCCGGATCGACAAGTCCCGGATCGACTTGAAGTACACCCAGATCACGGCGCCCATTTCCGGGCGGATCAGCCGCTCCCGGATCACGGACGGAGCGCTTGTCAAGGCCTATCAGACTGGCCCTCTGGCCACCATCCAGCAGATGGACCCCATGTATGTGGACGTCACCCAATCGACCTCCGAGCTGCTCAAGCTGAGGCGCAGCCTGAAAGAAGGAAGGATCTGCGATCAGGATGAAAAAGGAAAGAAGGTCCGCATTCTTCTGGAGGACGGTTCGCTCTACCCTCTTGAGGGGCAATTGCAGTTTCGAGATGTGACCTCGGTGGACCCGGCCACCGGATCGTACATCCTTCGCATCGAGGTACCCAACCCGGAGGGCCTGCTCCTGCCGGGCATGTATGTGCGGGCCGTGATTCAGGAAGGCACGGTCGATCAGGCCATCCTCGCCCCCCAGGAGGGTGTGACCCGCAACCCGAAAGGAGAGGCCATTGCACTCATCGTGGATGATGCCGGCGTGGTACAACAAAAAATGCTGAAGATAGACCGCGCGATCGGCAACGATTGGCTGGTCACCGTCGGCCTGTCCGCCGGCGATCGCGTGATCGTTGAGGGACGCTTGAGTGTCAGGCCGGGGCAGCAGGCAAACGTGGTTTCCATAGGCAAAGAGCCGGACGAGCAAAAGAACGAATCCTCCTCCCCGAATGAGAATCCGACATCCGAAGAAGCGACGAAGTAGCGGAGGCCTGTCATGCTGTCGAACTTCTTTCTGGATCGCCCGGTCTTTGCCTGGGTGATTGCCATCATCCTGATGCTGGCGGGCGGGATGGCCATCTACAACCTGCCCATCTCGCAGTATCCTCCCATCGCGCCCCCGTCCATTGCCATCCGCGCTTTTTACCCCGGGGCCTCGGCGCAGACCGTGGAAAACAGCGTGGTCCAGATCATCGAGCAGAAGATGACCGGCTTTGACAACCTGCTGTACATGGACTCCACCAGCGACTCGTCCGGCGCCGGCCGAATCGAGCTCACCTTCACGCCGGGGACCGATCCGAACCTGGCCTGGTCCCAGGTGCAGAACAAGCTCCAGCTCGCCATGTCGAGCCTGCCGGATATGGTGCAGCGACAGGGGGTCATGGTCAGCAAGTCCACCCGAAACTACTTGATTCTCGTGGGCCTGATCTCGGAAGACGGCAGCATGGACGGTCATGACCTGACAGACTATGCCCAATCCAATATCGAAAAGGTGCTGGCACGCGTACCCGGTGTCGGAGAGGTCAACAGCTTTGGAGCCCAGTATGCCATGCGCGTCTGGCTGAACCCGGATAAGCTGGTGGACTACCAGCTGACCATCGCGGATGTGGTCGCAGGCCTTCGCGCCTACAACGTGGAGGTCTCTGCCGGTCAGTTCGGCGGGGTCCCTGCGGTGGAGGGTCAGAGGCTGAACGCCTCCATCGTCGTTCAGAACCTCTTGAAGACCCCGGAGGAGTTCGCTGCGGTTCCGCTCCGGACCAACCCGGACGGTTCCATCGTCCGCGTGGGGGATGTGGGGCGCACGGAGCTGGGCGCGGAGCGCTATGAGACCGAAGGGCTGTACAACGGAAAGGCCAGCGCGATGCTGGCCATCCGGCAGGCCCCGGGAGCCAATGCCCTGAACACCGCGGGTGCCGTGCGAGCCAAAATGGAGGAGCTGTCCCATTACTTTCCCGCGGGCGTGAAAGCGGTGTACCCCTTTGACACCACACCCTTTGTGAGGGTCGCCATCGAAGAGGTGGTCAAGACCCTGCTCGAAGCGATCGGGCTGGTGTTTCTGGTGATGTTTCTTTTCCTGGGCAGCTTCCGGGCAACGCTGATTCCCACGGTGGCCGTACCGGTGGTCATCCTGGGGACCTTCGCCGTACTGGGGCTCTTCGGGTTTTCCATCAACATGTTGACCATGTTCGCCATGGTGCTGGCCATCGGCCTGCTGGTGGACGATGCCATCGTGGTGGTGGAAAACGTGGAGCGCGTCATGCACGACGAAGGGCTGTCGCCGAGGGAGGCGACCCGCAAGTCCATGGGAGAGATCACCAGCGCCCTGATCGGCATCGGTCTGGTGCTCTCCGCCGTGTTCGGCCCCATGGCGTTTTTCGGCGGTTCCACGGGCGTGATCTACCGGCAGTTCTCCGTCACCATCATCTCCGCCATGCTGCTCTCGGTCGTGGTCGCCCTGATCCTGACCCCCGTCCTCTGTGCGTCGCTTCTGAAACCCGTGCCCCAGGGGCACGAGGCCTCGAAAACCGGGTTCTTCCTTTTCCGGCCGTTCTTTCGGGGGTTCAACCGGCTGTTCAACTGGACCCGTGATACGTACCAGGGCCTGGTCGGGCGGATCCTGAATAAAAAACTCCGACACCTGCTTCTATACCTCGTTATCCTCGCGGCCCTGGGTTTCCTGTTCCAGCGCATGCCCACGGCATATCTCCCGGATGAGGACCAGGGCATCATGCTCATCCAGGCGCAGCTCCCCACAGGCTCCACACTGGAGCAGACGGCAGAGATCATGAAGGAGGTCCGAGACTACCTTCTAGAGGAGGAGGGCGAGGCCGTGATGTCGGTCATGACCCTTACGGGCCGAAGCTTTGGCGGCGCCGGCCAGAATCTGGGCATGGGATTTGTCCGGCTTCAGGACTGGGAGCTTCGCCAAAGGCCGGATTTGAAGGTGGACGCCGTGGCCCGTCGCGCCATGGGGCGGTTTTCCCGGATTCGAAACGCCCGGGTGTTTGCCTTTGCGCCGCCGGCCATCCCGGAGCTGGGCCATTCCAAAGGGTTTGACCTCCAGCTTCAGGATCGCGGCGGCATGGGGCATGCCAAGCTGATGCAGGCCCGCAATCAACTGCTGGGCATGGCCATGCAGGACGAGCGCCTGACCCGCGTGCGCCCCAACGGCATGGACGATGTGCCCCAGTACCGACTGGACGTGGACTGGGAAAAGGCGGGCGCCCTGGGGGTGCCCATCAGCTCCATTCACGCCACGGTCTCCGCTGCGTTCGGAAGCGCCTATGTCAATGATTTCATGCACGGGGGGCGGGTCAAGCGGGTCTACGTCCAGGCGGACGCGCCCTACCGCATGCTTCCCACGGACCTGGAAAAGCTCTATGTGCGCAACCACGCCGGGACCATGACACCGGTTTCGGCCTTTGCATCGGGTTCCTGGGAATATGGACCCACGCAGCTGGCGCGTTTCAATGCCTTTCCGTCCATAAATATTCTGGGCGAAGCCCCGCAGGGCAGGAGCTCCGGAGAAGCCATGGAGGCCATGGAGGAGCTCGTGGCCAGGCTGCCCAAGGACATCGGCCACGACTGGAGCGGCATTTCCTTTCAGGAACGCATGGCCAAGTCCCAGTCCGGGCTGCTGTATGCGTTTTCCATGGTCGTGATTTTTCTGTGCCTGGCCGCCCTGTACGAGAGCTGGACCGTCCCCATATCGGTGATGCTGGCCCTGCCCCTGGGCGTGATCGGCGGGGTGATCGCCTCCTCGCTCCGCGGATTCCCCAATGATGTGTACTTTCAGATTGGGCTCCTCACCGTGCTCGGCCTGACCACCAAGAATGCCATTCTGATCGTCCAGTTTGCCGTGTACCGTAGGGAGGAAGAAGGCATGGGGTTGATCGAGGCTACGCTGGAGGGGGCCAGGCTGCGTCTGCGGCCAATTGTCATGACCTCGCTGGCCTTTGGCTTCGGCGTGCTTCCCCTGGCCGTTGCCACCGGGGCCGGTGCAGGGGCCCAAACCGCCATCGGCACCAGCGTGCTGGGAGGCATGATCACGGCCACCTTTCTTGCCATCTTCTTCATTCCCCTTTTTTATGTGACCGTGGTAAGACTGTTCGGGAGGAAAAAAGGGGCCAGGACCAAAGAGGTCCCCACCGGTGAAAGGATTCCATCGGAGGAGCCGTAACAGGACAATGGGCGCGTCGTCAAGTGCCTGCTGAACCTGTAACGAAAGAGAGGTGGTATGAAGTTCAAGGCCGTACATAAAGAGACCGTCATGCTGAACCCCCAGGAGGACATGGCCGAGCGCCGCATCCCCTGCGAGATCCGCACCGATCCCCTGACCGGGCGGACCGCCAGGATCTGCCATTTCAGGGCGCTCCAGTGGGAAATCCCCGATCTGGAGGCGCTGGTGGTGGGGACCGATGCCTGGTGTCCCTTCTGCCCGGACAAGGTGTTCAACGTGACGCCCTGCTTCCCCAAAGACCTCATTCCCGAGGGCCGA
>JASFQI010000191.1:0-9246 GCA_050115555.1 Desulfobacteraceae bacterium
GCACGAGCCATCCGTGCATCGCACATCCCCGTGGTTTCAGCCGTAGGCCACGAGATCGACGTGACCATCTCCGACCTGGCGGCGGACCTTCGAGCGCCCACCCCGTCAGCCGCCGCCGAGATGCTCGTGACCGAAAAGGAAGCCCTTGTGGCGCGGTTGAAGGAGCTGAAGGCCCGTCTCGTATCGGGGGCCCGAACCCGAATCCTTCGATGGGCGGAAAAGACGGAGCACCTGCGTGCCCGACTCCGCGATCCCAGAAAAGCGATCGAGCAAGGCTGGCAGCATCTCGACGACCTGTCCGGTCGCCTGTTGCGGGCCCAGACGTTGTGCCTTCGGGAAAGAAAGGCAAGACTTACCACAGCCTCGGTTTCGCTTCGGCGCAGCTCCCCGCAAAGCACGATCCCGGCTCTTCGAAAAGAGCTCTTTCGGGATCTTCGGGACCTGAAAACGTCCATGGCGCGAGGACTTCTCTCCCGTCGCTCCGCGGTCTCCGTGCTTGAAGGAAAGCTCGGGGGGCTCGATCCCCACGCCGTGTTGAAACGGGGGTACAGCATTACCAGGCGGCTTCCGGACGGCCGGGTGGTGAGGCAGGTGTCGGATGTTCGGGCGGGGGGTCTCGTGCAGGTGACCCTGGCCTCGGGCGAACTCGGTTGCCGCGTGGAAACCACCGATCCTGCCGCCGAATCGGGGGATTTGTGCTTTCCCGGCCTAAGGGAAGCACAGAAGGGAAGGGAGGGGAAGGACCATGCCTGAGCCCAAGTTCGAGGCTTCTCTTCAGAGGCTGGAGGAGATTGTTCAACGACTCGAGAGCGGAGATATGCCCCTGGAGGAGTCCCTTCGCGTTTTCGAGGAAGGCATGAAGCTGGTTGCGTTCTGCTCCCAAAAGCTGGAGGAAGCGGAAAAAAAGGTCACCCTCCTCACGAGTCGGCAGGAAGGAGGGGTGGACGAGGTCCCCTTCGACCTCGAAAACCAAGGAGGCGAGAACGAATGATGGACCTTCAAGCCTACCTCGCCAAGAAACGGGAGATCGTAGATCGAGCCCTGGAGGCACTCTTTCCCGAACCCCAGGGGCCGGCCTCGGACGTGGTCCGTGCCATGACCTACAGTGTTTTCGCCGGAGGGAAGCGGCTTCGGCCTATCCTGTGCATCGCCGGGGCGGAAACCGTGGGAGGAGAAAGCCGCCACGTGTTGCAGGCGGCCTGTGCCCTGGAGCTCATCCACACGTATTCCCTGATCCACGACGACCTCCCCGTCATGGACGACGACGACCTGCGCCGCGGAAAGCCCACGAACCACAAGGTTTTCGGCGAAGCCATCGCCCTCCTGGCCGGGGACGGACTCCTGACCGAGGCCTTCTGCGTGCTGGCCGGCATGCCTGTCCCCGAGGGCACCCCTTCGACCGTCCTCCCGCGCGTCATCCGATGGATCGCTGAAGCCGCCGGGTACAGCGGCATGATCGGGGGACAGGTGGCGGACGTCCAGTCCGAAGGCGCTCCCCCGGATGCCGAGCTCGTCCGCTTCATTCACGAACACAAGACCGCAGACCTCATCACCGTGGCCACAGTCTCCGGAGCCCTGCTCTGTGGAGCGGAGGAGAGCGCGATTCGTGCGCTCTCGAGCTATGGGCGGCGGATCGGTCTCGCCTTTCAGATATCGGACGACATCCTGAACATCGAGGGCGATAAGCAAACCCTTGGAAAAGACGTGGGGAGCGACGAGAAGCGGGGAAAGCAGACCTGGCCGGCGGTCTTCGGCCTGGAGGAAGCCAAGCGGGCCCAGAGGGATCTGGTCCTTGAAGCGGTTGAATCCCTGAATCCTTTCGACCACCGAGCGGACCCGTTGCGAGCCATTGCAATGTACATTATCGAGAGACGCAAATGAAAGAGAGCGACACGGAAAAGACGATCCTGGAACGTATCGACAGCCCGGCGGACCTCAAGCACCTGACGATCCAGGAGATGGAACAGCTGGCCGCCGAGATTCGCAACAAGATCATCGAGACCGTCTCCAAGACCGGTGGTCACCTTGCACCCAGCCTCGGTGTGGTGGAGCTGACCCTGGCGCTTCATTACGTGTTCGACACCCCCCGGGACAAGATCATCTGGGACGTGGGGCATCAGGCGTACACGCACAAGCTGATTACGGGAAGGCGGGACCGTTTTCATACCCTTCGAACCCTGGGAGGGATCAGCGGGTTTCCCAAGCGTGCGGAGAGCCCTTACGATCCGTTTGATACGGGTCACAGCAGCACATCGATCTCCGCGGGTCTCGGCATCAGCACGGCCCACGCGCTTCAGGGCGCTGAGGGCCGGGTGATCGCGGTGATCGGGGACGGGTCCATGACCGGAGGCATGGCCTATGAGGGTCTGAATCAGGCGGGGCACACGGAAAAAGACCTCATCGTGGTCTTGAACGACAACGAGATGTCTATTGCGCCCAATGTGGGGGCGTTTTCTTCCTTCCTGAGCCGTACCATGTCCGGGAAGCGTTTCGTGAACTTTCGAAAGGACCTGGAGACCTTTCTCAAGTCGATTCCGGGGGTCGGGGAGAACATCCTGAACATCGCACGAAAGAGCGAGGATTCCTTCATCACCTTCTTTACTCCGGGCATGCTCTTTGAGGCGTTCAAGTTCCGGTACATCGGCCCCATTCGGGGACACCGGCTGGACCGCATGATCGAAACCTTCCAGAACACGCTCCACATCCCGGGCCCCGTGCTCGTTCACGCGATCACACGCAAGGGAAAGGGATACAGACCTGCGGAAAAGGACCCTGCCCATTACCACGGAGTGGGCGTTTTCGAGATCGAGACCGGGACCCCGGCCCGATCGAGCACGCCGCCGCCGCCCACCTACACGGATGTCTTCGGGGATGCCATGGTGGAGCTGGGGAAGAAACAGGATACCCTCTTTGCGATCACCGCTGCCATGCCCGAGGGAACGGGTCTCCACAAGTTCGCGGAAACATTCCCGGAGCGGTTCCTGGATGTGGGCATCGCCGAGCAGCATGCCGTGACGTTTGCTGCCGGGCTGGCCGTCGAGGGTCTTCGCCCCGTGGTGGCGATTTACTCCACGTTCCTTCAGCGGGCGTACGACCAGATCATTCACGACGTCTGTCTACAAAATCTGCCCGTGGTCTTTTGCCTGGATCGCGGGGGACTGGTCGGGGAGGACGGTCCGACCCATCACGGGCCCTTTGACCTGTCCTATCTGCGCATCCTGCCCAACATGACCGTCATGGCGCCCAAGGACGAAAACGAGCTCCGGAACATGCTTTACACCGCCCTGAAGCAGACGGGCCCCGTGGCGATCCGCTACCCCCGGGGAAGTGGCCTGGGCGTGCCGCTGGACAAGGATTTCCAGGAGATCCCCATGGGCAGGGCGGAACCGCTCCGCCAAGGCGACGATCTGACCCTCCTCGCCTTAGGGAGCATGGTGGCTCCGTCGCTCGAGGCAGCCGAGACGCTGGCGGCCGAAGGGATCCAGGCCGAGGTCGTCAACGTCCGATTCGTCAAGCCCCTGGACCCGCTTTTAAAGGATCTGGCCCTGAAAACGGGACGTGTGCTCGTGGTGGAGGAAAACACGCGTTCGGGAGGGCTGGGTGGAGCCGTTCTCGAGGATTTCAACGACAATGGAATCCTCGGGCAGGTGGCCGTTCGCCGGATCGGTATTCCAGACCGTTTCGTGGAGCACGGGCCTCCTTCCGTCCTCCGTGAGAGATGCGGGCTGGATGCGGCATCCATTCACAAGGAGGCCAGGGATCTCTGCCAAGGAGCATAGCCCTTCCCGGGTGAGGCTGGATCGGCTCCTGGTCCAGAAACACCTGGCCGAATCCCGACAAAAGGCCCAAGCCCTGATCATGGCCGGCGTGGTGGACGTGGACGGGGTTCGAGTGGACAAACCCGGGCGCGAAGTGCCGGTTTCCGCCGAGGTCACGCTTCGCGAGTCCTCGCCGCCCTTTGTGAGTCGAGGCGGTCTCAAGCTGGCAGAGGCCCTCCGACGTTTTTCCGTTTCCGTGGAAAGCCGTGTGATCCTCGATGTGGGAGCCTCCACCGGAGGGTTCACCGACTGCCTTCTCCAGCACAGGGCAGCCCGGGTGATCGCCGTGGATGTGGGGTACGGCCAGCTTCACTGGACCCTTCGAAACGATCCTCGGGTCCGCATCCTCGAGAAAACGAACATCCGGCATCTCACGTCCGAGGCCCTTGGGGAAACCGCCCAGGGAGCCGTCATCGACGTCTCGTTCATCTCCCTTCGCCTTGTGATCCCGGCGGTTTCCAAGCTTCTCACGCCGAATGGGTTTATCGTGGCTCTGGTCAAGCCGCAGTTCGAGGTGGGACGCGGGCAGGTGGGCAAAGGGGGAGTCGTGCGTGATCCCGCGCTTCATCGCTCCGTGCTTCGGGATCTCACCGCGTTTTTCGCCGAGAACGCGTGGGAACTGATCGAGCAGGCCCCCTCCCCCATCCTGGGGCCCAAGGGAAACCGGGAGTTCCTCGTTCACCTCGAGAGGGCTTCGGGCGGAGGCGAAGCCGCTGAATGAAGGCCTCACCCTACGGAATCTCCTGAGAGGACAAGACGCACTCCTCCCCCCAGGGCACGCGCCATGCGCGTCCGGCGTATAGGGGGGACGTTCGAGGATTCCCGAAAAGGAGAACCGGCTTAGTGGCCTCGGCGCTTAGACGCCTTCAGAGGGTTGAGCTTTCCGTTCCCCTGATTCCCGTTCGAGGCCTTGACGTGCGTGGCCATGCTGCAGATCCCCGAGCGCCACTTGACCGAGGGGTCGGGGAAACTGATGCAGTATTTGCCGGAGGGAAACTCTTGAATTCGCTGGCAGCCTTCACACTGCTCTACGATGGGATGGCAGTGTCCGCCGTTGAACCGGCAGCCGCCCTTGCTCATAAAAAAACAATCCACACCTTCTTTGACCGTTGCACAAACCATGGTGATCACGTCCTTTCCCGCCTATAGCGTAACCGATGTTCAAAAACCGTCCTTGGAGCCCCCGCCCTCCTGCCTCCTTTTCCGTCTCACGGTTTCTGCAAACGGCAGGAGGTCTTCGGGTCCACCGGGGCCTTTTCCATGCAAAAAACAGGCCTCCTCGAATCGATCCCAAGGGACCTGTCGCAAGAAGGCCAAAAAATCAAATCTGCTAATTATACCTTAAAAACCACATTTGTCAACCTCATTTTTTCAATTTTCCCCGGTTCCCGGCCTCTCATGACCTCATCATCGCTTCATTCACGAATCGTTCTCAGCGCATTTTCCGTCCCACGATCTTCGCTCAGCCTGTGATCCCACCCTGGCCCCTACCCCAGGACTCACCCCTGGAAGGGGAAGAAAAGGCGTTGACCCGCCCCGGGAACGTGATAGGATTTTGCGCTCACATCGAAGCGTCAAGAGGAGGGAATCCCATCGTGGAACGCGAGCAAATCATTACATTTGAAAACGGCCGGCTGGTAGTGCCCGATCATCCGGTCATCCCTTTCATCGAGGGCGATGGCATCGGCCCGGACATCTGGCGCTCCGCTGTACGGGTCCTTGACCGGGCCGTGGAACAAAACGGCAAGGGAACCCGGCGCATCCGCTGGAAAGAAGTCCTGGCCGGAGAGAAGGCCTTTCGCGAAACCGGGCAATGGCTGCCCCGGGAGACATTGGATGCCTTCGAGACCTATCGAATCGGCATCAAGGGTCCGCTCACCACACCCGTGGGCGAGGGGATTCGAAGCCTCAACGTCACCCTGAGGCAGGAGTTGGATCTGTATGCCTGCGTCAGGCCGGTGCGGTACTTCCCCGGCGTGCCCAGCCCGGTCCGCGAGCCCTGGAAGGTGAACATGGTGATCTTCCGCGAGAACACGGAAGATGTATACGCGGGACTCGAGCTGGAGGCGGACCGTGAGGAGACCGGCGCGCTGCGGGACTTTCTGTACAAAAGGTTCGGCTGGAAGATACGGAAAGACGCCGCCCTGGGGATCAAACCGATCAGCCGATCGGGCAGCCGAAGGCTGATTCGCGCCGCCCTGAACTACGCCGTCTCCAAGGGACGAAGAAGCCTGACCCTTGTACACAAGGGGAACATTCAGAAGTTCACCGAAGGCGCATTCCGAAACTGGGGTTACGAGCTCGCCCGGGAAGAGTACCCGGAGCAGACCGTTCCCTGGAACGAGATCGGGGGGGACGGACCCGGAGGACGAATTTTGATCCAGGACACGATCGCCGACATTTTTTTCCAGCAAGCCCTTACCCGCCCCGACGAGTTCGACGTCATCGCCACCATGAACCTGAACGGCGACTACATCTCAGACGCCTTGGCCGCCCAAGTCGGAGGCATCGGCATGGCGCCGGGGGGGAACATCAACTATGAGAAGGGATACGCCGTATTCGAGGCCACCCACGGGACTGCGCCCAAGTACGCCGGGATGGACAAGGTCAACCCTTCCTCGCTGATCCTGAGCGGGGCCATGATGCTTCGCCATCTGGGCTGGTCCGACGCCGCCCGGCTCATTGAATCCGGCCTGGAACGCGTGTTCGCGCAAAAGACGGTGACATACGACTTGGCCCGCCTCATGGATGGCGCCCGGGAGGTCTCCTGCTCCGGCTTCGGAGAGGCGGTATGCCAGGCCATGGAGATCGAATCGCCCGAACCTGCTCAAGAGCGATAGCCCACCGGCATGACCAGGAGCGGCACGCGGCTTCGTGGTATTCCGAGGACGCGAATCAGCTCATCGTCGCGAAACGCACCCACGATCCCTGCCTCAAGCCCCAGGGCCCCGGCCTGAAGAAAGAGATTCTGCCCGATGTGACCCGCCTCGATCATGGCGTACCGGACACCCCGCTGACCGTACTTCCCCGTGATCCGCTCGTACGTTGCGGTAATCGCGAAGTTCACCGGCGCCCCCGCCATCCACCCCTGGGAAAGTGCCGCCCGCGCGACATTTTCCAGCAGGTCTCCCGCCTTCACGCGCTCGAGGCTGTGCGCCCTGGGCGCATAGTGGTAGTTCCCCGACTTCAGGCCTTGGACCCCCTCTTTTCCCACCACGGCGTAGACATCCATGGGGTAGAGGGCTCCGGCCGAAGGGGCCGCGCGCTTGAACCCCAGACCGCCGGTTACCCCCTGGGCCGCCCAAAGAAGCTGGCCCACCCTTCCCACGTCCAGGGGTTTTGAGCGGAAAGAGCGGACGGTCCGACGGTTTTTGATGGCTCGTTCCACGGATTCCCTTCCATCGAATCGCGGTTTCGGCAGCCTCATCCCTGCCTCCTCTCACGGCGAAAATGAATGAACGGTCCTCTATCGAACCCAGCGCATCCGGCCTTCCTTCCACCTATACTCTTGCCTGAAAAAGCGTGTCCAGACCCTTTTCCAGGCGTATGGATTTCACTTTTTCCGCCAACCTGCCGATGACAATAGGGAAGGGCTGCAGATCCTTGTTCGTTCCTGCGTTACCCGGGAGCGTTAGAGCGCATCGTGGGCGATCGCCCGCCTGATCCCAGTGAGCACCTATGAAACGAAACGCATTTATCCTACTGTTATTTTTGCTTCTATTGGCCGCACCCCTTTGTGCAAGCTCTCCTCCAATCTCGCTTGCACCCTCCTCATCCCTCCAGGCCCGAAGCCCTGAGGGCGTTGAGGTCTCCTTCGGCATGGACGCAAACCGGTTCTCTGTTTCAAGGTCCGAAGCCGCAACGGACCCGGAACCCTCTTCAGCTTTTTTTGGCGCTTCCGAATCTCATAAAGGCTTTTCCAATCATTTTGGATGGCATACCTCCCCATTTCTTTTCTCGATTTCCAGCATCGGGCTTACGCTTCTGATCGTATTCATGGCCGGTTATCTCCTCCGAGCTCAGGCCCGTGCCAGGAACTCCGAGCTGATGGAGAAGGCGCGCCTTCTGGAGCATGAAATTCAGGAGCGCACCAGCATCGAAGAGGCGCTACAAAACTCCGAGAGTCAGTACCGGAGTGTTTTTGAAAACACAGGAACTGCAACCATCATTGTAGACGATGAAAAGACCATCACGATTGCGAACTCGGAGTTCGAGCGGTTGAGCGGGTATCCGCGGGAGGAGATCGAGGGCAGGATGGCCTGGACGCGGTTCGTGCACGCAGACGACCTGAATCGAATCAAGGAATACCATGAAGCCAGGAAGCTTCGGGAAGGGTCGGTCCCGTCCGAGTACGAGTTCCGTTTCGTGAATCGTAACGGCCAGGTGAGACACATCCTGAATCGCGTCTGCCGAATTCCAGGAGGCTCGAAAACCGTTGCCTCGCTACTCGATATCACGGAGCGAAAACAGACCGAGCTGGCCTTGAAGCGCAGCGAAGAAAAGTATCGAAATATTCTCCAGAGCATTGTCGAGGGATACTACGAGGTAGATCTCAGGGGGGATTTCACGCTTGTCAACGAGGCCATCTGTCATATTTTCGACTATCCCCGGGAGACCCTGCTTCAGATGAACCTGAAGGACTTCACGGATGCGGAGAACGCCCGCCGCGGGCATGAAGCCTTCCTTCATGTATACGAGACCGGTGAAACCCTGAAGGCTTACGAGTGGTGCATTCAACGAAAGGACGGCATGGAGCGGCACGTCGAGGCCTCCGTATCCCTTATGCGGGACGACCAGAACCATACATGCGGATTCCGGGGCATCCTTCATGACGTAACCGAGCGAAAGCTCGCCGAGGAGGAACGAAATGGACTGGCCTTGCAGCTCAAGCAGGCCCAGAAGATGGAGGCCTTAGGGACGCTCGCCGGTGGGATCGCACACAACTTCAACAATCTCCTCATGGGTATCCAGGGATACACCAGCCTCCTGCTGCTCGAATCGAATTTAGACGAGTCCAGGAGGAAAATGCTCGAGAGCATCCAGAGACAGGTCCGGAGCGGTTCCAGGCTGACGACACAGCTTCTGGGATACGCCCGCGAAGGGAACGTATCCACCCGGCCCTTTGGATTGAACGAGCTGATTCAGGACACGATGAACACGTTTGGAGCGACACGAAAGGACATCGTCATCCATGCGGACCTGGACAAAAACCTGTGCCCTATTCTCGCGGATCATGGACAAATCGAGCAGACCCTCATGAACCTGCTCATCAACGCAGGAGAAGCCATGCCCCATGGAGGGGAAATTACCCTTCGAGCCCGAAACGCCTCGCCTCACATGATGGAGGGAAAGCCCTACACACCCAAACCCGGGCCCTATGTGCTCCTGTCCGTAACGGACACGGGAATCGGCATGAGCCGTGAAACAC
>JASFQI010000192.1:0-9229 GCA_050115555.1 Desulfobacteraceae bacterium
CGTCCACAGAGGCCCAGCTTCGAACCACCACGTTGTAGCCGAGTATGCAATTCCGAACAATTCCGCTCACAATCGCGCCGGGCGCGACCAGGGAGTCCAGGGCCTTGCCCACGCGGAATCCCTCGTTACGCTCCGTGGCAAAGATGAACTTGGCCGGGGGAGCGGGAATCTGATAGGTGTGCATGGGCCACTTGCGGCCGTACAGGTTGAAGTAGGGATCCACTCCGGTCAGGTCCATATTGGCGTTCCAGTAAGCGTCCAGGGTCCCCACGTCGCGCCAGTACGCGGAGTCCCGGGTGCGGGGCTCGAGCCGGATCTGCCGCTCTCCGTCGTCGGGCGTCACATGGACAAAGTCCTCGATCCGGTTGTTCTTCCGATAGGGGTAGGCAAAGACCCGGTGGGTGTCCAGGAGGTTGGGGATGATGTCCCGCCCGAAGTCGTCCTCCGAGGTCGCCTTCAGCACCTGGAGCAGGGCCTCCGTGCGGAACAGGTAGATGCCCATGGAAGCCAGTACATGCCTGGAATCCCCGGGAATGGTTTGCGGGTTCTCCCTGGGCTTTTCCTGAAACCCGCGAATGCGGAACTCCTGATCCACCACGGCCACGCCGAACTGGTGGGCGAGCTCGGTGCCCACCTCCAGGAGGGAAATCGTTACGTCCGCGTTCTTTTCCTCGTGGTAATCGGAGAAGAGGGAGAAATCCATCTTGTAGATGTGATCGCCGGAGAGAACGAGCACGTGGTCGGGGCTGTACCGTTCGATGAGGTAAAGGTTCTGGCGAATCGAATCGGCGGTCCCCCGGTACCAGTCCGTGCCGGTGCGCTGCTGCGGAGGGACGATCTTGAGAAAGTGACCGATTTGATGGCTGAAGATATTCCAGCCCTCCTCGAGGTGATCCGTAAGGGACTGGGACTTGTACTGAGGTAGCACGATGATCTTGTAGAGCTGCGAGTTGACGCAGTTGCTCAAGGTAAAGTCGATGAGCCGGTAGATTCCCCCGAATGGCACGGCAGGCTTGCTGCGGTCCGCGGTGAGCGGCATGAGCCGCTCTCCCCTGCCGCCGGCCATGACAAAGGCGAGCGTATTTTTCATGGTTTGTTTCCTCTCGCGCCGCCCACGGTTTGAACGGGAGCGCACGCGTTGTAGACCCTTTTCGATCCAACCCAACCTGTTCAAGTATAGGGAGGAGCAAAAGCCGGTGTCAAGAAGAGCGAGTGCTTGGCGGCTCCTGAAAATGGGGTGTCCAGACACCCGTCCTCATGGGATCTGAAACGGCCCTCATGGTCTGCGCCAAGGAGAGGGGACTTTCCTTGTGTAAATAGAGAAATTATGCATCGCGTGCCCTATTTTATGTGCATTTCGTCACCTTTTTTCTCTTTTTCCTGAAAGTCTTGTTCAATCAAAGGGTTAGGAAAGGAAAGTCAGAAGCCGTGGTAGGGGTCCCATCCTCTTTCCGCACGCTACGCGATTCACTGGTTCCCGGACTTCTGTTCTATGGGTATATGATCCCAAAGATATCAGACCCTTGACGAGTTACTTGCATCTTGCCCGGTGTCAGCTCCTTCGATGAGATAAACAGGCCAGAGTCCTCTTACAGAGATGCAATTCCTTGAAATGACATGATTAGGAGAATAAATGCACAGGTAATAGTGCATAATTGCACAGATTTCTGTGCAATCGAGGAAAAACTCGTGGAACGGATTCCAACCGAGAGGATACGCGTCCGATTTCCCTCCATCCATGCGAAGACGAAACCCATGGATATTCAAAGGGTTTTCTTAAGGGTTCTGCGGCCGGAAGAGATGGCGTCCCGCATCCTGAGCGTGGTTCCAGATCCTGGCACGATGTTTGATATATCCAGGGACGGATTCCCCGGATGGAAGCCCGTTCGCGACACCAAGGAACCATGGAATCGAGATGAAAAGACCTCTTTGAAAGGAGGGAAGTACAATGACTCGAAGGTGCAACCTATGGGCGATGGGGTTGATGCTCTTTTTGGCTCTGGCCTTTGTGGCTTCGGTTCACGCCCAGGATTCGGAAAAGGTCAACATCAATGAGGCCACGGTCGAGGAGCTGGCGCAAGTCAAGTATATCGGGCCCACGATCGCGGAGCGAATCGTTCAATACCGCGAGAACTCCGGTGCGTTCGAAAAAGCCGAAGACCTCATGAATGTCAAGGGGATTGGTCCCAAGACGTTCGATAAGATCAAGGACCTGATCACGCTGTGAAAGCCTCCTGCCGGACCCGCGAAAACCGGTCCGTGAGGTCCGGCAGGCCGGTACGGGAACGCCGGGCGAGGGGACTCGGGGCGGCAAGGCGGACGGTCTCAGGGGAATCGCCTGCTGAAGGAAAAACAAGAGAGCCGCCTCCTCTTCCCTCGCCCGGCCCTTCCAGGAATCCCCTGCGAGCACCGACCCTCCTCCACACGGTTGGCTCACGAGGCCCCTTCCTCTTCCGCCGGGTCCACGTGTATGATCACGCGCTCCACCTCCTTCACGTCGTCCTTGAGACACGCCTCCACGTCCTTGGCAATTCGATGTCCCTCGGCCACGGAAAGCTCGCCATCCACCACGATATGCGTCTCCATCTGGTAGAGCCCTCCGGAGGTTCGGACACGAAGCTCGTGCACGCCCTGGACGCCCTGAGTGCGAAGGATGCACGCGGTAATCCTGTCGACAACCTCAGGGGGCGGGGCCGTGTCCGTGAACTCGCGAAGTGAGTTCCATAAGGTGTCCAGGCCCACCTTCACGATGAAGAAAGAAACGAGAAGGGCGGCATAGGCATCGAGAACGTGCCATTGCGGGTGGATCCAGGTCCCTACGACACCCAGGAATACCGCGACCGAGGACAGGGCGTCCGAACGATGGTGCCAGGCATTGGCCACGACCAGCGCGCTTCGCGTGCGTTTTCCCACGCGCACGGTGTACCGGTACAGGATTTCCTTACAAACGATGGAGAGTCCCGCCCCGAAGAGGGCCCAGTGCGTGGGATGGGTTCCTGTGTGGCGGTAAACGGTCAGTCCGGCGTCCAGTCCCAGGTAAATCGCCGTGCCGATCAATGCAATCCCCACAAAGGCCGATGCCAGCGTTTCAAGGCGGGCATGACCGAAGGGATGGCGCTCGTCCGGGCCCTTCCTCCCTGCCCGCAGACCCGCCAGCACGATTCCGTCGGTGAGAAGGTCGGAGAGGGAATGGACCGCGTCGGCCACAAGGGCCTGACTTTGGCCGAACCATCCTGCGAACAGCTTGAGCACGACCAGGAAGGCGTTCACCACGAGGCCGATCAGGGTGATCGAGCCTTTGTTGAGGGGGGATGCGGCATGGGAACGGTCCATGGGCGATTCTCTGGGCGTGGAAGATTCGAAGCCGAAGGCGCGATAGTCCGCAAAAATCCTATCACACCCCCATCCCGATTGTCACGACGGACCCTGTCCCGTTTCTTGAACCCTTTGCGTGCGTGTGGTATGGCCCTTGCCATGGACGTGAGGAACGCGGGTGGGTTTGGAAACCGGAACGATCCAGTGAAAAGGAGGAAGGGGGCAGGGATCTTGCGGATTGTAGACACGCACGCCCACATGGTGGACTCGGCCTTTGACGCGGATCGTGCCGAGGTCCTGGAGCGCGCCCGGAAGAGCGGGGTCTGCGCTGTGGTGGCTGTGGGCGAAACCCTGGCCGATGCGGAGCGCAATCTTGGACTGGCCGAGGCCTTTCCGATCCTGAAACCCGCAGCCGGTCTCTACCCCACCTACCTGGACACGGCCGAGGCCGAGCGGATGATCGCCTGGGTTCGACAGGAGCACTCCCGGCTCGTGGCCATCGGGGAAGTCGGCCTGGATCGATGGGTGGTGAAGGAGGAAGCGGCGAGGGAAATCCAGATCGATATTTTTCGCAGGTTCATCCGGCTGTCCGGAGAGCTGGGCCTTCCATTGAATGTGCACTCGCGATCGGCCGGGCGTGAGGCGGTTCGCCTGCTGTTGGAGGAAGGGTCGCAAAAGGTGCAGCTCCACGCCTTTGACGGCAAGGTCGGTTCCGCGCTCCCCGGGGTGGAGGCCGGGTTCTTCTTTTCCATTCCGCCGTCGGTCGTGCGCTCCCGGCAAAAGCAGAAGCTGGTCAGCCGGCTGCCCCTGTGCTCCCTCCTGGTGGAGACGGACAGCCCGGTCCTGGGCACCTCACCGGACGAGCGGAACGAGCCTGCGAATGCCCGTGTGGTGGTGGAGGTCGTCTCCGAGATCAAAGGCCTTTCCAGGGAGGAGGTGGCCGAGGCCCTTCTTGAGAACACGTGCAGGCTCTTTGGGACATCCATCCTGGAAACGTCTCCCTGATCCCCCTGTATAGGGTTTTGAGGCTGCATCCCTTTCCGCTCCAATGTCAAATCACCCGCGTGCCCGTTCTCATTTTCATCTGGTTCGGGAAGGGATCGATTGGTATGATATTCATATGGTTTTGAGATCCTTCCCGTTTGGTGTGCGGCCTCGCAGCGCATAGCGCGCTGGGGAGAGACATTCCTGTCATCGCTTTTGCGGCACGTGGTGCCAAGGAGCTTGCCATGACCGATTTTCATCAGGGAGGAGATATTTCCACGCTTCATTCGCTTTACGTCGCCTTTGACCGCGAAGAATACCTGAAGAACCTGGAGCAAAGGCTTGAGAAGTGGGCGAAGCATACCGGGATCGGGTTGATGCTGCCGTCCCTCTACTCGGAGATCGAAAACCCCGATGTGCTCGATCGCATCGTGGAGGAGATCGGCAAGGTCCGGTACCTCAAGAGCGTGATCGTGGCCCTGGGCGGTGCCCCGGAAGAGGAGCGTTTTCAAAAGGCCCTGGAGTACTTCGGCCGGCTCCGGACCAAGCAACGGCACGTGCGCGTGGTGTGGGTGGACGGGCCCCGGATCCAAGGCGTTTTAAGCAAGATCCAGGAGCGCGAAATCCCCGTGGGCGTGCAGGGCAAGGGACAGTCGGTCTGGGTGGCGCTCGGCTACATCCTGGCCCGCGGAGACTGCGAGGTCGTGGCGCTCCACGACTGCGACATCGTGACCTATGACCGGGTCCTCCTGGGCCGGCTGATCGAGCCGGCGGCCAATCCCCACAATGACTACGAGTTCTGCAAAGGGTACTATGCGCGCATCTCCCCCACCGAGCGGGTCATGAAGGGGAGGGTGACCCGGCTCTTCGTCACGCCGTTCGTGGACGCCATGCGCTCCCTCATGTACGAAAGGGGATACCGGGACCTGGGGGCGTTTTTCAGCTACCATCGCTCTTTCAAGTACCCCCTGGCCGGGGAGTTCAGCTTTGTCACGCGCATGATCCGGGGCGTCAGCATCGCCTACGACTGGGGACTGGAGGTCAGCACCCTGTCCGAGGCCTACAAGCGGGTGATTCAGAGGAAGATCGCACAGATCGACCTCTCGACCAACTACGAGCACAAGCATCAGGAGATTTCTGCAGAGGACGCGGGCCGAGGCCTGCACCGCATGGTGGTGGACATTGCCAAGTTCTATCTGAACTACATCCGGAGCCACGGCGTGAGCCTGGACGGTGCCTTTGTGGACATGCTCCTCCACACGTATTACCAGCGGAGCCTCGATTTCATCAAGGCTTACAGCGACGATGCAGAGATCAACGGCCTGTCCTACGACCGGTACCAGGAGGAACAGACCGTGCGGTACTTCCGGGGGTTCCTCTGGACCGCCTGGGAGCAGATCAAGGGGCCTCACGAGAGCACCCTGATCCCCTCATGGAACCGGGTGCACTTCTCCATACCCGAGATCCTGGACGACCTGTTCGAGGCGGTGGAGGCGGATAACCGAGGATGAACCCAAAGCGCGCGCGCACGTCTTCCATCCGCCCCAAAGGCTCCGGAAAGCGGGAGCTGAAAAGATCCGTGAGGGTCGTGTTCGTGGCCTCCGAGATGGTCCCCTTTGCGAAGACCGGCGGCCTGGCCGACGTAGCCGGTGCCCTGCCCGACGCCCTGGCCCGGGAGGGCGCGGATGTGCAGTGCTTCATCCCGGGGTATCGCTCCGTGCTGGAGCGATTCGGACCCCTGAAGGAGGCCTTGCCGGGGTTCTCCGTTCCCCTGGGTAAAGACCGCCTGTCCGTGTCCGTGCTCGAGGCCCGAACCGATTCGGGCACACCCGTTTTCGTCGTGCAGAGGGAGGATCTCTTTGACCGTCCCAACCTGTACGGGACGTCCGGGGAGGACTACTACGACAACCTGGAGCGTTTCACCGTGTTCTCCCACGCGGTCCTGCACGCAACCGCGGCCATGGGGTTTGCCCCGCATATCCTCCACTGCCATGACTGGCAGACCGGGCTGATCCCTCCGCTGCTTCAAGGACCGTATGCCGGGTCCAGGGGCCTCAAAGACGCGGCAAGCGTGTTCACCGTTCACAACCTGGGGTACCAGGGCCTATTCTCCACGGACAAGCTGGCCTTGACCGGGCTCGACCGGGAACGCTTTTTCCATGTGGAAGGTCTCGAGTACTGGCGCGCGATCAGCCTGCTCAAGGCCGGACTCGTGTATGCGGATGCGGTCACGACCGTCAGCCCTGCGTATGCCCGGGAGATTCAGACGCCCGAGCTCGGCATGGGCATGGAGGGCGTGCTTGTCAAGCGAAGGAACGTGCTCCATGGCATCCTGAACGGCGCGGACTATGATCGCTGGAACCCCGGGACCGACCCGTTTCTTCCGGCCTCCTACGGCCCGGGGAGCCTGGTCGGTAAGGAACACTGTAAAGCGGCCCTGATCCAGGAGATGGGCCTGGGGCCGGATTGTGCCGAACGGCTCATTGCCGCGGTGATTTCCAGGCTCGACACCCAGAAGGGGCTGGACTGGATCGTGGAGATCCTGGAGGACATCCTGGCCCTGGATGTCGCCCTGGTGATCCTGGGGACCGGGAACGACCGGATCGAGGCCGATCTTCGGGAGGCGGAAAAGCGCGCGGGCAAGCGCATGGCGCTTCGCCTTTTGTTCGACGAGGCGCTCGCACACCGGATCATGGCCGGCGCAGACCTGTTCCTGATGCCTTCGCGCTACGAGCCGTGCGGTCTCACGCAGATGTACGCCCTGAAGTACGGAACGATTCCTGTGGTCCGAGCCACGGGTGGGCTCGAGGACACGGTCACGGCTTATGACCCCCGGTCCGGCAAAGGGACCGGATTCAAGTTCTCTCCTGCCGATGCCTCGGCCTTACTGGGCGCCGTGCGCGATGCCGTGAGGCTCTACGAGGACCGGGATGCCTGGAAGGCCGTCCAGAAGGCAGGCATGGAGGCGGACTTTTCCTGGGCTCAATCGGCCCGCGCCTACCTGGAGGTCTATGGCGATGCCGTAAAAGCGCGGCAAACCGCGCGTTCCCTGAGGACCCCAAAAGGCGGTGGGGACAAATAGGCTTATCCAAGCATGGAGATCGACTTGAGAAAAGATCAAGAAAAAGGACATTCCCAGGCGCAGGTCCAGTACGACCGATCGCTTCTTACGGAGGACGATCTTTTCCTTTTCAACGAGGGCAGTCATTTCCGGCTGTATGAAAAGCTTGGGGCCCACGTGATGCAGGACGGGCATTCGACAGGGACCCACTTTGCCGTGTGGGCGCCGGATGCCGAGGCCGTGTCCGTGGTAGGGCCGTTCAACGGCTGGATCCCGGGGCAGGCGCCCCTCAGTCCTCGCGGGAGCTCCGGTATCTGGGAAGGGTTCATCCCCGGGCTGGAAAGCGGGACCGCGTACAAGTACCACGTGGCATCCCGGTACGCAGGGTACCGGGCCGACAAGGCGGACCCGTTTGCCTTCGCCACGGAAGCCCCCCCGGCCACGGGGTCCATGACCTGGGACCTGAGTTACACCTGGGGCGACAGCGACTGGATGGCGAACCGAAAGGCCCGGAACGCGGCGGACGCTCCCATGGCCGTCTACGAGGTCCACCTGGGGTCCTGGCAGCGCATAGGGGAAGAGAACCGGCCCCTGACCTACCTGGAGCTGGCGGATCGGCTGGTCCCCTACGTGGTTGAGGCGGGGTTCACCCATGTGGAGTTCCTTCCCGTGATGGAGCACCCTTTTTACGGGTCCTGGGGATACCAGACGCTCGGCTACTTTGCGCCCACGCGGCGCTACGGCACGCCGCAGGACTTCATGGCCCTGGTGGATACGCTTCACCAGGCAGGCGTGGGCGTCATTCTGGACTGGGTCCCTTCCCACTTTCCCAAGGACGGTCACGGGCTCGGGTACTTTGACGGGACCCACCTCTTCGAGCACGCGGACTCCCGGATGGGCCTGCACCCGGACTGGGACAGCCTGATCTTCAACTACGGGCGAAAAGAGGTCCAGTCCTACCTGATCAGCAGCGCGCTCTTCTGGTTGGACCGATACCACGCGGACGGCCTGCGCGTGGATGCCGTGGCCTCCATGCTCTACCTGGACTACTCCAGGAAAGAGGGCGAGTGGATCCCCAACGCGTACGGCGGAAGGGAGAACCTCGAGGCCATTGCTTTTCTTCGGCGGTTCAACGAGACCGTGTACGAGGCCTACCCGGATGTACAGACCGTGGCCGAGGAGTCCACGGACTGGCCCATGGTCTCTAGGCCCACCTATGTGGGCGGGCTCGGGTTCGGCATGAAGTGGGACATGGGCTGGATGCACGACACCCTGGCCTACATGGCCCACGATCCCCTGTTTCGAACCTTTCACCACAACCAGCTCACCTTTCGCCTGCTCTACGCGTTTCACGAGAACTTCACCCTGCCGTTGAGCCACGACGAGGTGGTCCACGGCAAGCGATCCCTGATCGAGAAGATGCCCGGGGACGCCTGGCAGAAGTTTGCGAACCTGAGGCTCCTTTTCGGGTACATGTATGCCCAGCCCGGGAAAAAGCTGCTGTTCATGGGGAGCGAGATCGGTCAGTGGAACGAGTGGTACCACGAGACGTCCCTGGACTGGGACCTCCTGGACCGGGAGCCCCATGCCGGGGTCCTTCGATGGGTGAGCGACTTGAACCGGTTCTATCGGGAAGAAACCGCGCTCCACGAGCTGGATTTCGGGCCCGAAGGGTTTGCGTGGATCGACTGCAACGACTCGAAGCAGAGCATTCTCAGCCTGCTACGAAAGGGGGAAAGGCCCGAAGACGTCCTGATCGCGGTGTGCAACTTCACCCCGCAGACCCTTTACGGGTACCGAATCGGCGCGCCCAAGGGGGGCACGTGGAAGGAGGTGCTCAACAGCGACGCCTCGGCCTACGCGGGGAGC
>JASFQI010000193.1:0-9175 GCA_050115555.1 Desulfobacteraceae bacterium
TCAAGGGTTGATCCCTTAAGCCATTTGGTTCAACCATGCGTTTGCACATGGAGCGGCTGTATCGTGCGGCTAAAACAAGCTGTGCTTTTCGCTAAATTATATCATTAACCAATTGCTTATAGATTCTCCGCCGCCCAGTGAAACGCAGCGTGCTGGTATTGCTCTGGACTCTGCAAAACTCTTGGCCCTGCTGTAATTCCATATTTCGATAAGCTATACGTAATAGTCATAGACTGCTTTCCCAGTTCTCTAACTCACCTTAATGGATTTCCAAGGACCATTGGGGAAAAACTCTGAGGGCAGGATCAGTAGACTCATTGGACGCAATTTGAACATCAACCTAAAAAACTGGCACCTTTTGTGAAGGCAAGTCAAAATAACAATCACTATTGCTTATAGATCAATACGAGGAGATGCATATGGAAAAGAAGGATCATCTTTACATTCTATGGACCAATGGTGACCCGATTACGGCTGAGAAAATGGTTTTTATGTACGCAGTGAATTCCTTGCGCAAGGGATGGTGGGAGAAAGTGACCTTGATTATTTGGGGTGCGCCTGCCAAATTATCCGCGGAGAACCGCGAAATCCAGCAAAAGATCAAGGAGGCACTGGATGCAGGTGTGTATGTAACCGCCTGCAAAGCGTGTGCGGACCAGGTAGGTGCGACAGAGGTTTTGGAGAAAATAAATGTTGAGGTGAAGTATTGGGGTGAGCCGCTTACAGGAATTTTGAAGAGCGGAAAAGCCCTTTTGACCATTTAGGTGAAACGCCGATTTTCGGTTCGCCTTCCTACCCGCCTTGACGGGGCGCGGCCCGGTCGGACAGAGGACCGCACGGCCCCGACCGATAAACTTCACTCCTCGTTCGCAAGGCACGTGATGTCCGAGCCCAGGGATTAGAGATCCTCGTCCATCTTGTGAAAACCTACTGTTTCTCTTCCCCGGTCTGGAATCTCCTGCCGTTGGAACGGAAAGATACGTCCTCAGTGTAGTCGACTCTTCAGGAATTCAAGCAGTGCGGACCAGGAGGCAAGGTCCGCCTGTCCTGAATAGCGGTCTCCGGACCATACCGTAAACGCATGGCGGGCCCCTCCGTAGATTTCCATACGAAACGCCACGCCGTCCCTGTCAAAGGCTCCGGCCAAATCGGCCACATCGCTCATGGGAGAAACAGAATCTTTTGAGCCATGCAGAACAAGGAGTGGCCCTCTGACCTCGGTGTAGTCCTGGTTCTCCGGTGTCGACAGACCCCCGTGAAAGCTGACAAAGCCCTGCACCTCGGCCCCGGCCCGTGCAAGTTCCAGTGCGGCGGACCCCCCAAAGCAGTATCCCATGACCACAATCTTTTTAGGATGGACTCCCTCCATGGCCTGGAAGGCCTCAAGGGCCCCGAAGAGTCGAGCCCTCATTTCCTTTCGGTCGGCGTACAAGGCACCGCTTTGGGCCTTCTTTTCTTCCAGGGTGACCGGGCGGATTCCCTTGCCGTAGAGATCCGCGGCAAATGCAGCATACCCTTCTCCCGCCAGCAGAAAGGCCCGTCGTTTCTCATAGTCCCCAAGGCCATCCCAGTCGTGGAGGATCAGAACCCCGGATTGCGCGTCCCCAAGCCCGGTATTACGGACGAAGTACCCCTGATAAGGCCTTCCATCCACCTTATAAGTCACATCCCGATCAGCCATGCCCGCTGAAAGTACCGGTACAGCCCCTGCGACCCAATAAACTATAGTGAAGAGGAAAAGCATTTTGTGCATTCCACCCCCTCCTTTCTACTTGCCCGAACCAGCCCCGCGTGTTGGCGTAGATTTCCTTCCCCGCGGCCTCAGACATCGCCTGGGAAAGGCCCTAAAGCTTGCCCAGCTCATCCAGCCACTGGACAACTCTCAGGCTCTCCGCAATGCCCGTGGTCCCGCGCATGCTCACGACCACGGCCAGGACTTCCAGGATTTCTTCCTTGGTGGCCCCCTTTTCCACGGCGTACGAGGCCTGACCCAGCACACAATTGCGGCATCCGGCCCCAAGTGCAATGGCCAGGGCCATCAGCCTCTTGGTCTTCCCGTCCAGAACGCCGTCTTTGTAAGTCTCGACCGCCTGGTCCCTGACATGGCCCATCACGTCGGGGAGCAGTCTCGCAAAGGTCTCCAGCTGGCTCATTCGATTGGCATTCAGCTCTTTTTGACTCTCACTCATTCTCTCCTCCTCTCTGAAAAGGTCTCACCTTATATATTCCCCTCCTGCAACAGCGGGAAGGCCGGGAAACCCCATTGGGAATTGCACGGACACTGCGGCCAAAAGTCTTTCCATGCCATGACACCTTGCATCTCTCTCCGGAATCGATGCCTTCTTCGATCGCCCCAATGCAGCCTCTACCCCGGCTTCATCGAGACGATGAGCAGACACCCCTGAGACATCTTCCAATCAACGTCTCCGGTCGCATAAACAACTCTTGGGGAAGAAGACGTTCCGCTCGATTCCGTCCACCGAGGGCAAGAAGGGTGAGCAAGGGATCGAATCCTGTGCTAGAATGATGCAGGATGAAAAGGGCGTATTCCGAGCATTCCTCTCCCCACCCTGGTGAAAGCGCGAGGCGATTTCATTTCCCTTCACAAGATCCCAAGAGAAAGGGGGCCGCGGATGAACGAGAGCACCATCAAAATACGACTCATGAAGGCGGATGATTTCGACGCTGTGGTTTCGATTGATGAAAAAATTATCAAGACTTCCCGGCCGCAGTACTATGAACTGAAGTTTGAAAAACTTTTTCAATCCAAAGACTATCTGCCCGTATCCCTTGTCGCCGAAGAAGATGGAACCGTGGTAGGGTTTATCATGGGAGAACTCTACATGGGAGAGTATGGGATTTTCCAGGAGGAAGCAACCCTGGACACCATCGGCGTGGATCCCGATTACCAGCACAGGGGGATCGGGGATCAGCTGATTCGGGAGTTCATGGATCATCTGAAAAAAGTCGGCGTTCAAAAAATCAACACACTGGTCAACTGGAATGATTCCAGGCTGATCCATTTCTTCAGTGCAAATCAGTTCAGCCCGTCCAAGACCATTTATCTCGAACGCATCATTTGATGGTGCTGGGGATGGCAATTCCGCTGAGTTCGTAGCAAGGCGTTTCAAGGACCGGTGATAAGACCGGATCCTTGGGGGGTTTCGTGCGGCCGTTGTTCTATCATGCTTGACATAATAATAAGACGTTTTTATACTACGAAAGAAGTAGAGAATACAGATGGAAAACATGGGACACTCCAAAGGGCCTCTGCCCTGAAAATTCCCCGGCAAAACGCAATGATTCGGAGGGAGAGCATGGCAAAAAGAGGAATATGTGCAGTCTTAGGGGCGATGGTACTGCTGATGGCCTGTGCCCTCAGCGCTTCAGCGGAAGAAACTTTGATGATGGCTACCACGACCAGTACGGACAACACGGGTCTGCTGGATGTTCTGGCCCCCAGGTTTCAGGAGGATACGGGCATTGAACTGAAATGGACCGCGGTCGGTACGGGCAAGGCCCTGGAAATGGGCAAAAACTGTGATGTGGACGTGCTTCTGGTTCATGCCCCTGCAGCGGAAAAGGAGTACGTGTCCGCCGGGTACGGGAAGGGCCGTACAGAGGTAATGTACAACGACTTCGTCATCATCGGCCCGCCCGAGGACCCCGCAAGTGTCAAAGGTCTGCCTGTGGTCGATGCGATGAAAAAAATGGCAAACGAAAAGGCCCGTTTTGCCAGCCGCGGTGACAACTCCGGCACCAACAAGAAGGAAATCTCTTTGTGGAAGGAAGCCGGCATGGAGGTGCCCGACAAGGAAGAATGGTATGTGCAGACCGGGCAGGGCATGATTGCCACCATCAATGTGGCCACTGAAAAGGGTGCCTACACCATGACCGACCGCGGGACCTTCATCAAATTCGCCGACACCCACGGCGGCAATCCTCCCCTGGTGATTCTTGTGGAAGGCGACCCGGTGCTGTTCAATCAGTACAGCGTCCTGGCTGTGAACTCTGAGCGCTGCCCCAAAGCCCGGTATGATCTGGCCCGGACGTTCACCGAATGGATCACGTCGCAGGACATCCAGGCCTTCATCGGCGATTTCAAGCTGCTGGGTAAGACCCTGTTTACGCCCAATGCCAGGTAGCGTGCTCTTGACAAGCATACCCGCTCCTGGGGCGATGCGGCCCTGTCCGCCTCGCCCTTTTTTTCACATCCGTACGTGTTGAGCCCATGGACTACATCCTGAGCGGCCTGATCCAAGCGCTGGAACTGCTGTTTCAGGGCGACCCGGAAACCTTTTCCGCGGTGAAAACCACGGTCCTGGCCTCCAGCCTTTCCGTGGCAGCCAGCATGGCCATCGGGGCCCCGTTGGGGTTCTGGCTGGGATACGGCCGGTTCCCTGGACGGCGGCCGGCCCGGGTCGTGGTGGACACGCTGTTGTCCCTGCCCACGGTGGTGATCGGCCTCCTGTGTTACTCCTTCATGACACGGCGGGGCCCATTGGGGGATTGGGAGCTGTTGTTCACCATCCCGGGCATGGCCGTGGGACAGACCATCCTGGGTCTACCCATCGTGATCGCCATGACGGCGACGGCGGTGGAAAGCCTGGACCAACGCCTCAAACAGACCCTGATCACCCTGGGAGCGGACCGGCGTCAGATCCTGCTCACCTCCCTGTGGGAAGCGCGATTCAGCCTGGCTCTGGCCGGGGCGGCTGCGTATGGGCGGATTGTGTCTGAAGTGGGCATTTCCATGATGATCGGCGGCAACATCAAGTGGTACACAAGGACCATCACCACGGCCATTGCCCTGGAAACGGGCAAAGGACAGTTTGCGACCGGAATTGCCCTGGGATTGATTCTGATGACCGTGGCGTTGCTGGTCAACCTGGCCATGGTCGGTCTGAAAAGGTTGTCGGGGACAGGATGAAGCCGATGTACGTTCTTGAAAACGTGCGCCAGATCTACGGGGGGCGGACGGTCCTGGATGTAGAGCGCCTTGAAATCCAGGCACGCACCATTACCGGCGTGATCGGCCCCAACGGGTCGGGGAAAAGCACCCTGATGCGGATCCTGGCGTTTGTGGAAAAGCCGGCAAGCGGTCGGGTATCCTTTCAGGGAGTGCCCAAGGCCCGGGTGGATCTGGCCACGCGCCGTCACGTGGCCATGCTGAGCCAGGAACCGTATCTGCTCAAGCGATCGGTGCGGGCCAACGTGGCGTACGGGCTCAAAATCCGAGGCGTGTCGGATACCCCTGCACGGGTTGGCGAGGCCTTGAAACAGGTCGGCCTCGACCCCGGTGAGTTCGCCCGCCGGTCCTGGCGCGAGCTGTCCGGAGGGGAAGCCCAGCGCGTCGCTCTGGCCGCCCGTTTGGTCGTTCAGCCCAATGTTCTGCTCCTGGATGAACCTACAGCCAGCGTGGACCGCATGAGCTCCGACCTCATCCAGCGAGCGGCGCTGGATGCGAGAAACCGTTCGGGCGCCACGCTGATCATTATCAGTCATCAGATCGACTGGATCCGACAGATCGCCGACCGCGTCCTTACCATGGACTACGGGCACCTGGTGCGTGTGCATTAACGCATGCCCATGACCCTTTCATTTTTGCGTTGACCTTCCCCGCCCGGTTTCTTGCATGAAGGCAGGCTTTTCATCCCCTCCATAGAATTCGCCCCCCTGGCCATGGCTTTCCGTGCCCTTTATCGTCTTCGATGCCTCCATAGAAGCCCTTCTTTCACACGGCTTTGCGCCATCATGAGGATAAACTCAAAAGGGATGGAGTCGCAATAAGCCCGCGACCTGGAGAGATTTGCCTCCAGGGATTCCAATGAGTTACAGCGTAGTCCACAGCGGTCTAGCGGGTCTTTGCGAAACCGTCAAAAAGAACCCGGAAATTCAAAACCGGTTCCGAGGCTCCAATCGCATGGATCAATGTCCGCAGAAGGGAAGCGCATGGGGAGTGATCGGCAATATTATTCGGGATACTGAGACAAAAAGGAGCAAAACCGAGACAAATTTTTAGACTTGTCAAAGGGGGTTTGTAAAAAAACTTTGACATTGAAGGAGAAGGATCAACAGAAAAAACTTTGGTTGTCGATTCCTTTCCTGAAATGGATACGAAAAACCTTGCGTATAGTTTAAATATAGACTATTATTTTCTTGTGTGTGACTCTTTTTTGACTAGCGATTGTTTTAGTACAAACTATATCTTTTAAAACAATTGATTGGCACAGTTCTAGCATAAAAATACCCACGAATGCCTCTCTTTTCGTTCAGCTGCCTTTTGGTTTTCCGAGAGAGGGTTCAATATCAAGGGAGGAAAAGAAGGAATAATCGCCAGATTTACCGAAAAATTGAAGCTCTTGAACCCTTTTTTCTCTAAAGAAGGGGCTCAACCCTGATAATAGGCGTTTTTACCTCTTGGTTTTTGTGCGTATCGGCCTCTGATGCCGGGGTAGGTTCCAAAGTTTCCTGACGAATCCTTTGATTCGGAGTCTTTTTCCATGAGGAAGCGTGCAAAAAACATTATTCGACTGTTTGACAGTGCCGTCGATGCCGAAAAGCGGTACGACTTTCAAAATGCCAAACAGTACTACAAAAAGATTGTCTCTCTGCATCCCTGCAGCCCGGAGGCGGATATCGCCAGGGAACGCATGGAAGACATGGATGCGCTTTCCAGTGAGAAACGAATCTACAAACGAATCGACCGTAATGCCAAACGCGTTCTGACCGAGATCGGGATCGACATCGCCGGTAGCCCGGAATTGATGGAGATCCTGATGGAGGCGGATGCCATTGATCTCGACAATGAGCAGGCCCTTTTCGTTCCGCTTCGCGAGGACTACCTCGAATCCTGCCTGGACAACACGCCCACGGATATGGCGGAAGATCCCGGTGAAAACGCCTTTGGTACCGGCGCGACCCCTCCGTTTCTCCTCCGTCCCGGTCGGGACGATCTCCGCCCGGCCAACCGCGAGGAATTCGAAAAAATCGTCCTCACCGCCGCCGAGTACACGGACAGTCTGGGCATATTCAGCGTCCCGGTCGCCACGGACAAATCCATTACCGATTACGAGTGTGCCCTTCTCATGGATCGTCACTTCTCCGATCTAAAAATGACACATACACGAAATATGTCCGATGAGGAAACCGCATTTTTTCAATACAAGGACGACTGGCTGGATGGGACCAGCCTGATCACGACGCTCACATTCATGCCCAGCATGGTCGAGCCCTTCCTTCGAAGCGCCAGGACCGGCAACAACCTTCTCCTGCTGGATCTCACGATCGCGGGTTCCACCGGACCCGTCAGCCCCGAGGCACTACTGACTCAGGTACACGCCCAGGTCCTCTTCATGATAGTGCTGGCGCAGACCGTAAACCCGGGCATTGGATGCGTGCATGGCGGCATCCCGGATGTCCTCGGCGTGAAAGGGGACCTCTGCTACAGCAATCCCCTGCAACCCATCATCAACTCGGCCATGGCCCGGCTGAACCTCTGGGTGACAGGGTTCCCCTCCGCCCAATCCGGGGGCAGTACCAGCATCATCGATGATATCCCCGCAGCGGTCGAGGAATCCGAACTCTCCAGGAACACGCTTCGGGAGTACGGCGTTCACATTCTTCGCCATGCCATGGGAGCCCTTGGGAGTCTGAACTACTTCAGCCTCGAGAAATTCGTCGAGGACTGTAAACGGGAGAGAGAGGCCAGAAAAATCTGGCTCAAAACCCGCCATGACTTTGTCGTCCCTCTCTACCTTCCGGAAGACAAGAACGCGCTGAAGGGGATTCGTGAAATCGCCGAGAAGGGGGGCGCCAAGAATGCAGACCACACCCTGAACCAGGTGGGGGTCCTCTCCGATTGGCTGAACGCCCTAATTCAAGCTGCTGAAAAAAAGGTGTACTTCCCGGAGCTACGAAACGCGATCAACGGAAAAGCGAACAGGTACCACCGGATTCCTGCAGAGGAAGCCAAGACCCAACTCCAGGACACGTTTCTCAGAAGTTGAAAATACTTCGCTCGCTGCCCCCGCAGCTTGCCGCGGGGAGATTCAAAACGGTATGGACACCCCCGCCGCTCCACCTTGTACCCCGCCAAGGCGAAACACCTAGGTCTCGTCACCCGCTTCAGCCCTGAAAAGGCCTTTTTTCAATGGAGATTCCCGTACTGCCTCGTCTCCCGCCCTTCGAGGGACAGGCATGGTTTGTTTGGCGGTGGAAAAACCAGGGACAGGTTTCTCTGGAAGGGGTGCATGCCGAGGCGGTTTCAGCCGTCCGGCGCGACAGCCGGCGCGGAGAAACCGCCACCCGGTCATGCAAACGTGTGGTCGGACCTGAAGGACTGCGCGAACCGCCTTCTCCGGCTTATTCAGGAGTCGGACGCAACACGCCGTTGGCATCCCGCTTGAGCGGGTGAGGCTGAACAGGCAGGGGAGCACCGGGCACCTCGTTTACAGACACGCCATGAGGCCAGTCCGGCGGGGCCACGGCGATGTAACGCGCATACCCTCCAGTCCCGCCTTTGGGCTTGGCAAACCCTATGATGATCAGGGCTCCGGCTTCCGGCACCTGGTCCAGGTTCGCAACTCCCTCGGCCTGCGCAAAATGGTTGTGCAGGAGCCAGTACTCACCTTCCAGTGTGGGAGTCGCGTCCGTGTCCAGCGGCTCGTGGCCGTGGAAAAGGATCTTCCGCTGAAGGTGAAGGAATTTCAGGGCATCCAGGCCGACCCCTGGAAAGGGTTTCTTGTTGAACCGGTCGATCTCCGCCCAGCGCTTGTGCCAGTCGGAACGGACCATGACCACGGCCCCTTCGGGGATCCGCCCATGCTCGGCCTCCCAGGCCTCGATATCCGCCACCTGCAGATGGTACCCTTCGTCCTTGGCCACCTTCTCGTGCATGTCTATCACCACCAGCGGACGAATGGCATACGTGGCCGGAATATCGCTGATGGTGGCGCCTTTCGCTTCCCAATGGGCCGGCGGATCCAGTTGTGTCCCGTACTGATCCGTGGGGATCTCGTACGCTGTTGCCACGAACCCGTGCTTGTCGTAGACGAACTCCTGTCCCGCCTCGATGTACCCCTCAATCGTCTTTCCTGCCTTGGCCGGCTTGAACACGGCATTGCCGAAGCCCGGCCATACCGCCTGCACTGGCTCAAAGGCATGGGTGAGGTCG
>JASFQI010000194.1:0-9101 GCA_050115555.1 Desulfobacteraceae bacterium
CGCCCATCCAGAAAGGGCTAATTTGCCCGATTTCGGCGTCAGGCTCCAATTATAATCCTCGAAATACGTTTATGTATTCCTGCGGTTATCATTCTCGCCTTCCTTGAACTCGAACAAATTTTCTCATTTCTGGATGGACACCAATCTGGTACCCACCCGGAAATGATTCTTTTTTTCCTCGCTTCGCTTCGACACCCCACCCTGCGGGCGGGTCTCCGGGAGCACAATTTCATCGTCAATCTATCGCGCAATGGTGGTCTCCGATTCCGCTTTTCTGCGGAATTGTCCTTGATCTTGCGCAAAATATATCGTTTATAAACTGGAAACCCACACGTGCACGGAGAGCGTTTCCGGCGTGCACTCTATCATCGTTTTTTCTTATGTCCTGCCAATAATGAGGGTCTGGTATTCCGCTTGAAGGAGAAGGATATGAAGAGAATGGTAAGGGTGTTCCTGGTTGTCGGTATGGTTGCTGCCTTGTTCTCGTGCGCAACCTCCCCGATCGTGCGGCCGGATGTAGAGCACACTCTGGTCATTCTTCACACCAATGATTTCCACGGACATCCTGTGGCGTTTTATGATTATCCGGTGGACGGCCAGGGCGGCCTGCCTGCCCAGGCGACTCTTGTCGAGGAGGTGAGGGCGGCCAACCCGAATGTCCTTGTGGTCAGTGCCGGCGATATCAACACAGGACGGCCTGAATCGAATTTTTTCAACGCCAGACCCGACATTTTGGGACACAACTACATCGGGTATGACCTTCTGGCGATGGGAAACCACGAGTTTGATCCGAGTCCCGAGGAGATGCAGAAACAGATCGCCGAATCAGGGTTTCCCTGGCTCTGCGCCAATGTCGTCAAGGAAGACGGGTCCTACATAGACCATGTCAAGCCATATATCATTAAGGATTACCATGATTTTAAGGTTGCTGTGATCGGGCTCATGACCACCGAAACCGCCGAATCAGGAACTCCTGCCCATATCAGGGGATATCGATTTCGGGATGAGGTCGAGGTTGCCTCCAAGCTGTTTCAGGAGCTGAAGACAAAGGCCGACATCGTCCTGGCCGTTGCTCACATGGGGATCTACGAGGACGATAGCATGGGTTCCAGGCGCCTGGCGAAACACGTTCCCGGCCTGGCACTGATCGTAGATGGGCATACCCATACCCTGCTCGAGGAACCTATCCATGTCACCGATCCGGAAACAGGGAGAGGGACTGCGATCGTCCAGGCCGGAAAATGGGGCCTCTACGTGGGAAAGGCAACCCTGAAGTTTATGAACGGCGAGGTGACAAGCCTTGATTGGAAACCTGTTCCCATAAACGTGCAAAAGAGAGAAACGCTTGCAGACGGAAGCAAGGTCACCAAGTATGTCGACAAGGAGATTCCACCGGACGCAACCCTTGCGGCGATGCTTCAGCCTTACGTGGACAAGGTCGACGGGATTTTGAATGAAAAGATCGGCCGGGCAGAGATGACCTTTTTGAACACCGACTCTCGAAAGAAGGAGACGCCCATTGGGGATCTGGTGGCCGACTCCATGCTCTGGTACGTGAATTCCATGAATCTGGGGGCGGACTTTGCTCTTCAGAACGGGGGCGGAATACGGACCGGCATCCCGGAGGGTGAGATACGAAAACGAACCATCTACGAGGTCATTCCGTTTGACAACACCGTCATGACGGTTACCCTCAGGGGGGCCGATCTGATCGACCTCTTCAACCAAACTCCGCAGGCCGTCGGCCATGGGGCCATGCCACAGGTCTCCGAAGGGGTGTCCTTTGTGATCGACAGCGCAGGGGGGACCGTATCGGAGGTGACCATAAACGGCGTTCCCATCGATCCGGAAAGGGAGTACGTTGTCGCGACCAACTCCTACCTGGCAGCGGGTGGGGATGGATACAGGGTGATCCTGAAAAAAGTTTCCGAATACGACACTTCCCTTATGCAGAGGGATGCCCTGATCGAGTATATCCTTCATCTGGGCGGAAAGATCAGACCCGTTGAAGCCGGAAGGTTTTCAATAAAATGAGAGCTCAATGGAACCGCTGGTCGCATACCAGCCGCTCTTTTTGACCATGATGAGCGAGAACTATTTTGTCCTCAATGACCGGCTCCTTCCGTCAAAGGTGGCAGATCTCCTGTTCAGGGAGGAAGCCGGATCGGCCGATGAGGTTGCCCTCGTTGAGAGGGAGTTCTCGCAGTTTTCACCGGAGAGGGATATACAGGATCTTCTGGAACAGTCCGCAAGAAATGGGCTCGAGAACCCCTTTCCCTTCGATTTTATCGCAGGGATGGTTGCCCGAATGATCTCCAACGCAGGAGAGGGAATCAGCAGGATAAGGATAGGCATCTATAGGGGGAACAAAACGTTTTTATATGCGACCTATAGCCACACCCTCAGATAGCCCAGGTCAAATTTGATTGAGTTGTAAAAAGCCGAGACCTAGAGATTTGCCCCTAGCGATTCCAGTGAGTTAAGTGTACCCAACAGGCGGTCGAGCGGGTTTTTGCGAGATCGTCAAATTTGATCGGGTTCGGTTCCAGACACCCTCGGGTTCCGGACCGACAAGCGCCGCATCGCCTGCGCCGTGGCACTTGCCGAAGGTGTGCCCGCCGGCAAAGCCGAAAGTCTTGAATCCCATCGACTCCAGCGCGCAGTTGCCGGCAAGGACCATGAGATCGACCCAGGAGATTTTGCGGCCGTACTTCTGCTTGATCGGCCACAGCAGCCGGGCCGCCTCATCAAGGTTGGCATTGCCAGCCAGCTGTTGGGAAGCACAGTCCATCTTTAGTGAACCAATCAACAAACAACCCCACACCAACCCGGACGGCAAACGGTATTCTTCCTTGATCCCGTCAGCCCTATAAGCGGGCGATCTCCATTCCAGCAAACGCCTTATCCGTTGTGGGATTCCTCAACCGAGCTTGGCGGGACTGCGGGGTGATTCAATTCCTGCCTCCTTGACTTAGGTCAAGGCGCCTTTTCAATGACATGGTATCATAGAAGGAATCCTATCAGAGAGGACCGATTCAAGGACTGGACCGAAGAAGCCCTGGACGCCGTATCCAGCGTCCCTTTTTTCGTTAGAAAACGGGTCAAGATAAAGGTGGAACAGGAGGCGAGGGGAGCCGGAGCCGCCGTTGTGGGCCTGGAGCATGTAACCTCCTGCCGAAAGAAGTTCCTGAACCGTATGGAAGACGAAGTCAAGGGATATCAGGTGGAGACCTGCTTCGGACCGGGGGGCTGCCCGAATCGGGCTTTTGAGGCGGAAGATCTGTCGCGAGTCATCGAAGAACGGATGGCACGAAGGAATCTCAAGGCCTTTTTAAAGGAGAGAGTAAAAGGCCCCTTGAAGCTCCACCACGAGTTCCGGATCTCCATCTCAGAGTGCCCCAATGGTTGCTCCCGCCCTCAGATCGCGGATGTGGGCCTGCTGGGAGCGCTGGTGCCGGAGGTCTCGGAGGTCCCCTGCACCGGGTGCGGCGAATGCATGGAGGCCTGTAGGGAGAAAGCCCTTTCCCTTGAGGGGGCAATGCCTTGGATTGACCAGGCAAGATGTCTTTACTGCGGAGAATGTGTCAACGCCTGTCCAACAGGAACACTCAGGGCAGGCTTAGAAGGTTTTCGCATCCAGGTGGGTGGGAAGCTTGGGCGCCATCCCAGACTGGCCACGGAACTGTCCTCGGTCTTTTCGGTGGAAGAGACCCTGGAAAGGATCGACGCCTGCCTGGACCACTATCAGGCAAACTGCCGGAGCGGAGAGCGCTTCGGAGAAATTCTGGAAAGAATGGGGACCGGTATGCTTGAACCATGAAACCTGTACCCGCTCTTAGCCGACTGGCGCGACCACCGGCTCAGGGTGGACCGGGAAGCCCGGAAAAGCGAGCCAGACATAAATTCTCGAAGGGAGATCCCATGAAAACGATTCACCTTTACGAGGCCAACGATTTCAGCGATTCGTCCATGAAAAAACTCCTGGTCCACGACTCGCCCTACTTCAAGATCCTCAACTTCAACTTCCGGGCCGGCCAGGAACTCCCGATCCACCACCACGACATCGACGGCCAGCTGTCCATCACGGTGCTCGAAGGCGAGGGGGAGTTCCTGGGTGCGGACGGCGCCACCCTCCCCGCAAAGGCCGGCGACGTGCTCATCTCGGAGATCGCCGAGCCCCATGGCATTCGGGCGGCGAGCGATATGCGTGTGATCGTGACCATTGCGCCACCCATCTGATGTGCGATAAGCCGATTTTGCTCGCGGAGGTGCCCCATGCCCATTCCCGGCGGACTGCTCACCACGGCCATGGCCGTCATGCCCCACAAGGATGCAGACCGCGCCCTTGAGGACGCGCTTTCCCTGGACATTCCCTTCTGGCCCCAACTCCCGAGGCTGAGCTACCGCGAGGACATGTATGTCCAGGCCGCCGAGCACTTTCCGGGCATCGTTCTCGACCTGGAAAACCGCACCCTGGGGTTTTCCATGGACAAGTTTACGCAAGAGCTCGAGGAGACCCTGGCCCGGTTCGAAGATCCCGAGACCTTTGATGTAAGCCCCGACTTTTCCGAGGTCTACCCCAGGTTCCTCGCGCTCGATCTCTCCGACCGGCCCGCGATCCGCGGGCAGCTCGAGGGACCGGTGAGCTTCGGGTTCAACGTCAGGGACCAGGACGACCGGCCCATCCTTTTCGACGATACGGTCCGGCCCTTCATGCTGGAGTTCATGGCGAAGCGCGTGAATGTCCAGCTCGCCAGGCTCAAGGAGCGCAATGCCAATGCGTTCATGTATGTGGACGAGCCCGGCCTTCAGTTCGTGTTCAGCGGTATGTCCGGGTATGGGGAGGCTGCCGCCCGCCGGGACCTGGACACCTTCTTCGGCATGATCGATCGACCCCGAGGGATCCACCTCTGCGGCAACCCGGACTGGAGTTTTTTACTGCGCCTCGACCTGGACATCCTGTCCCTGGACGTCTTCACCAACGGAGAGCTCTTTGCATCCTACGCCCAAGGGATCTCCCGTTTCCTGGAGCGGGGGGGCGTCCTGGCGTGGGGCGTGGTCCCGACCAACGTGGAGCCGTTCGAGCAGGAAAGCCTGGACTCTCTCGCCCGAATGATTCAGGAGCTCTGGCAGACCCTGGGAAAACGCGGCGTGGACCAGGAGCGACTCCTGGCCCAAAGCCTGATCTCGCCGGCCACCTGCTGCCTAGTCAATCCGGACGGGACGAGGACTGTGGAAAAGGCGTTTGCTGTGGTGAGGGCGCTGAGTGCCCGCCTGAAGAATATCTACGGAATGGAATGATGCATCCTGCCTCCGCGCCATGATGCGAAAGGCCTGTCCTAGGCACTCCAGGCCGCCCATTAAAGAACAGGCATACCCCTTTGAAGGTCCTTGTAGCGCTGGATCACTTCTTCGATCTCTTTGGGTGCTTCCTCTGAGCGCTTGAGCCACAAAACCTTACCCAAAACCTCACCGATCACGCTCAAAGGTCGATCTTCCTCTTCTAAAAACGGACTGCCGTTCGCTTCTGGAGGTGCCTGAGTATAGCAGACATCCACATCGCCGACATTTCCCCGTTCAGGATGATCTTCGTACCAGGATGGGTTTTGGCTCTCAGTGATCTGAACGAGGCACCTGGTACTTTCCAGACTGGGCTGAATGGTTTTCACGCAAACTGCGCTTTCAGGTAGTCCTTGAGCCGGTTCCCGAAATCCAGCTCCCACCCCCCGTGGTAGATCATCGTTGTGGAGATCTCGCTTGCCAGAATGGCGAACTTGATCTTGGGCGGAAGCTGCTTCAGCCGGTTCCTGAAACGCTGTTCGGATCGAACCATGGCGGGCAGGTGGTTCAGCATCACCTTCCGGAAAAGCGGTTGGTTTGTCAGCTCCGGGTTCGCCTGAAAAAAGTCAAAGAGCTGGGCGTAGCGGGCGTTGATCTCCGTGCTGATGGCGGCGCTGATCTCTGTGTAGGGTTGGGCTTTGCCAGGCTCCTGCATGCGGTGCCGCTCAAAGATCAACCCGGCCTCCTCTCCAGCCCTCTTTTCCAGGATGGTAAGGACGTCACGGACGTAGGTTTCCTTGTGTTTCAGAAACTCCGTTTCGTTCATCAAAAGGTTGGCGATGATCTCGTAGGATGAAGAAATCACCCCGCACTTGTTGGCCGATGCGTCTCGAAGGATCATGACGCCCTGTTTCTGGAGCTCCAGGCGGGCCTCCGGGCTGATGAAGGAGTTGGCGCCTTCGACGATCACTCTCATGTTGGGCTTTCCGTGGGCGTCGAGCATGCGGCTCCAGTTGCTGTGGTCCAGGGTCTCCGGTCGCCCGCCGCAGGGGAGAAAAAGATCCACGGGAACGGAGTAAAGGAGGGTGTCCATGTCCCGATTGAATTCGTCGGCCGTGATCCATTTCTCCAGGAGGTTTGTTTCGGTTTTTTGCATCTTTCGGTAGAGGGTTCGCAACCCTTCCTGCTTTCGCTCGTGCCGAAACAGGATGAACCCACCCGGCTTCAGGGCCTCCGGACGGAAGCCCTCCAGGTCCTTTTTCAGAAGAATCCGGTTCAGCTCTTTGGGGCTCGCACCCTTTGGGTCGTATAGCGCGGCCGTGCCGTCAATCACGCATCGAATCTCGGCCTTGGGGCACCGGTCGAGTAAGAGGCGCATGGCATTGCCCGCCACATCGCCGTTGGGGCCTCCAGTGAACTTGACGCTGAACGGATCCTCGGCCATCCGGATGCCCACCTCTTTCATGGCGGCTTCGGCGAATGTGACCACGCCCCTGGAAGTGACACCGTACTCCTTGTGGTTGATGCCCACCTTCTTGCTCGACATGATACCGATGCCGAGAACATAACCGCGCTTTTGTGCCTGGTGAGCGATGAACTCGATCATGGCGTCGTGCATGTTCTCATCCGGCCCCAGTTCTATGGGTTCTTCCTCGCCGTAGTAATCCACAACGCCTGGGTTCCTGGCCTTTCCATTCTCCGTAACGAAAAGGTCGAGAAACGCGTTGATCACACCGTACTGGACCTTGTACAAACGCTGGGTGATCGGGACCGGATCCTCGAGATCCGTTGAATCCATGATCATGGCGAGCTTGGATCCTCCCTGATAGATATCCTTGTTCTTGAGGTGCTGTGTGTGGGCCAGAACGAACACCTCCCGGAAGACCGATCGGGTATTGGTGGTGAGTTCGTCCGGCGTCCTGCAGACAATGGTCCGCCATCCACCCCGGGCAATGTCCGAAAACCCGATGTGAAACCCCTGGGCCTGACGTGTGAAGAAGAAGGTGATTCGGAAAGGGCTGGCTTCGGGGAGGTCGGATGTGAACTCCGGGCCCAGCGCGGCCAGGAAGGCGGGGTCCAGGCGAAAGGCGAGGGCGTGTTTTTCGGGAACAAAGAAGTTCGTCTTCAGGGCGTGCGTGATAAAGGAGAGGCAGGTGCGAAACACCGTCTTGCGGGTCTCGTCCAGGTAGCGGTGCCCAGTATTGTACTCGGAGATGATCTCCGCAGCCGCTCGCAGGGATCTTTTGTACAGGGTTTTTCGGTTTTTCACGTGCGGGTTGAACTTCGTTCTGAACAGGTCGATCAGCTTCAGTGTGAGATTGGGCTCGGAGTGGAAAGCGTCCCGGATAAAGCCGCTGTCGAACCGCTCCTGATGACAGTGGGCAAGGACCGAGTGGCAGAGCGCAATAAAGGCATCGGCCAGGGACGCCTCTTCCCCGGTCATGACGCGATCCACCACGAATTTCGTATAGCTCTGGCTTTCGGTGGAAAGGATCTGGGTGTTGTAGAGCTCCGCCTTCAGCTTTTCGAACAGCTTCCCGCCTTTTTCAACCAGCTCTCCTTTGTGGGTCAAGACATAGAAGGTCCCCAGAAAGTAGGGGTGGATCCCCGTATTGATGATCAGGCAGTAGGATCGGCGAACCCCGATATCGAGCCGTTGAAAGATCTCGCCCACCTGGGTCAGAAAACCCCGCTGGGGAGGATTGCCCACAGAGAAAAGAAGCCGGGACTCCTTGTGGCGGGTCGCATTCTCCTCCTTGGTCTCCACGTCCAGGTAGAGCCCGTCGTGCCGTTTTCCCTCCTGAAAGAGGTGGAGCACGCGGGCGACTCGTTCCGGAGGGGAGATCCGGACATACGATTCACTGTTGAGCCACAGAAGCCTCAGCATGGGGTCGAAGGCCTGGAAGTCAAACCCGGGATAGAGGCGCTTCATCATGGAATGAACGGCGTTTCGAGTCCCGGAAGGGATATGGATCTCTCCCGCCCGAGAAATCTCTTCATGTCCTTTGCGGTTGAACTCGAAGCGCTGGATTTCAAGGGTGCGGTCAGTCCCGGGTATGGGGCCGTAGGAGTGGCTCATTTCCGCGTAGGAGATATCCCGCTCCCGAAGGGTCTTCAACGTGTCGTACAGGGACCCCGGGACATCGGCCCGAGCAAGGATCAAATTTTTGTCCCGGTCCGTGAGGACGATTTTTCTCTCGCTTGAAATATCGGAAAGCTTTACGGCGAGATCAACGATCGCATCCCTGTCCTCCTTCATGGTGATGAAAAAGTAGGGGTGCATGTTTGCAAAAAGCCACTGCAGGTTTTCCTGAGCTGCCTTGTATCGGATTTCCATGCTTTCCTGAAGGCTCTCGTAAGGGACTCGGTCGTATATGCTTATGACGCTCTCTTGGGGATGAGCCTTCTCGAGGGGTTTCAGTTTCTGTTTCCTCATAGGTCTTTGTTGAACCTCGCCTTTCAAGGGTTTCAGCATACAGGCCTTTCCGCTCGGCTCGCTTCGGCTACGCGGTACGCCTGTTGGGATCGTGGGGCCGGATGCCGCGGAGTGTCCGGATCTTACACAGCTCTATCAGGGGGTCGGCTATTCCGCTTTCTCGTAATCCGTACAGTGCCAGGTCCCTCCTCCGGGTTTTGCGAAGGTGCAGCTTGAACGCTTGCGACAGGTTCTGCACAGCCCCAGGTAGGAGGACCCTGACCGCCCGGCTTCTCCTCCATAGGTCGTTTCATCTCGCCGTGAAGAAGGCCATAGGTTCCCGGCGGGCTGAAACTCTTCGCAGAAAAAAACAGGCTTTTTATTTTTTCGTCGAAGCATGCAGGTC
>JASFQI010000195.1:0-9039 GCA_050115555.1 Desulfobacteraceae bacterium
GTGCCTTTCCGCGCCTTGGACGAGTAGAAGAGCATGCACATTTTCTCGCGGGTTTCCGCGTCCATGCCCACGCCGTCGTCCTCCACCTCGAAGACCACGGACTCCTCTTCAGGGAGTATGCGGAACAGGATGTGATGTTCTTCCCGGCCTTTGTCCTCGAGACACGCGTCCACTGCATTCTCGAGTACATTGACCAGGGCTGTCCGAAGGAGACCCCGGTCCACCTCGAACGTGCCCGCCTCCTCGGGTCCTTCCAAGGAGAACGCGATGCCGTTCTCTTCGGCCAGGGCCCGAATGCCCTTGGCCGCATCCCCGGCAAAATCCGCTACGGAGACGTCCTCCTTTTTCAGGTCGCGGTCTTTGGAGAACAGGAGCACGTCCAGGACCATGTTCCGAATACGTCTCACCATCTGCTTGACAACGCCCAGGCCCTCCTCGATCTGATCCCGGTCCTCCTTTCGAAGGCCCGAGTCGAGCATGTACATGCCTCCGTCCAGGCCTGTGAGCAGGCCCTTGATGCTGTGGGAGATGGACCCCACCATGAGACCTAGGGCGCTCAGGTGATCCTGGACCTTCTGGATCTGGCTCATGTCCGTATACAGGACCAGCACATGTGTAGGCGCTCCACCGGAGGTGCGCACCGGGGAGGTCCAGACCAGGACCTCATGCTTCTCACCGTCCCTGCTCGTGATCTCGGCCTCGCCCTCCTGGCTCTCTGAGCTCTGGAACGTGGCCCGCACGGGGCAGTCCGGGCAGGGCGAGTCCGTTTGCTTGAAAACGCGGTAGCACCGCTCCCCGGCCCGATCTCCGAAGTCTTTTCGGAACTTCCGGTTCAGCGCCGTGAGTACCAGGTGCTCGTCCACGACCGTCACATAGCAGGGCAGATCGTCAAAGAGACCCTGAAAGCGATCAATCACGCCCCGGACGTCCGGCTCCCGTCCTTCCTCGAAAATCTTTTCCAGTCCGGCCAGCTTCTCCGTCTTTTGCTGGACCATGCTCTCCAGGGATTGCGTGTACTCGCGCAGCTTTTCGCGGGCGGTGATCCTCTCGCGCACCCGCTGGAGGGAGGTTTCCAGGTCTTCCACGTTGATAGGCTTGGTGATGAAGTCCGTGGCCTCGCACTGAAAGCTCTGAATGGCCACGTCCATGTCCCCGTGCCCCGTGATCATGACGACCTCGGTGTCCGGGTCCTCCTCTTTGATGCGCCTGAGCAGTTCCACGCCGTCAATGTCCGGCATCTTGATGTCCGTGATGACGATGGGGGGCCGTGATTCCAGGAAGAGGCGCAGGCCTTCCTTACCGTTCTCGGCGGTCTGGACCTCGTATCCCATGTCCTCCAGGGCGACGCTCAGGACGCTTCGAATGTCCTCCTCGTCATCCACGAGCAGTATGGAGTTCGGATTCATCCTCTTCTTCCTTGGCAGGAAACTGGGCCATGAAGCACGCGCCTGTCCCCGCGCCCGAGATCACGCGGATGTCGCCTCCGCAATCCCTTACAATGCCATAGCTGATGGACAGGCCCAGGCCTGTCCCCTTGCCCACCTCCTTGGTGGTGAAGAACGGGTCGAAGATCTTGTCCCGGACAGCCTCGTCGATCCCGGTGCCCGTATCCTCCACCTCCACCACGACAAGGCCGTTCCCGGCACGTGTTCGAATCGTGATCCGCTTGTCCCCCGACTCGACGTCGCACCCCTCCCAGCGCTCCTCGATGGCGTCCCGTGCGTTGATCAGGAGGTTTATGAAGACCTGCTCCAGCCGGTCCGGGTCCGCCATGATGGGTGGAAGGGAGGGGGCAAACTCCCGGACCACCTCAATACCTCGAACCTTGAGCTGCTGGCTGAAGATGTCAAAGGCCCGGTCCAGAACGTCCGAGACCTGCACGCGCACGAGCTGCACTTCGGTTTTGCGTGCGAAAAGCCGCATGTGGGTGATAATTTTCGTGGCCCGGTCCACGTTGCTGTCCACTTTGGAAAGCATGCTGTGGAGCGTCTCCTGCCTGATCTCCTGCCCCGCGTGAATCTTCTTCATAAAAAAACTGGAGACCGTCTTGATCACGGAGAGGGGCTGGTTGAGCTCGTGGGCTACACCTGTGGCCATTTCGCCCAAGGTAGCCAGCTTGCTCGCCTGGGCGAGCTGCTCCTCGGTCTCGAGCCTCTTCGTGATATCGCTGGTCGTGACCAGTAGAACCCGCTGTTTCTGATACTCCGAAGGGGAGATCCGAATGTTCACATAGATCCACCGCCCGTCCTTGTGCCGGTGTCTCACCTGATTGATCTCCTGTGCGGACTTCATGCGCTCCGCATACTCCTCCCGCTCATCGGGTTCGTGGAGATCCAGAAAGGACCGGTTCAGGAGCTCCCCCTTGTCGTAGCCGTAGACCGGTTTCATGCTGTCGTTGCAGTCCAGTACAGCCAGGGTCTCCGGATCGAGCACGAATACCGGGGTAGGAATGTTGTTGAAGATGGCGTGGTACTTCTGCTCCGACGCTTCCACCTCCTGCTCCAGGAGCCTGCGCTCCGTGATGTCCAGGTTGATCTCCATGGCCGAGACGATCTCCCCGGACTCGTCCCGAATGGGGGAGGAAATCACGATCCAGGTGCTCAGGTTGCCGTTCCGGTCGAATCCCGTCTCCTCACTCCGGTGGATCTGCCCGTCTGCAAACGTCCTTTCCACAGGGCAGGTTTCGCACTTGCGGTCGCGCCCCTTGTACGCATGAAAGCAATAGTCCCCGGGCTCAGGAGAAAACGTATCCGCGAACTGTCGATTATAGTTGATGATCCGGTAGTTGTGGTCCTGCACCGTGATGAGGCAGGGCACGAGCTCAAACAGGTTCTGGTACTCCTTTCGCTGCCGGTTCAACTCGGCCTGTTTTTGTCCGATTTCCTTTCCCATGAAGGTGATCGCCTCAGCGAGCTGACGCATTTCGTCATCCTGCCCCACCTTGACCTCCACGCGGGGGTCGCCGCGGGCGATGCGCCTCGTTGCCGTGATCATCTTGCTCACAGGGCGGTTGACGAAACGCAGAATGACCAGCAGCACAGCCACGGTGGTCAGAAGCAGGACCAGTATGGTGACCGCAACGGTCCTTCGCTTGTAGGACGAGATCTCGCGGTCTGCCGGGGCGAGGCTGACCACCACATCCAGCGCCCCCAGGACCCTTTTACCCTCAGGGTGGACGTGGCAGGCCGACGAACACCCGGGTTCGTTGTAAATGGCACTCAGGATGCCGAGACGGCGAGTCCCGTCCTCGACACGGAAGATACGGGTCCTCTCCGCAAGGTCCAGCCGGACCAGGGGCGGATCCGTGCGGTGGCAGGAAGTGCAGGCCTCGTTCTTGATGTTTGTGGGGCGGCCGACCTCAGCCGGATCGTCCGAGTAGGTGATCCGGCCGGCCTTGTTGTAGATGCGGATGTTCTTGATTTCCGGCTGCCTGCTGATGTTCTTGATGGTCTCGGCGATGTCCTCCCGGGAGTTGAGCATCATGGCGTAGTGAGTTCCCAACTTGATCGTGGTGCTCAGACGATCCGCTTCGGCCAGCAGGCTGTTCACGGTCTCCTTTTCCTGATACCGGATGTTGGCGTAGGACCATGCCGAGATGGTGACCAGCAGGGTCAACCCCACCGTGAGTATCAGCTTGGAGACGAGCCTGTGACGAAGCCCCTGGATCCAGTTCAAGGCCATGCGCCTTCAGTCCTCTCATTCGTGGTCGACGGACAGCCCACCTTTGCCCGTTCCGCTCCTGGAGGCTTTTCCCGGCAGCCGTCCTCCGGAACGCATATGCCGTCTTCAGAGCGAAAAGGCATCCGAATCAGACACTGGAAATATACTATACCACATTACATGGATAATACGCCCGGATTTCGTCTCGACCTAGGCGGCCCGTTTCTGAAAATCCCGGGTGACCGCTAAGTTGAGATCGAGGCGGACGTCTTTGGAAGACAGTCCCAAGGCGAGACCGAGAAGCTGGGGGAGATAGATGACAGTCACGCTCACATCCCTGCCCAGGGCGCGGGATGCCTTGCCCTGATAGGCCTCCAGGTTCATCTGGCACATGGGGCAGACCGTGACCACGGCATCGGCCCCGGCCGCCGCATCCAGAATCGGCGCCACGAGATCGATTCCGATGTGGGGTTTGACCGTCATGTGGGAAGCGCCGCAGCACCGCGATCCCATGGTCCAGGAGTGAATTTCGGCTCCCGTAGCCCGAAGAAGGGGCTCCATGGAGGTGGGGGCTTCGGGATCATCAAACTCGGCATAGGGGCGCAGGCACTGGCAACCGTAATACGGAGCCACGGTGAGCCCTTCCAGGGACCGGGTGACGCGTCTGGCCACCTCGTTGGCCCCCAGATCCCGGGACAGCACGTCGAGAAGGTGCCGAACGTGCACATGCCCTTCCATGTGCAGCCCGGCCTCGGCGAGAACCTGGTTGATCTCCCTTAGCGTCCCGGGCTCGGTGCGGGCTTTTTCCTCGGTCATCTTGAGATTCAGGTAACAGGCGCTGCACGGAACGAGGAGATCCAGATCCTTGTTCTGTCTCTCGGCCAGGGCGAGATTGCGCGCAGGAAGTGCCAGGCTCAGGAGGCGGCTCACGGACTGGGCGGCGGTGGCGCCGCAGCAGGTCCAGTCCTCCAGTTCCTCGAGCTTTACGCCCAGGGCCTTCATGCAGGCGCGGGTGCTCAGGTCGTACTCCTTGGCCGTGCCCTCGAGGGAACAACCCGGGTAGTAAAGATACTTCATGATCCGGCCTCCAGTTCCTCGACCTTTCGAAAAATGGGCTCCAGCGTCTTGTCCGTGGCCCTCCCCGGCACCTCGAGCTTCACCTTGCCCCGGCTCATGAACTTGAGCCCGAGGGGGGTAAAGCGAAGCGGAAGGATCGGGTTCTTTCTGGAGAGGAAGTAGAAGAACATGAACTCCATCTCGCTCACCCGTCCGTGCCGGCGCACGCTGTCCATGAAATTTCCATAAAACGCACGGCTCGGCTTGAACTTCTCCGGGCGAAGCTTCATGGCCGCCTGCTTGAGTGCGGCCATGGCCTCGGTGATGCGAAGCCCGCGCGGGCACCGTAGCGTGCAGCTGTAGCAGGCCGAGCAAAGGGCAAAGGTCTGACTCTCGAAGATCTCGTCCGCCTCGCCGCGAAGGGCCAGGAGCCAGAGCACCCGGGGCGCGAAGTCCATGGCAAAGGCATTGGGGCACGATCCCGTGCACGTGCCGCACTGGATGCACGGCCTCACCATCTCGCGTACCGCAGCCAGGGGATCGGATTGGAGGCCTTCCGCTCCATGGGCCGAGGCCTTATCGGGTTCGTTCATGGTCGTCTCCATGGGAGTTTTCGCGCCGTTTCCATCTTCTTTTTCTCATGGTCGGCGATACCTCATTCCTCTCGCCAAGACGCCAAGGCGCAAAGAAAAACGATAGACTCTTACTTCTGCTTTGCGATCTTTGGCGAGATACCATTCTTTTGGTTCATTCCGTTATGGTCGTCTCTACACTACTTGATTCCCTGCGGTGAAAACAATCAACGCAAACACGCAGGTCCGGCTCACCCCAGAACGCCGTCCAGGGCGGCGTCCAGGCTCTCGAGCATGCGCGCGTCGTCAAAGCCGTCCAGCACGGCCGCGCTGTTGGGACAGATCGCCGCACAGGCCCCGCAGGCCTGGCACATGACCGGATTTACCTGAATCACCTGCTCTTCCGGATCCAGGAACCGTGCCCCGTAGGGACAGGCGTCTACGCAAAGCTCGCAGCGGGAACAGTAGGCATGGTGCACGCGGGCCACGATGCGGTCGGCCCGAATCTCCTCCCGGACCAGGATGCGAAGCGCCCGCTCCGCCGCCGCCCCGGCCGAGGCCACGGAATCGGGCACAGGCCGGGGGGAAAGGGCCAGGCCGCAGGCAAAGATACCCTCCTGCATGGAATCCACGGGTCGCCACTTGCTGTCGGCCTCCTGAAAAAACCCGTCCTCGTCCAGTGCTGCGCCGAACGCGGCAGCCAGTTCCCGCGGCAGGGTCGGTTCCACGCCACCTGCAAGCACCAGGAGGTCCGCGTCGATTCGAATGTCGCGCTCCAGGATCGGTTCCCAGGCAGACAGGACGACGCCCTTTTCGCCCGGCTTTACCTCGGGCTTTCGGTCCAGTTCGTAGCGGATGAAGACGACCCCGGCCTCACGCGCCCGGTTCGCGTAGGCCTCCGTGAATCCCGGGGTCATCACGTCCCGCACAAAGATCCGCACCTGTACTTCCGGGTTCTCCTCCTTGAACCGAAGCGCATGCTTCACGGCCGTGGGGCAGCAAACCCGGCTGCAGTAGTTGTAGGGTTCCTCCCGGGTCCCGGCACACTGGATCATGACCACAGAGCTCAGGGCCTTGGGGTCCAGGCTGCCGTCGGCCAGCCTTTCCTCGAGCTCTTTCTGGGTCACGATCGCGGGGCTCTCTCCGTACCCATAGGCCTGAGGCCGGCGCTCCCCTCCTCCGGTGGCGAGGATGGTCACCGCGTGGGTTACGGTGCGCTCCTGACCTTCCTGATCCCGGACCACCGTCTCGAACCGTCCCACCGTCCCCTTCGATCTCACCACCTCGGTGTTCAGGAAAAGCGCCACATGGGGGTGTTTCTCCACCCTCTCCTGTACTTCCCGCAGATACTCCCGGGGATCCTCCCCCTCCAGAGTGCGGGACAGCCACCGCAGGTTCCCTCCAGCCTCCTCGGCCTTCTCGATCACCTCTACGGCATAACCATGATCGGCCAGGACAAGGGCCGCAGTGAGCCCGGCGATGCCCGCCCCCACGACGAGAGCCTGGGGTTCCACCGGCAGGGACGGCTGCCTCGGAGCATCGGGACGCCGCAAGCGGGCCAGGGCCATACCCAGGATCGAGCGCGCGAGCACCAACGCGGTCTCCTCGTCCTCCTCCTCGAGCCCCGAGAGCGGTGTGAGCAGGTCCGTGACCTCCATCCACCTTGGGTCCAGTCCGATCCGTTGACCCAGCTCCTGCATCTTGCGCGCATACACGTAGGGGAGACAGGCCCCTAGAAGAATACGATTGGGCCGATCCTTTTCCGCCGCCTCCACCAGGGAATCCCACCCCTGGGCCGTGCATACATTCTCGACACATACGACCCGAATTACCCCGGGGTCGTCCTTGAACAAGGCAGCGAGCCTTTCGACATCCAGGGCGGCGCCCGGGGGCCTGCTGCATCGGCACACGGCCACCAGGATTCTCGCCGGCTCGCGGCTCACATCGCGGTACTCGACCTCCTTGGCCTCTTCCGGGGCCAACCCCCCGCCCGCCCCGTGAATGATTCGAGACGCCTCGACCGACGCGGCCCCGGCCGTGAGCACAGACTCCGCAATGTCCCGGGGCTCGGCAAAGCCACCGCTCAAGACGACGCCCTCCCGGGTGGATTTCACAAGGGAAAACGGCTCGTGCCCCACGAACCCCCAGGGGTTTGTCTCGAGTTCCAGCATTTCGGCCAGGGACGCCGTGGCCTCGGCAGGTCGCGCTCCCACCGAGAGGACCACGAGGTCGAATGCCTCCTCTTTCAAGCGACCCTCCGTATCCGGATACCGAATCCGGAGCCGCCCGGTTCCCTGCTCCGGCTCCACGGAATGAACGCGCACGCGTTCGAATCGCACCCCGGCGGCCTCGGCCTCGTCCCGGTACCGCTGGAAGCGCTGGCCGAAGGTACGCATGTCCATGTAAAAAACCGCGGTCTCCACGTCCCCTTCGGCCCGCATGTGAGCGAGCCGTGCCTCCTTGACAGCATACATGCAGCAGATGGACGAGCAGTACTCGGCCTCGGTGTGCCGGTCCCTTGACCCCACGCACTGGAGCCAGGCGATCTTTCGGACAGGCTCCCCGTCCGAAGGGCGCACCAGTTGCCCCCCCGTAGGACCGCTTCCGCTGAGGAGCCGCTCGTACTCCACAGAGGTGAGTACGTTCGGGTGTCGCCCGTAGGAGGTCCAGTCATACCCCTCGGTGGGATGCACGTAGCTCGTTCCGCAGGCCAGGACGATGGCGCCCACCTCCAGGGTCTCCCGCCCGGGACCGCGGCGATCCTGGTACACGGCCTCCACCATGGGAACCAGCTTTTCCGGATCAAAGGGCTTGATCAGGTAGTCGAGCGCCCCGACCTTCATGGCCTCCACTGCCGTGTCCACCGTGGCATAGGCGGTGATCATGATCACCGGCATCTCCGGAACGCTCTCCTTGGCTCGGCGCAGGACCTCCACCCCGTCCATGCCGGGCATCTTGATGTCCACCAGGAGGAGATCAAAGCCCTCCTGCCCCAGCCGCTCCAGGGCCTCTTCGCCCGACGAGGCCGTGTCCACGCTGAATCCGTCGTCCTCGAGCCAGTCCTTGAGCGAGTCCCGCACGATCGTCTCGTCGTCCACCACCAGGATACGAAACGCCTTGCGGCCCTCATCGCTCAGGTTGATGGCGCCTGTGGGGCAGATCGCTTCGCACTCCCCGCATCGGGTGCAAGCCACCGGGTCAATCCGGTAGGGATTGGGGATGGCGTGGGGCGTGGGCAGGTAGATGGCCTTTCGCTTGCTGAGCCCCTCGTTGAACGGGTCCGGCACCTCCACGGGGCAGACCCCGGCGCACAGGCCGCACCCCATGCATCGCGCCGGGTCCACCAGGGAGAGTCGGCTTCGCAGGGTCACCTCGAACCGCCCCGGCTCTCCTTCCACGCCCACCAGCTCGGTGGCCGGCTTCAGGTCGATGTTCTCATGGAACAGGCCCTTTCTCAGGCAGTACTGGCTGGAGGCGTCCCGTTCCACCAGGGGGAGCATTCGGCACATGCCGCACGCATCCGAAGGGAACTGCCGGTCCAGTTGGGAAAGGATGCCGCCCAGATGGTCGGAGCGGTCGATCAGGGTCACACCGTATCCCGTCTCGGCCAGATCCAATGCACTTCGAATGCCGGCAATGCCGGCCCCTACCACGAGTGCCTTGCCGATCTTGCGTCTCATAAGCCTACGACCTCGGTCAGCTCGTTCTCCTGGAAAACCGCCAGGGGCGGGGCTTCCTCGGGATTCCGGCC
>JASFQI010000196.1:0-8978 GCA_050115555.1 Desulfobacteraceae bacterium
TTCTCCTGTATTCCGGATGCTGAAGCACCCGGCGGAACTGCGCCTCCGCCCCCTGAAAGCGACCGAGCTTGGCCAGGGAAGCCCCGAGGTTTCTGCGGGCGATATGCAGATCCGGTGAGATCGCAAGGACCTCGCGAAAGTGATGCACCGCTTCAAGATGCCTCCCTCGGTCGTCCAGGGCCAGACCCAGGTTGTTGTGGGCCAGATAATTATTCTGGGTCACTCGAAGGGCGTGACCAAAGAGCGTCTCAGAGTCCTTCCAATATCCGACCTGGTGGAACGAGAGCATCCCCAGCCCCAGGATCACCACGCATGAAAGGCAGACACTCGACACTCTTTGCCACGGGGAACGCTTGATCCTCTCCGCGGCGAGCCACACGCCGGCCACCCAGAGGCCGATCATCGGGAGGTAGGCGTAGCGATCGGCTCGGGAAAAACCCCCGATCTTTATGAGCCCGATCACGGGCAGGAGCGTGATCAGGAACCAGAGCCAGCCTTTTAGCAGGTAGGGTTTTCCTCGGCGAAACCGCCAGGTTCCCGCACTGATGAGCCCGAGGAGCAAGGCGGCGCCCGCCGCCTTTAAAAGCGAAACGGTTGGAGGAAAGGGGTAGAACGGGGCCAGCCCCACGGGTACGATCGCCTGCCCCAGATAGGCTGCATAGGAGACCAGGGCATTTGTGATCCGGGAGATCAGAGGGTAGGCGTCCATGGGTGTAAGTGCGCCCACGGCTTCCTCGGCAAACACGGCCAGGATCGAGGCCCCTGCGGAGAGCGCGAAAAGGGGGGCTTTTTCCAGGGTCAGCCGGATCCACGGCCCACTCCTTTGAAACAGCCCCGGGAACCTCTTCCGCGGTTTTTGCGGTCTTGCCTCCGGCATCATGAGGGCGGTTCGGTAGCGCGCCAGGGGCCAGAAGTCCAGAAGGAGCAGCGCGGCAGGAAAGGTGACGGCCATGGGTTTGGCCATCAGGCTCAGGGCAAAGCATACCAGAACGGCTGCGTAGCGACCCCAGCCCGGCCGGGCGGCATACCGCACATAGGCACCCAGGCCCAGGAACCAGAACAGAGCGCAGAGCAGGCCCTTACGCTCCGATACCCAGGCCACGGACTCCACGTTCTGGGGATGGACAGCAAAGAGGGCGGCCACCAGAGCACTCCGCCAGAGCGCCCCGGTCATTCTCCACAGAACCAGAAAGAGCAGGACGGCATTGAGCGTGTGGAGGATCATGTTGCTCAGGTGGTGGCCGGCCGGGTTCAGACCGAAGAGTTCGCAGTCGAGCATGTGGGACAGCCTGGCCAATGGGTTCCAGAAGGCGAGCGTGGAAGAGAAGGACCAGGCAGCACCCTTCCAGGTCAGGCCGGCCTTCACATCGGGGTTGTCCGTGACGAAGAACGGGTCGTCGTAGTTCACAAAGTCGTGGGTCAGGCCGCGGCTGTAAACGGCCGCGGCCAGAAGCACGAGACCCAGGCAGACGATCGCGGCGGGAAGCCGCTTCTGGAGACCGCAGAAGCGATTCACGGTGTTCGGCTCCTGCGCAGGGCGCAGCGCACCAAGTGGGTTGCGGAGTCCAGCGCCATGCGCACGCCCAGCTTGGATTTTCCGTGACCGCGCGGATGGAATTGCATGGGAATTTCCTGGACCTGAACGGTTCGGTCGCCCACCTGAAGAAGGGACTGGAGGAACACCCAGAGGAAGGCGTGCCCTCGCGGGAGGGGTGTGGACGAATCGATCCGATTGAGGAGATCGGCTCGAATGCAGCGAAACCCGGACGTGCAATCGCGGGGTCCTTCGGGCGAGATCAGCAGGCGGAGGAGTCTGTTTCCCAGGCGGCTCAGGACGCGCCGTACCCAGGGAATGTCTCCCAGAGATCCGCCAGGGACGAGCCGCGATCCGATGGCCACATCGTATCCCGAGTCACAGGAGAGGATCAGGGCCGGGAGAAGGGAGGGGTCGTGCTGGAGGTCTGCATCCATCTGGACGATGAGATCGGGGTCGAATGCGGTCAAGGCATGGGCCATGCCCCTTTGATAGGCCTCTCCGATGCCTTGCTTTCGCCCGCAAAGGAGGCTGACTTCGGGATGTCCTCGGGACAGCCGTTCCACCTCCCGAGCGGTACCGTCCGGAGAGGCATCGTCCACCACGAGCACGTGAAGATCGAACTCCGGCAAGTGTTCTGCAGCCCGAAGGATTCGAGGGATCAGGATCGGCACATTGCCGGCTTCGTTGTACGTGGGCAGCACCACGCAGGCCTTCTTCCTGTACATCTCCGATGCTCCCAGTCCTGGACCCGGTCTGTTGAATCCTCTTCAATTCTCCCTCAACCGATCCGAGAGGGCAAGCCGTAAGACCCCTCTTCGCTGCGGTTCATTTCAGCGATATCGCCGACCTCCATACCCAGGCCCGTTGCCATCCCTCGCGATCCTGTGATAAATTTTTGCGTCGTTGCCTTGAGCGCGGGCGAAACCGGCCCCATCAAGGGAACAAACTCCGTTCCATAAGACGCACCGGTCGTGTGCTGCCGTGACCGTGGATGCAGCGAAAGGAGTAAGCCATGATGAAAAGCCGTCGTCCCATGGAAAACGGGAGTCGGCCGTTCAGGCCGGTTTCGGCATGACGGAGCGTCCCACCATGCAGGACCGCTGGTTGCCTCTTTTTGTCTGCGTGATCCTGGTCGCCTTGATCGGGGGCGTCTTCGGAGGACTGGCAGGGAACGAATTCGTCGCTTATGACGACGACGTCCATGTGACCCGGAACGGCCGGGTTCGAAACGGGCTGACCTCAAACGGGTTGATCTGGGCGTTCACGACCCGGCATCAGGGACACTGGCATCCCGTGACCTGGCTGTCCCACATGCTGGACTGTGAGCTTTTCGGCCTGAATCCGGCTGGCCATCACCTGAGCAGCCTTGTCCTTCACGGAATCAGTACACTCCTCCTCTTCCTCCTCATGCATCGAATGACTAGAGCGCCCTGGCGGAGCGCTCTGGTGGCCGCGCTCTTTGCGATCCACCCCCTTCACGTGGAGCCGGTCGCCTGGGTGGCCGACCGGAAGGATCTTCTGAGCACGCTTTTCCTCCTCCTGGCGCTTCGCGCCTGGGTTCCCTATGCAGAGCGCGGGGCAGCAACGGCATACGCCCTTTCCCTGGCCTCTTTCACCGCGGGTCTCCTGTCGAAATCCATGATTGTGACCCTGCCCGCCCTTCTCTTTCTTCTGGACGCCTGGCCGTTGAATAGGATCCCCTGGCAAAGCGAAAAGGGGTCGCCCAACTCCCCTTCGTATAAGCGGTGGATTCTGGAGAAAGTACCCTTTTTTCTCCTTTCCGCGTTCTTTGGGTGGGTGGCGATCTGGGCCATGAAGGCCGGCAAAGGAGGTGTCCATGATTTAGGGATTCAGGAGATCCTCCCTGCGCTGGACCGGGCCGGATCCGCTCTCATCATTGCGGGCACGTACCTGCGACGCACGGTCTGGCCTGACGACCTGGCAGTGATGTACGGGTGGATCCACAATCCGGATCCGTGGCAGATCCTCATCTCGGGCCTCGTGCTCCTGGGAATCTCTCTGGCCGTGATCCGCCTCCGGCGGGGGTATTTCACGTTCGGCTGGGTCTGGTTCCTCCTCACCCTGGCGCCGGTTGCAGGACTGATCCAGTCCGGCCCGAGCACCCCGGCTGACCGCTATACCTACCTTCCCCTTGTCGGGATCTTCGTCATGGCCTCATGGGGCGCATCGGAGCTTGCGCTGAAAAAACAAAGCCGCGGCAGAGCGGTGATTGGAGTTCTGGCCGTGATGATGATCGTTGCTTTGGGACTGGCGGCTCGGCGGCAGGTGACCACCTGGAAGGACAGCGAGTCCCTGTTTCAACGTGCGATCGCTGTCACCCCGGGCTCATACCGCGGGCATAACAACCTGGGCAACGTCCTGGCGCAACAGGGTTGCCTGAAAGAGGCCGAAGGTCACTTCCGCCAAGCCCTGCGCAGTCGGCCGGGTTTTTCCAAGGCGCATCACAACCTCGGTCTCGCCCTCTTCGCGCAGGGAGACACAGAGGAGGCAATTCGGCAGTTTCGTATCGCACTTCGACTGGATTCGGACTATGTGGACGCCCTCAACAGCCTGGGAAACGCCTTTGCATCCGCAGGGCGCCTGGATGAGGCAGAGAAGCAGTACCGATCCGCCCTTGAGATCGAGCCCGGTTTTTCAGAGGCCTTCAACAACCTGGGCAACGTCTATGTGCGCAAGGGCAGACCGGGGCGTGCGGCCGTAGCGTACGAGCAGGCCCTCGCCCTCCGTCCCGACTATTTCGAGGCCCATCGGAATCTGGCGCGTCTCCGCCTCTCCCAGGAAAGACCCCGAGAGGCGATTCATCATTATGAAGAAGCCCTGCGACTTCAGCCGGAGGCGATCGAACTCCATTACGGCCTCGGCGAATCTTTTGTTCGTGCAGGAGACCTGCAACACGCAGAAGAGCATTTCCGGGCCTTTCTTCAGGGACAACCCGACCATGCAGGGGCGCATTTCCATCTCGGCAGCCTGCTCGCCCTGGCGGACAGGGATAAAGAGGCGCTTCACCACCTGAAGCGTTCTGCGGAGCTCGCACCCCGTCACGCACCGGTGCGATTTGCTCTGGGGCTGGCCTACCTCACCGAAGGCCGTCTGGAGCGGGCCCGGGAAGAGGTTCAAGCCCTGATCACGCTGGATGAGCGACTGGCAAATCGGTTGACCCGGGAAATCGATCGGGTGGCCTCTCTTCCGACGCGGAGCGGACAGCCGACGGCTCGTTGAAAGGGGTTTGCCCGCGCATTCCTAAAAGGCCTTTAATGGGAGGGCGGAGAGATTGAATCTCCCCGCCCTCCCGCTTCCAGCGGGACGGGGAATGGGTAAAGCATTTTCAAGGGCGTCCAGCCGGGGACACATGAAGGAGTCCGGGCTTCCTTCATGCACCGGCGAGATCCCGGCCGGCCCGAAGGCCCGTGAGCATGGCCTGGTCCTGGTTGTCGTACTGATGAAGGCCGTTTCGGCCGATGGTCTTCAGGTTGGTAAATCCCGAGAGATAGTGCAGCACGGTGGAGAGGTCCTGCGACGAGTCCAGTAGATAGCAGGGGTAGGCCTCGGTCTGGCGATAGACCACCCCGTCCACAACGTCGGTTCGGCGGGCCAGTCCCAGGCGTTCCAGCTCGTGAGCCGCCCTGTGGATCAAGGTGTTGTCGTCCATGGACCAGAGGGCATCGCCCCGTGTGCAGAAGTACTCCAGACCCAGACCCGTTTTCGTTCTATCGGGCACCATGGCCGGGCTCCAGTTCTTGAAATTCTGAATACGTCCCACCGCCACGTCCGGAGAATGAATGTAGATCCACTGGTCCTGGAACAGGTCATCACGATCTGCAATGAGACCGACTAGAATGAAATCCCGGTAAACGAGACGGCCTGCGGCACGAGCTACCTCGGTGGGTGGCTCAGGAGAGAGGCGTGACACGAGGTCTCGAAGGGGGATGCTCGTGATGAGGTGTCCTGCTGGGATCTCGACGGTTCGACCTTCCTTTACTAAACGGACCGAGCGCACGACCTCTCCTTCCCGTCGCACGCACACGAGCTCGGAGTTCAAGTGGAATGAGCCTCCCAAGGCCTGGATTCGCCTGGAAAACGCCTCCCACATCATTCCCGGGCCCTGGAGGGGGTAGTGAAAACGGCCTGTGAGGGTTTTCAATCGTTTCCTGCCGCCGAGAGCACTCCAGAGGGCGGAGGTGAGGGAAAGGCCCTGAATGCGTTCCGCAGCGAGCCTGGAGGCCAGCTCCGTGCAGGGCACCCCCCAGACCTTTTCCGTATAGGACCGAAAGAACCGATCATAGAGTCGAGGTCCGAAACGGGAAGAAACCCACTTCTCGAATGTGTCCGCCTCCCGGGTCGGGCGGGTGCGAGCTCGCAGGTAGCTGGCAAGAATTCGGGTGCCTTCCTCCAGACCCACAGTCCGAAGGACGTCGGCGAGCTCGAGGGGGTATCGGATGAAACGATCCTGGTAAAAGATGCGGGAAAGACGTTCGACGGGCAGGAAATCATCCGGCAGGTTTTCTTGCCAGAGCTGTTGAATCCTCGGGAAGGGAGTGAAGAACCGGTGCCCGCCGATATCGAACCGAAAACCTCGATGGGTCTCCGTGCGGGCCATTCCTCCAACATGCGGGCGCTTCTCCACGATCATCGGGGCCTGACCCCGCCGCGCCAGCTCGTAGGCAGCGGCAAGCCCGGCCGGTCCAGCGCCTATGATCACCGTAGGGTCCCGGTGCATTCAGGGCGCATCCCGTTGCAAGGGCTCTCGATCCGGATGGGAAAGGAAGGGCCTTCCAGGGCAAGCCACATGCTGAAAGATTCCAATGAAGAAGCCGAGCCCGCAACAGAGGTAGTACATGCCGAGAAGGGGCACGGTCCGGATTGCAAACAACCCTCCCCGTTTCCGCACGAAAAAGCGCAGAAGGGAGGCGTTCGAGGCCATGAGCGCCAGGAGTGCGATCGCGGATCCCCAGGCAAGGGCAGGCGCCCACGGAGCTGCGATCCCGGTTACAGTGAGGGCGCCCATGGCGGCGACGCTGACTCGGTTGGAAGTCCTAAGATTCAGGTCGTTGATGAAACGTCGATCACGAAGGATCAAGCGTGTCCAGGGCACGGCACGGTCGAAGAGGTCGGTTCCAAGCATCTGAAAGAACCCCCACTGTTTCAAGTGTGTGCAGCGGAGGTTTTTCACGAGACGGATTCGGCGTCCCGCACGTTTCAACCGGTATCCGAGTTCAATGTCCTCGATGGACGGCCTGTCAAAGCGATCGTCAAATCCCCCCAGGTCCAGAAACACGTCCCGCCGGCAGGCGCCGCACCCTGCCCAGAAAGTGGATGCATCCTCGTTGCCCTTGAGGTGTGTGTAGTGGTGGAGCAGGTTTCGATATTGGGATGGAACGTCCGGCTTCTGCGGTATATCGTCATAACACCCGAAAAGGGCATCCGGGGGATTGTCCTCCTGAAACACGTAGCGTACGATTTTCACCGCATCCCGGCCCACTTCCACGTCCGCGTCCAGAAAAAAGAGCACGTCTCCCCGGGCCTGCGCCGCCCCTTGGTTGCGTGCCCCGGCCGGCCCTCTGGAAACGGGGAGTCGAATCACGCGCAACTCGAGGTCCCTGCCCTCTTCCTTGGGCACCTCGTCGGGGCTCCCGTCCAGGACCAGGAGGACCTCCTGTGGCGCAGGGTCCAGGGCGTACAGGCTTTGCAGGCACGCGAGGAATTCCTCATCCACGATCCGAACCGGGACAATGACCGAGATCGAGGGCCAGGGAGCCGCCGTTTTCGTTTGCTCCCCGGTCATGTATCATCCTTTCGGCTTCGAAGCTCGGCCATCCGTCGCTGAATCCTCTCTTCGATTCCCCTGTTTGTGGGACGGTAATACTCCCGGTTGCGGGTCCCTTCAGGAAAATAGTCCTGGCGTACCCATCCGCCCTTGAAGTCATGGGGGTAGAGGTAGCCCTTGCCGTAACCGGATTGGCGCATGAGAGCCGTGGGAGCGTTTCGAAGGTGCATGGGCACGGCCTGCGCGCCTGTGTCCTGAATTTCCTTCAGGACGGCTTTCTCTGCCAGGTAGAGCGCGTTGCTTTTCGGCGCCGAGGCCAGGTACACCGCCGCTTGTGCCAAGGCCAGCCGGGCTTCCGGCGGTCCGACCTTTTCCCATGTCTCGAACGCCGAGAGCGCCATGCGAAGCGCGTTGGGGTCTGCCATGCCCACGTCTTCCGAGGCGCACCGGATCATCCTTCGGGCAATGAAGAGGGGGTCCTCCCCAGCCTCGAGCATCCGGTAGAGCCAATAGAGGGCCGACTGGGCATCACCACCTCGAAGGCTTTTGTGGAAGGCGGATATCAGGTTGTAGTGCTCTTCGCCGTCTTTGTCGTAGGAAAGGGCCTTTCGGTCCAACGCGGCCTCCACCACCGAAAGGTCCACGACCGGAGAGTCGCTTTCCAGGACGTGTTCAAACGCCAGCTCCAGGTTGTTCAAGGCGACCCGGGCGTCGCCCCCCGCAAGATCGATCATGTGGGCAAGGGCCTCTGGAGTTACCTGCACGCCCGTGTCTCCCAGGCCGGCCTCACGGTCGGTCAGGGCACGGCGCAGAATCGTTTCCAGGTCATTCCGCGCTAGGGGCTGCAGCCGAAGGACCCGTGCCCGGGAGAGCAGGGGAGGGATCACCTCGAAAGACGGGTTCTGGGTCGTGGCGCCGATGAGAACGATTCGCCCGCTCTCCACGTGTGGGAGGAAGCCGTCCTGTTGCGCTTTGTTGAAGCGGTGGATCTCATCGATGAAAAGGAGGGTGGGGAGCCCCTTGGAGCGAAAGGTATCCCCGCCCTCCTGAATGATTTCACGCACATCTTTTACGCCCGATGTGACGGCGGAGAGCGAGCGAAAAGGGGCTCCGGAACGTCCGGCCATGAGCCGTGCCAGCGTTGTTTTTCCGGAGCCGGGTGGGCCCCAGAGAATCAGGGAGAAGAGACGTCCGCTGCGCAGCGCTCGAAAAAGCGGAGTGTTCGGGCCGATCACGTGATCCTGGCCGACCATGTCTTCCAGCCGCCGGGGCCGCATACGCTCGGCCAGGGGAACCCGGGGCCTTTCCTGCCGATCATTCATGTTCTGCAACCGATCCAGGACCGCTCTTCGAAAGATCATTTCCCTTCGGAACGGAGAATGGTTCCGGGGCCGCCTCCTCGGAACAGACGTTGGATGTGGTCCTGGAAGGCGTCCATGAACAAGGGTTTCTTCAGGACCAGATCGACCTCGGGCGGCAGAATGTCCGGAGTGTCCCCTCCATCCTCCGTGACCAGGGTGATAAGGACTCCGTGACCGAGCGCCTTCATCCTTCGACAGAGTTCGCCTCGGCTCTTACCGGCCTTCAAGGAGGATTCCAGGATCACCAGGCCGAAACGCTCCCGCCGAAGACGGTAAAAACCCTCGGCCGGGTTTG